>DASROJ010000250.1:0-3389 GCA_035646975.1 Patescibacteria group bacterium
CTCCCAGATCCCGGTCATGTCGGGCGACAATCTTGTCGGCATGATCACCGAGCTCAGGCTGCTCAAGGCGATGCTCGACGATCCGGCGAACATCGACCGGCCGGTCAAGGAGCTGGTCGAGCAGACGCATGCCGCGGTTTCGCCGGATACCCCCGTGTCCCGGCTGTCGCAGATCTTCGCGGAGGGCAACGTGGCCATCGTGCTCGAGGGCGCCCGGCCCGCGGCGGTGATCACGAAGATCGATCTTATCGATTATCTTGCCGGTCTGTCAGCGTGATGTGAATGGACCTGCGGGTCGAGTGGCCGTATAAGATCGGCATGCCGAAGTGTGTGCGTTGGTTGATCTGTCTGGTGGCTTTGTGCTGTCCGTGCCTGCTCCATGCGGGCACCACCCCGCCCGGTTTCCAGGAAACCTCCTTCCAGTCAGGCCTGTTCAACCTGGATGGATTCGACTGGGCGCCCAACGGGGACCTCTGGATCATCCAGAAGCATGGCGTCATCCAGGTGCTTCGTTCCGGCGCCAGCCAGCGGATCACCGTGAAGACGATCAATGTCGATCCCAACGGCGAGCGCGGGCTGGTGGGACTCGCCGTCGATCCAGCGTTCAACACCAACGGCTTCGTCTATTTCTATTACACCGTGCCTGGCGCCACCTCTCACAACCGCGTGTCCCGATTCACCGCGGTGGGCGATACGCTGCAGAACGAAACCGTGCTGCTGGAGGGACCTCCACTGGGCTCGGTCGAGCACAACTCCGGCAACCTGCGTTTCGGCCTGGACGGCCTGCTCTACATCTCGATGGGCGACAATCGGGTTCCGACCATGGCGCAGGAGCGCAACAGCCTGCTCGGCAAGATCCTGCGCATCGCGACCGACGGCTCCATCCCGCCCGGCAATCCATTCGTCGGCGACCCGAATGCCCGCCCCGAGGTCTGGGCCTACGGCTTCAGGAACCCGTTCCGGTTCAGCGTCGACCCGGTCACCGGCACCCTGTTCATCGGAGACGTGGGAGAAAACACATGGGAGGAACTCGACCTCGGCATCGCGGGGGCGAACTACGGCCATCCGCTGGTGGAGGGGCCCTCGCCGCCCGGTGTCGCCGGCACCACCTACCCCATCTTCTATTACAACCACAACGGCGCGGGCGCCGCGATCATCGCGGGCGACAACATGGTGGCGGGGAATTTCCCCGCCCAGTATGTCGGCAACTACTTCTACGCGGATTTCGCGCGCGGCATCATCTACCGGCTCGTCCTGGACGCCGACAACCGCCCGGTCAGCAACGAGGAGTTCATCACCGGTGTCCCCTTCCCCGTCCACATGCGGGTCGGCCCGGATGGCGCGCTCTACTACGCGAGCATCAATTTCGAGACGATTTTCCGCACTGGCTTTGTCGGTGGGAGCAACCGCCAGCCGGTCGCCGTGGCAACCGCCACGCCGTCAAACGGCCTTGCCCCACTCGGCGTCCAGTTCGACGGGACCGGGTCGAGCGATCCCGACGGCGATCCGTTGACCTACCTGTGGGACTTCGGAGACGGCGGCACCTCCACCGCGCCGTCGCCGTTTCACACCTACGTGGCACAGGGCGTCTACACGGCGACACTGACCGTCAACGACACGCATGTCAACGCGAGTATCACGACGCGCATCGTGGCCGGCAATCGTGCGCCGACCGGCGCCATCACTTCGCCGATCAACGGCTCGAATTTCAACGCCGGTGACACGATCAACTTCAGCGGCAACGGGTCCGATCCCGAAGACGGCGTCCTGGGTCCGGGCGCTTTCACCTGGACCGTGGTGTTCCACCACAACACGCACGTTCACCCCTACCTCGGACCGATCTCCGGCATCAGCAGCGGAAGTTTTCTCACGGAAGACGTCGGAGAGACCAGCACCGACGTCTATTACGAAATCAGGATGGCCGTCACCGACTCGGGCGCGCCGGTGGGCTCGATGGCCACCTTGTCGGATACACGCAGCGTGAACATCTATCCGAACCTCAGCACCTTCACGCTCGCCACCTCGCCTCGCACCGATCTCGGTCTCACGCTTGATGGCAAGCCGATCACCGCGCCGTTGAGCGTCCTCGGCGCGGTCGGCCTGAAGCGCACGATCGAGGCGCTGTCGCCGCAGACTCCGGGCGACGGCCATACCTACAATTTCGCCTCGTGGTCGGATGGCGGCGCTCGACTCCACACGATCGCCACACCGCCCGCCAACACGACCTACACGGCGAGCTTCAGCTGCAACCTCATCACGCAGGTACAGAACCTGGCACTCATGCCGGGCGCAGGCGGAACGATCACACTGAGCTGGACCCCGCCGGCCGATCCCTGCCTTTCGACGGGGCCGGTCGTTTATCGTGTCTACGCGTCATCGACGGCTGTTCCGTCGCCTCCTCCCGGGCAGTTTCCGATGAATCCCTCCTTCGCCCTGGTGGCCACCACTTCGGCCAGCACCGCCAGCTTCACACCGGCCGCGGGAACCCAGTTCTACCTGGTCGTGGGGATTGGAAGCGACGGCAACGAGGGCCCCGTGGGAGCGTACGGGCACTGACAAGGGTGCCCGCAAGCGGCCCTGACCTCGATTCGACCACCTCATATTCCACGTGCAGACCGGCCTCGCGCCTGCGGTATCATACGGGTCCCGGGAGGGACCAAGATGACACCGAACTCGAAGAGCCTGTCGTGCACGTTTCGCGCGGCCGCCGGCGCCGCGCTGATCGTTTCACTCTGCCAGCCGCTTGCCCGCGCCGCGGTGGCGCCTGCCACGGTGGAGATCTCCCCACCGCTGCTCAAGCAGTTGAAATGGCGCTCGGTGGGGCCGGCCAACATGGGTGGGCGAGTGTCCTCCATCGCCGTGGATCCGAAGAAGCCTTACACGATCTACGTGGGGCTCGGAACCGGCGGCATCATGAAGACGACCGACAACGGCGTGAGCTGGCAGGGGATTTTCGAGCGCGAATCGGTCGCCTCCATCGGCGCGATCGCCGTGGCGGCTTCCGATCCGAACATCGTGTGGGCCGGCACGGGAGAGGCCAACAGCCGCAACAGCTCGTCCTGGGGCGATGGCGTTTACCAGTCATCCGACGGCGGCTCAACCTGGACGAACCGCGGCCTGAAAGACACGCAGAGCATTTCGCGACTGGTCGTCGACCCGAACGATCCGAAGATTGTCTACGTCGCCGCGCTCGGCCACCTCTGGGGCGCCAACAAGGAGCGTGGCATTTTCAAGACCACCGACGGTGGCGCGACATGGACCGCCTCGCTGCAGATCAACGACACGACCGGTGGCGTCGATCTGGTGATGGATCCATCCAACCACAGCGTTCTGTATGCCGCGATGTACCACCGTCTCCGCAAACCCTGGAGCTTCACCAGCGGCGGGCC
>DASROJ010000251.1:0-2528 GCA_035646975.1 Patescibacteria group bacterium
GGACGCAGCTCTGCGGCGACGGGCTCAACAACGACTGTCTGCTCAGTGTGTGGCCGTCGCTGGTGGGGACCAACGAGTTCGATGACGATGGGGACAGCTTCACAGAGTGCCAGGGCGACTGCGACGACGCCCGGCCGGCCGAGTATCCGGGAGCGCCGGAGATCTGCGACGGGATCAACGACAACTGCAGCGACCCGCAATGGCCTGTGCTCTCCGCACCGGAGAGTGATAATGATGGCGACCGGCACGCCGTGTGCCCTTCGCTGCCATCGGCCGACTGCAACGATAACGACGCCCGGATCTGGTCGGCGCCGGGCGAAGCAACCTCCCTGAGGTTCGTCGATGAGATAGCCATGTTCTGGCAGACCCCGTCGAGCCCCGGCGGGACGATTATCTGGTACGACACCCTTCGAGCCGACAGCGCGGACGACTTCTTCGTCAGCACCACCTGCGTGGAATCGAACAACGGGCCGAACACCCTTGCGGAGGACATCGAGAATCCGCCTGAAGGGAAGATCTATTTCTATCTCGTGCGGGCGGAGAACTTCTGCCCGACCGGCCAGAACCAGGGGCCCCTTGGATTCTCCTCGGACGGGTCACCCCGCGCCGGCCGGACTTGCCCGTAGGGCAACGGTTTGAGCCGATTGACCGGTTGCGTCCCACCCTTGGTCCCCGTACATTTGGGCATCTTGTCGAATCAAGGGGTCACCATGCCCGAGGATGGCAGCGTCAGGGATCGTCTGCAGAACACGCTGCTGCGTGTCGGCCGTGGCGCGCGCCCGAAGCCGGCCCGCCGATCGTCGACCCGCTGGGACCGTATCGCGCCGGGTGAAGGCGCCGTGCAGGCCGGACCGGCCGTGCCGTCGGCAGCCCCGGCGAACAGCGCCGCACCCGCGGCCGCGGCGGCGACGATGCCGGCAAGCATGCCATCGGCGCCCGATGACGAACCCGAGGATGCCGGTCTGGCCGCCGAGCTGCTCGACAGGCTCGATCGGATCGAACAGCGGCTCGGCGACCTGCAACGCCCCGTGCGTCCGATTCCACCTTCGCGCGAGCTGTTCGCCGAGTGGGTGCGACTGCGACAGTGGGAAGAGATGCCGTTCGGGGATTTCCTGAAGCTAAGACGCGCGGGTCGGGTCTGAGGAGCCGGCGGGATCGGATGGCTCCGCGCTGAACCGTTCGAGAAAATCGATCACCCCTTCGAGCTGCTCTTCCACCACCAGGTCGAAAAGCACGCCGATCTCGTAGCGTTCGCCTGCGTCGGACTCGAACTTCTCTATCCTTACCACCCGCCCGGGGATCAGCACGTTGTCCGCGTCGCGCTTGTTGCGGCAGAGGATATGCACCGTGCGGCCCAGGTCGATCGGCGTGGGGCTTTCGAACAGCACGCCGCCCGACGAGATGTTCTTCAACGACACGGGCGCTTTCTGGTCGGAGCCCTCCGGTGTCAGGGTCACCTGCAGGTCGTCCTTGTCCAGCGCCAGCCGCATGTACTCGCGGCGCTCGCGATAGTAGATCGCCACCCGGCCCGGTCCGCGTGTGCGCGCGGTGAACCAGGCTTCGCTGGCCCGGGCGGCCAGCTCATCCGCGCTCTCGGCGTCTTCGGGATACGAGGCCACCCCGGCGCTCACGCTGGCGCCAAAGGAACGACCGCCCACGCGCCGCTCGAGATAGAACTCCTCGACCTTTTGCCGGATCCGCTCGGCGACGTAGTAGGCGCCCATCCGATCGGTTTCGGTGAGCAGCAGACCGAACTGCGCGCCCGACAGCCGCGCGGCATAGTCGATGTTCCTGATCGACCCGTTGATCATCGCGGCCATCTCCTGCAGCAGGACGGTGCCCACGGTCGTGCCATGCTCTTCGGTGAGGCGCGCGAAGTCGTCGATCTCGAGATGTACGAAGGAAAGGTCGATCAGAAAGCGGTGGGCTCTTGCCGCTTCGCGCGGCAGCTGCTCCTCGATGAATCGGCGTGTGTGAAGCCCGGTGATCGAGTCGGTCATCTCGCGGTCGTCGGGCCGGTGCGATTGCAGGAGCTCGAGCAGACGCGGGCGGGATGTCTGACGGTTCAATCCGATCAGATAGTCCATCGCGGCCACCCTCAAGGCCACGACACGCCCGAGCGACCCTTCGAGCTGCGCCCGGTGCTTCAGCATCGCGTCCCAGTGACGGTGCGCGTCGTCTTCTTCGAAGGTCAGGTTGCACAGAAGCAGCAGCAGGCTGGAGTAGGTGCCCTTGCCGAAGCTCCACGCGAGCCGGTCGACCTTGTCGAGCGCCCACTCGAGATTGATCGGGTCTTCGTTCAGGCAGGCCTGGAGCTGCGCCTTGATCGAATCGATCTCATCGTGCCGCGACGATGGGGAGCGCGGCGAAGGGGGGCGCGACGATGGAGGGCCCGAGGGGGGAGGCATTCGGGGAATATATGGCCGACCCCATCAGGGTCAACCCGCCAGGCCGCGGCGGCCGCCATCTTCCGGCCGGCCGGCCAAAAGGGGTGCTAGCCCGGCACCTTGACGCGATCGCCCTCTTTG
>DASROJ010000252.1:0-7762 GCA_035646975.1 Patescibacteria group bacterium
TACCGGCAGCTGCTGAACCAGGGGTTCACCTCCGAGGCGATCCATTACAACCTGGGCAACGCCCTGTTCAAGATGGGGGAGATCGGCCCGGCGATCCTCGAGTTCGAGAAGGCCGCCTCCATCGCGCCGAACGACCCGGACCTCATCGCCAACCTCGAGTTCGTCCGCACCCTGACCGCCGACAAGACAACCGAGGCGGGCGCGCAGACGACCGCCTTTTTCGTCGAACGGCTGCTGTCGCTCACCACGATCGATCAGGACGCGGTGATCTTCTGCGTGCTCTACCTGGTCATGGGACTCCTGGTGGGGCTGCGAATCGGAATGTCCGGCGCCCTGCCACGGCGCATCGCGCTGTGGGGAATGGCGACGCTGGCTCTGCCGCTGGCGCTTAGCGCGGGCTCGTTCGGCGTCAAGCTGTATCGCTCGGCCACGACCACCCATGCGATCGTGCTGGCCGAACGGCTCGACGTACGCAGCGGGCCGGGCGACGAGAACACCACGCTGTTCACCGTCCACGAAGGGCTCAAGCTGCGGGTTCGCAACCAGCAGGGCTCCTGGTTCCAGGTCAGCCTGGACAACGGCCTCAATGGCTGGGTGCCGGCGTCTTCGCTCGGGATCATCTGAAGGGTTACACGTGAAGGCTCACATGCCGCTGGGGATCTACGTCCACATCCCGTTTTGCGCCCGGCGCTGCGACTACTGCGACTTCTTCGTCGTGGTGGGAGGCGGTTCGCCCGGTGAGTTCTTCGAGCGGCTCAACGACGACATCGATCTGTGTGCGGCCGCCCTCCAGGCGACGGGGAGCCTCGTCGACACGATCTATTTCGGCGGTGGGACCCCATCGTCCGTCGATCCCGCGGAGGTGGCCCGGCTGCTCGACCGGTTCGGCAGGCGGTTCCACCTGGGCAGCGATCCGGAGATCACGCTGGAGGCCAACCCCGAAAGCGTCACCCCGCAGAGCGCGGCGGCCTGGCGCGCCGCGGGGGTCAATCGTCTGAGTCTCGGCGTGCAGTCGTTCAACGACAGCGTGCTTCCGCGGCGCGGGCGGTTGTACGACGCGGCCGGAGCATGCGCGGCGGTGCGGGTGGCGCGGGGCTCGGGGTTCGACAACGTGAGCGTCGATCTGATCGCGGGGCTGCCGGGCGAAACGTCGTCGAGCTTCCTCGCGGGGATCGCCAGGCTCGTGGACATGGCGCCCGATCATGCGTCGGTCTACCTGCTGGAGACCGATGACGCGCTCAAGCAGACTCCGTTGACCCTGGCGCTGCGCGAAGGACGAGAGCGTCTTCCCGATGAAGAGGCGACGGTGACGATGTACACCGGCGCGGTTGAGCGACTCGTCGGGGCCGGCTATCATCATTATGAGATCTCCAACTTCGCGCAGCCCGGCCGCGAGTCGCGCCACAATCTGAAATACTGGCGCTCGGAGGAGTATTGTGGCGTCGGGCCGTCGGCGCACAGCTGTCTGGGCGGTCGCCGGTTCGGCCGCCCCGCCGACATGGCCGGGTGGATTCAGGAGATCCGCGAGGGGCTGTTCGCCCCCCTCAAGGATGATTACACCCTGGAGGAAGCCTCGGCGCGCGCCCGCGAGGCGCTGGTGCTTTCGCTGCGGTTGATCGACGGCGTCGATCTGGTGGAGTTCGCGCGACGGTGGGACTTCGATCCCGCGGTGGAACTGAGCCGCGAGATCGACGATCTGCGGCGCGAGGGTCTGCTGGCGAGCCGCGGAGCCAGCCTGTCGCTGACGCCACGCGGCGTGCTGCTTTCCAACGAAGTCTTCGCGAGGATCCATTGATCGATCTGAGAAGCGACACCGTGACGCAGCCCACCGCGCAGATGCGTGAAGCGATGTCCTCGGCGGTGGTGGGCGACGATGTCTATGGCGAGGACCCGACGGTCAACCGTCTCCAGGAGGTCGCCGCGGGAATCATCGGCAAGCAGGCCGCGCTGTTCGTGCCCAGCGGGACCATGGGCAACCAGATCTCGATTGCCGTTCACTCCTCACCGGGCTCCGAGGTCGTCTGCGAAGCGCGGGCGCACGTGGTCGAGTACGAGCTGGCGTCCATGGCGGTGATCTCCGGCTGCATGCCGAGGCCGGTGACCACCCCCGACGGCATTCTCACCGAGCCGCTGCTCGAGCGCGCACTGCGGCCCACAGGTGGTCTTCAGACTCGGCCGGGGGTCATCATCGTGGAGAACACGCACAACCTGGCCAGCGGCGCGGTCACCCCCCCGCGCGAGCTGCGCGCCATCGCGGCGCTCGCGCGGGACAGGAAAATCCCGCTGCACATGGACGGCGCGCGGATCTTTCACGCCGCCCTGGCCACCGCGACGCCCGCCGCCGAGCTGGCCGAGGGGTTCGACTCGGTGATGTTCTGCCTGTCCAAGGGGCTTTGCGCTCCGGTGGGTTCCCTGCTGGCGGGCACGCGGGAGTTCATCGACGAAGCGCGCCGATGGCGCAAGCGTCTTGGCGGGGCCATGCGCCAGGCCGGCGTGCTCGCCGCCGCCGGGCTGGTGGCCCTCGAGACGATGCGTGACCGGCTGGGCGAAGATCATGAGAATGCGCGCAACCTCGCCGCCGGGCTCGCCGGCGTGGACGGGCTGAGCCTCGACACTCCCGTCATGCTGACCAACATCGTGTACGTGAAAGTCGCCGGGCGTCGTTGGCGCAACCGGGAGATCGTCGCCGAGCTTCAGCGGCGAGGCGTCCTGTGCAACCCCGTGGCCGATGACCGCCTTCGCCTGGTGACCCATTTCGGGATCGGCCCGGAGGAGATCGCGAAGGCTCTCGACGCGATGCACCTGTCCGCCACCGCCACCGCTTGACACCCATCGGGACCTTGCCTAGAATTCGTTGATTCACTGAGACTTACGCGATTCCCGAGGGGGCCTCTTGGACTTCAATCTCACCGATGACCAGAAAATGCTGCGTCGGACGGTTCGTGATTTCGCCGAGAGCGAGATAGCGCCTCATACCCGCCGGATGGACGAGACAAAGGAGTTTCCCTTCGACATCTTCCGCAAGATGGGCTCGATGGGCTACCTCGGTGTCACGATCCCCGAGTCGTACGATGGTGCCGGGATGACCTACCAGGACTACGCCCTCATCATCGAGGAGATCGCGCGTGTCGATCCGGCCGTCGCCCTGGGCGTGGCCGCGCACAACGGCCTGTGCACCAGCCACCTGTTCAGGTTCGGGTCCGACGAGCTCAAGGACCGGCACCTCAGACAGCTGGCGCGAGGGGATTACCTCGGCGCCTGGTCGCTCACGGAGCCGACCGCCGGCTCCGACGCCGGGGGCACCCGCAGCCGCGCCGTGCGCGACGGCGACCATTACGTTCTGAACGGCTCGAAGACATTCGCGACACATGGCTCGGTGGGGAAGGTCTGCGTGGTGTTCTGCGTGACCGACCCCGAAAAGGGAAAGAAGGGGATTTCCGCGTTCCTTCTCGAGAAGGGAATGCAGGGTTTTCGCCACGGCAAGGTCGAAGACAAGATGGGGATGCGCGCGTCGGACACCGCCGAGGTGATCATGGAGGATTGCCGCGTTGCCCGTTCGAGCCTGATCGGCCAGGAGGGGATGGGGTTCATCAACGCGCTGGAGATACTGGACCGGGGACGCATCGCAATCGCCGCGCTGTCGCTCGGCACCGCGCAGGGCGCCTACGAAGTGGCGATGAAGTACGCCAAGGAGCGGCGGCAGTTCGGCAAGCCGATCGCGAGCTTCCAGGCGATCGCGTTCATGCTGGCCGACATGGCCATGAAGATCGACGCGTCGCGCCTGCTGGTCTATCGCGCCGCCGGCATCGAAGACGCCGGTTCGGCGGGCCTCACGCGGGCCGCGGCGATGGCCAAGCTGTTCGCCTCCGAGACGGCGGTCTGGGTGGCCGAGCACGCGGTGCAGATCCTGGGAGGCTACGGGTACATCAAGGATTTCCCCGCCGAGAAGTTCTACCGCGACGCGAAGCTCTGCACGATCGGCGAAGGCACATCGGAGATACAGCGTCTGGTCATCGCCCGCAGCCTGCTGGACAGGGCGTGAGCACGCAGACCGCGGATCTCGTCGCGCGTCTGCTCGGCGGAGAGGCACGCGCGCTGGGGCGGGCCATCTCCATCGTCGAGGATCGGCTGCCCGCCGCACGGGAGATCCTCAGGGAGATCTATCCGCGCGCCGGGCGCGCGCCGATCATCGGCGTGACCGGGCCGCCCGGCGCCGGCAAGAGCACGCTGGTGGATGGGCTGGCCGGCAGCTTCCGAAGGCAAGGCAGACAGGTGGGCATCATCGCCGTGGATCCGTCCAGCGCGTTTTCCGGCGGCGCCGTCCTGGGCGATCGAATCAGGATGCAGCGGCACAGCACCGATCCGGGTGTCTTCATCCGTTCGATGGCGACGCGTGGTCATTTCGGCGGTCTGGCAAGCGCCACGGTGGATGTCGCAGACCTGATGGATGCCTCCGGCAGGGACGTGGTCATCATCGAGACCGTGGGGGTCGGCCAGGACGAGGTCGACGTGGTCAGGGTGGCCGACGTGGTGCTGGTGGTGCTGGTGCCCGGGCTCGGCGACGACATCCAGACCATCAAGGCGGGCATCATGGAGATTCCCGACATCTTCGTGCTCAACAAGGCCGACCGCGAAGGGATCGACCGGCTGCACGCCGACGTCAAGGCGATGCTCGGATTCATCGACACCCCGGGACGTCCGATGCCCGGGATCCTTCGGACGGTGGCCACGACCGGGCAGGGAGTCGAGGCGCTTCACATGGCGATTTCGGAGTTCCTCCAGGCGGCCACCGGCGCGGTGCTGGCGTCGCGCGGCAGGGAGAGAAGCCGCGAACGTCTGCTCGATCTTCTAAGACAGCGGGTGCTGGAGTGGGCGGCCGGGCCCGGGTCGGGCGGTGTCTTCGATCAGATGGTGGAGGATCTGGCCGGCAGGATCGTCGACCCCTATACCGCCGCCGACCGCCTGCTGGAGAAGTTCACTCCGACGGGCGGCCCCCGATGATCATCGACCACCTCGGCATCGCGGTCCGCTCGCTTGACGCCTCGTTGAGGTTCTACCGCGACGCGCTCGGTCTGGAGGTGGAAGGACCCGAAGAGGTGCCTGCCGAGGGAGTGCGCATCGCCTTCCTCGCGGTGGGGCAGAGCCGGGTGGAGCTGCTCGAGCCGCTCGGACCGGGCACCACCGTGGCACGATTCCTCGACAAGCGGGGCGAGGGGATCCACCATCTTTGTCTGCGGGTGGCCGACATCGAAGCCGCCCTGGCGGCGTTGCGCGGCAAGGGGGCGGAGATCATCGAGCCGGCTCCCCGTATCGGCGCGGGGGGCCGCCGGATCGCCTTCATCCACCCACGTTCCACCGGCGGCGTCCTGCTGGAGCTGGTCGAGGCGCAGCTGCCGCCCGGGGCTTGACCTTTCCGCTCCACCTGCCCATGTTTCACACGTTATGACCAGCAAACCGCCAGGGGGTCCGTTCGTCAGCGGTGCCCTCGTCATCGTCTACCTTCACGATCCCCGGGAAAAGATCTGGGGGCTGTTGATGGACCTCGGCCCCGCGGGTGTCTCGGTGTTCGGGCTGGGTCTTCAGTCGTTCGATGACTGGCTGCGGGGTCTTTCCGTGAAGGACGAGCAGCGGATCCAGCCTTCCCTGAGCTTCTACCCGCTGGTTCGCGTGGAGAAGATCCTGATGGACGAAGAGGCCGACGGCATCCCAAGCTTCGAGGCGCAATGCGTGGCGCGCACGGGCAAGGGGCTCAAGTTCCATCTGGCGCTGAAGGAAACCGCCTCATGAACCGTTCCGCACAGCTCGCCCTTGCCTGTCCCGACTGCAAGGCGCACCTGAAGCTCGATGAGCGCCTTTCGGGCAAGGCGACACGGCTCGTCTACGCGTGCAAGCCCTGTGGGACGCTCTGGTCGTTGAATCCCCGGGACAAGCAGCTCGTGCAGGAGCAGAGTCTTTCCGACTCCGCCACCGGAACCATCAGGATGCGGGTCGTCAAACCTGGCGCGCCGGGCGCCGGGGGAAAGCCTGCCGGAGCGGATCTCACGGCGATGCCCGAGGGGATTACCGTCGCGCTCGAGGTGACCGATGGGCCGGCGCGCGGACAGGTCTATCATCTCGACAGACGGCTCGTCGTGATCGGGCGGGAGGAAGGGGAAGTCCAGCTGGCCGACCCGATGATCTCCCGTCGCCACGCGAGCCTGGAAATCCACGATCTCGAAACCATCATCCTGCGGGATCTCTCCTCGACCAACGGGACGTATCACAACGATCAGCTCATCGCGTTCTGCAAGCTCGAGGACGGCGATGAAATCCGCCTGGGTTCCACGATCCTCACGGTCGCGGTGGACCTTCTCGGCTGAGCCTGGACTCAGGGTCGGCGCGGAGAGCGCGGCGCCGGAGCGGGGGCGGGCGTCGGCGGAACGGGAGGGATGGCGGGCGCGACGTGCAGCACCAGCTCCTTTCCCTTTCGGAAGACCGTGACCTGCATCTCACGTCCCCCCTGTCGTCGAAGCACGCGTCGGAGGTCTTCCAGCTCGCGGATCGGCTCTCCGAGAGCCTCCACGAGAAGATCGCCCGGCTGAAGCCCGGCCTGTCCGGCCCGCGAGTCATCGTGGACCGTCTGCACCAGCAGACCGACCCCTTCCGGCGCCCCCAGCCGCTGACGCACTTCATCGTCCGTGTCGGTGTCGACCTCGACGCCCAGCACCGGAGATCTCATCCGGTACACCATCGGTGCCGGAGCGGCCCGCGGTGGCGGTGGTGGCTCCGGCCCCTGGCCCAGGCTCACCGGGACCGTCAGCTTCCTGCCGTCCCGGTCGATCCCCAGCTTCACACTGGTGCCCGGCTCGGAAGATGAAATGCCGTCCACCAGCAGGGCCGCCGTGGTGAGCGCCAGCCCATTGAAGGCGATGATTCGGTCTCCCGCGAGAAGTCCCGCCCTGTCGGCGGGGCCGCCCGGTACCACGCCGAGCAACCGGATCTCCCCGGGCTCCGATTCTTCGATTTTCACGCCGACCCATCCGCGACGCACCGCGCCGGTTCTGATGATCTGATCGCTGACGCGGCGCACCAGGTTGCCGGGCACCGCGTAGGCGACGCCGCCTTCGGTGGAGCCGGCGCGTTTGAGCGACTTGAGGATCCAGATCGGATTCACCGAGCTGTGGCCCTCGGTCTGATCCGGACTCGGGACGTCGTCCTGATCGTCGTCCCGCAGCAGCGGCTCGTCCCAATGGATGAGATCCTCGCCCTGCCGGCGCGGCCCGCCGCCGGCGCCGAAAAGCATCCCCACAAGTCGTCCGCTGCTGTCGAGCACGGGGCCGCCGCCGGCGCCGGGCGGGGCGTAGGCGTTGAACTTGATGTAGGAGCAGCGGCGCGCGGGACCCTGGCTCACGCCCATCCCCGAGACGAACCCGAACGAGTAGACAGGCGCGCTGCCGGGGTTTTCGAACGGGCTCGAAAAGGCGGTGACGAGCGCGCCGATCTTCAGGCCATCGGAATCGCCGAAGGCCACCGGGGCGAACTCGCGCGAAGCGCCGGCCTGGTCCAGATCGAGCACCGCGATGCCGGAGTAGTCGTCCACCCCGCGGACGCGGGCCTTGACCTTGTCCCCCCCGGCCGTCAGCACGATGACCTCGGTGGCGCCCGAGACCACCGAGGAAAGCGTCACGACATGGCCGGCGCGGTCGAAGACGATGCCGCTGCCGATGCGCCGCGCGATCGGGCCGCCACCGTGGGTGTCTCCCTCGATCCTGACGTTGTCGCC
>DASROJ010000253.1:0-26184 GCA_035646975.1 Patescibacteria group bacterium
CACGTCGATTCCGTGCTCATCTTCGAAATCGCCATGCGTGCGCGAATTCTCAGCGCGCAATTCAATCGTTCCCGTGACAATTTCGGAACACCAGAGGCACTTCTCTTCCAGCAACACGATGACCACGGTCACCCACCCCCAAAAAGAGACACCGACCACCCCTGAACGATGCCCCTTCCCTCCATGTCCCACGTGGCGGCGGACGGCCTGGAACAGTGAGTGCTCCCCCGACTATACACTCAATTGAGAGTCGCGTCAGGATAATTGTGTGCGTTATCTGATCCGATTCAGAAATTGCGGCCCGAGGCAACGTGTGACAGCCGCAACGGCGATGGAATCCGCTCAATTCGTCCGCCGGTCAACACTTCGGCGACCATCTCCCCGATCACGGGTCCGTGTTTGAAGCAGTGTCCCGAGCCGGCCCCGACAATCCATACATTGTCAAACCCGGGATGCCTGTCGAATATCATGTGGTCGTCGGCCGTTGCCTCGTACTGGCACACGCGTGTTTCGATGACCGGGCTCCGTTCGAGATCGGGGAACCTTCGCCGGAGACACTCACGGGCCATCGCGAGGAACCGTGGCGATGTTCTCCGCTCCAGGCAGGTCGGATCGACGCGTCGGCCCTGGAGGTCGGGATGCACTTTGAAGCCCTTGCCTTCCAGTGCCGGAACTCCGTAGCATCCGGCTCCGAGCTCCATCCAGACCGGCATGCGGGGCGCCGAGAACCGATCGTCACCCGGTGGCGTGCCGAAGTAGAAGACTTCCTTGTGCGAGACCTTGATCCTCCCTCCGAGGAGCCGCGGAAACATCCCCGGCAGCCAGGGTCCGCACGCGAACAGGTAGTGCCCGGCGCGAAGCACCTGGCCTGACGCGCAGCTGACTTGTCGCAGCCTGGCTGTTCTTCCGACGCGCGCAGCGGGGGGCTGCACGCTCGCCATCAAAATCCGCCCGCCGGCCTGTCTGAATGCGCCAGCCAGCGCGAGACAGGCGGCGCGGGCCGAGAGGGCTCCCGCCTCCGGCTCGAGCAGCGCCCAGCGGATTCCCTGGGGACGAATCTGCCGGTAGCGCCGCTCGAAGACGGCCCGGTCGAGTCGCTCGTGCGGGATCTTGAGAGACTCCAGGTCGTCCATGCAACGCTCGGCATAGTGCTGCTCGCCCGTGACCATCCAGAGAACACCACAGCGATGGAACAGCGGAACGCCCCACGATTTCTCCCTTCGGGCCCAGATCCTCTGTGAGCGCAGCGACCACTCGGCGTACATGCGCGAGCCGCCGTATCCGCATCTCGTCACGCGGTTCTCGTCGGCGGACGTGGCGCGCGAGTGACCCGGCTCCCAGGAGTCCACGAGCAGAACGTCGTGGCCGGCCTCGCGCAGCAGCAGGGCGGACCAGAGCCCCATGATCCCGGCGCCGACGACCAGGTACTCCGCATCCATCGTTCGCCAGGCCCCTCGGGATATCACGGCTTCAACAGGCTGGTCCAGTTCAGGATGACCCGGATGTCGCGCTGGGAGTTGGGGCCGGCCGTCACCAGGAACCGTTCTCCATCAGACGTGGCGCCAAACCCCGAGGTTCCCTCCGGCAGGTCGAACAGAGGCTGCGGAGCGCCCGGTTCGAGCTCGGCGCCACCTCCGATGGCCACGGACGTGATGGCGTTTCCCGTTCGGTAAAGCAGCTCCTTGCCGCCCCGCGTCCAGATGGGGAAGTCTCCGCCGCTCACCGAGACGCGCACCTTGCGCCCGGGCACCGGAAACGACTGCACGTACACTTCGAGCTTTGCCGAATCTCCTCCGCTGGCGTACGCCAGCCAGCGTCCATCCGGGGAGATCCGCGCGTTCACCTGGGTGCCCGGCTCCCCCTGGTAGATCTTGGGCTTCCCCTTGTCGCCCATCGGGAGGATCCAGAGGTCCCAGGAGGTCCTGTCGCCCACTGCGCCAAAGACGACCATGTTGCCGTCGGGCGAGACATCCCAGATCGTCTTGAACTGGGCATCGGTGGTGGCCACCATCTCCGGGTCACCGGTGGCGTCCACGCTGCCGAGATAGATCTCGGCCCGTCCGCTCCGGTTGGAGGTGAAGGCGAGCCGGCGGCTGTCGCCCAGCCAGACCACGTTGGCTTCGCCGGAGAAGGTCGACACGAGCCGTGTGGGGATCGCGCGGGCGATATCCACCACCCAGACATCGGGACCGTTCATCAACGCGGCATGCCGCGCGTCGGGTGAAAGATCGGCCATCGTCCAGGGTCCGGCGGGCAGCGGGATCGCTCCGCGCAGGGCGCCTGCCCGATCGATCCAGGCCAGCCGCGTGGAGCGGACGGCGCTGCGCAGGAACACGAGACGCCCGTTGTCCGAAGCGGAGACCACCGGCTCTGCGTCGAGATCGGTCTTGGCGGGCGCATCGGCGATCACCGCTGATTCTCCGCTGAGCTCCAACCGCCCGGTGTCGAAATGCTGCGCAAGGATCTTCCCGTCTTTTGCGAACAGCAGCACGCCGGGCTCGGCGTAGACTGCCGCGGAGTCGGCCGTCAGGATTTTCTTGACGGAGCCGTCGTGCAGAGATCCCAGGAAAGTATCGTAGCCATCTTCGCCACCGGGCAGCGCCAGGAAGAGGAAATGCTCTCCATCCGGCAGAAACGACGGAAACCGATGCGCCGTCTGGTGGCGCGCGGCGTCCAGCGTGGTGGCGGGTGAGGGAGCGCCTCCCGAAGCGGGGACGGACATCAGCGGGCCTTCGGGGGCCGGGGCGAAAACGATGACGTCCTTCCGGCCCCACGTGCCGCCACGCGCCCATTTGAGATTGCAGATGGTCATGGGCGCACCGCCGACCGCGGAGATCTTCTTGAGCTTGCCGTCGAGCGTGGCATAGGCGAGCGAGCGGCTGTCGGGCGACCAGAATGCCGATAGGCCCAGATCGCTTTCGGGCACCGGGCTTGCCGTGTCGGAACCGAGCGGCCGCAGCCACAGGCTGGTGTCGGCGCCGCGCGCGGCGGCGAACACGACATTGCGGCCGTCAGGTGAAATGATGACTGTGGATGCGTACTGGACGAGATGTGTGTCGGCTGCTGGCAGGATCGACCCCTGGAATGGCTCGTTCTTCTGGACGGGGGCGGCCAGCCGCATGACCAGCAGCAGCGCGGCGGCCGCCAGTCCGATCGCGGCCAGGGCCCAGGCGATCCGCTCGCGGGCCTTCCGCTTCGCCGCGACCGGTTCGGGAACGCCCGCCTGCGATCCGGCGTCGCGGATCCACTCCAGCTGCAGCCTGACATCGTGCGCCGTCTGGATCCGTTCGTCCGGGTCCTTGCTCAGGCAGGCCCGCACGAGACGCTCGAGACCGGGGGGTATCAGCGGGGCGGCCAGCGCGATCGAGGGCGGTTCCGTGTTCATGATCGCCCCGATCAGGGAGGCCTGGCTCTTTCCAGTAAATGCCCGGCGTCCGGTGGCGCACTCGTACAGCACGCAGCCCAGCGCCCAGAGGTCGCTTCGGGCATCCGCCTCCCTGCCTTCGAGCTGCTCCGGGGACATGTACTGGAACGTTCCGACGATCGATCCCTCGGACGTGAGCGGCTGAGCCAACGTCGGCGATCGGGTCATCCCCGCCATCGACACGCCGCTGCCGCCGGCCGGGCCTGCCGTCCCCGTCGCCCGCGCCAGTCCGAAATCCATCAGCTTCGCGCCCGATCGCGTGAGCATGACGTTTGCCGGTTTGAGGTCCCGGTGCACGACGCCGGCCCGGTGCGCCCGGTCCAGCGCGTCGGCGATCTGGACTCCGAGCCGGAGAAGCTCGGGCACCGGCACCGCGCCCCGCTCGATGCGCGTGGCCAGCGTCTCCCCGTCGACGAGCTCCATCACCAGGTAATCGGTGCTCCCCTCGCGCCCGACATCGTGAAGCGTGCAGATATGCGGATGATTCAGGCTCGACACCGTGCGAGCCTCGCGTTCGAACCGAGCGCGTACTTCGGGCGACTCCGAGAGGTGCTGGGGGAGGACCTTCACCGCGACCTCGCGGCCCAGACGGGTATCCTTCGCCCGGTACACCTCGCCCATCCCACCGGCGCCGAGTGGGTCGACGATCTCGTACGGGCCGAGGCGCGTGCCGGCGACGAGGGTCATCTCATCGTCCGGGCGTCGGGGCTCGGTGAGTGGAAACGCCACAGCACGCTGGCGCGGATCGATTCCCGGACGTTTGACCGCGGATTCATGATCTCACCCGGAAATTCCTCGCGGAGATGTCAGGCAACGTGGCTCGTCCGGCGCCCGGCAGTCTGGCGGACGACGTCGCATAATAGCCCATCCGCGAAAGCCGTACGGCCCTGTCATGCGGAGTTCACACGCATCGGGGACATTTTCTGCTATCTTACGGGCTGCCCTTCCGGGGGCATTCCAAGGAGCCGACAAAGATGACCTATACGGTTTCAAGACTCTGCAGGGATTGCAAGGACACCGCGTGCGTGGCCGTCTGCCCAGTGGACTGCTTCTACGTCCCGGTGCAGCCCACCGACGACCTACCAGATCAGCTCTACATCTCGCCGGCGGAGTGCATCGACTGCGGTGCCTGCGAGCCGGAGTGCCCGTGGGAGGCGATCACAGCGGGGGACGCGGTGCCCGAGCCGTTCACGGACGACACACCTCTGAACGCGAGGTGCGACACCGAGCGGGACCTGTTCGTGGTGTCGAAGCACGACGAGAAGCCGAAGCCTTCGGTGGAAGAGGTCCAGGCAAACAAGGCGAAGTGGGGGTTGTAGCCGCTTCCTCCAGCGCCAGATCAGGAATCGGGGACCGGCCCGCGGTCGGTCCCCCCCTCGATTTTCCAGTTGCCGGTGGTTAATCCCCAGACTTTCTGCTAAGGTATGCGGCTCAATTCCAGGATGGGGAACCCGTGATCACCGATCTGCAAAAAGTCCGCAACATAGGCATCAGCGCTCATATCGACTCGGGCAAGACAACGCTCACCGAGCGCATCCTCTTCTATACGAAGCGCATCCGGGTCGTGCACGACGTCAAGGGCAAGGACGGCGTGGGCGCAAAGATGGATTTCATGGAGCTGGAGCGGGAGCGGGGCATCACCATCACCTCTGCCGCGACCCACTGCGAGTGGGCCGGGCACCATGTCAACATCATCGACACGCCGGGTCATGTCGACTTCACCATCGAGGTCGAGCGGTCGTTGCGGGTGCTCGACGGCGCGGTGCTGGTCCTTTGCGCCGTGGCGGGGGTGCAGTCCCAGTCGATGACCGTCGACCGCCAGATGCGGCGATACAGCGTGCCGCGCATCGCCTTCGTCAACAAGTGTGACCGGTCGGGCGCCAATCCCTATCGTGTCGCGCTTCAGCTCAAGGAGAAGCTCAAGCACAACGCCGTGCTGATGCAGATACCGATCGGGCTGGAGGCCGCCCACGAAGGCGTGATAGACCTCGTCACGATGAAGGCGCTCTATTTCGACGGAGACAACGGCGAGACCCGGCGGGTCGAGAAGATCCCGGACTCGCTGCGCGCCGAGGCAGAAAAGAAGCGCCACGACATGCTGGAGTCGGTCTCCATGTTCTCGGACGAGCTGATGGAGGCAATCCTCGAGGAGAAGGTGACCGAAGAGTTGATCCGCGCCGCGGTACGCAAGGGAACGCTCTCGCTCGGCCTGACTCCGGTGTTCTGCGGCTCTGCCTACAAGAACAAGGCCGTGCAGCCGCTGCTCGATGCGGTGACGCACTACCTGCCCGCGCCGACCGAAGTCGTCAACGAGGCGCTGGATCTCGAGCATGACGAGGAAAAAATCGTCCTCAAGTCGGACCCCGACGCTCCGCTGGTGGCGCTGGCCTTCAAGCTCGAGGAAGGCCGGTTCGGCCAGCTGACCTACATCCGCGTCTACCAGGGTTCGATGAAGAAGGGAGACTCGATCGTCAACTCCCGCACGGGACGCGACGTGAAGGTCGGCCGGCTCGTCCGGATGCACGCCGATGAGATGGAAGACATCGTCGATGCCGCAGCGGGCGACATCGTCGCGCTGTTCGGGGTCGATTGCGCCTCGGGTGACACGTTCACCTCGGGAAAGATCTCCGTCGCCATGACCTCGATGCACGTGCCCGATCCGGTCATCCACCTGACCATCAAGCCCAAGGACAAGAAGTCGCAGGGCAACCTGTCCAAGGCGCTCGCCAGGTTCACGAAGGAAGACCCGACCTTTCACGCCCGGGTCGATGAGGAATCGGCCGAGACGATCATCTCGGGGATGGGAGAGCTGCATCTCGATGTCTACGTCGAGAGGATGAAGCGCGAGTACGGCGCGGAAGTCGAGACAGGGGCTCCCCAGGTGGCCTACCGCGAGGCGATCAGCCGCCGCGCCGACTTCAACTACGTGCACAAGAAGCAGACCGGCGGCTCCGGCCAGTACGGCCGCGTGGCTGGCTACGTCGAGCCGCTCGACATCGGCGACTTCGAGTTCGTCAACGAGATCTACGGCGGGTCGATTCCCTCCGAGTTCATCCCGTCGGTGCAGAAGGGCTTCAAGTCGATGCTCAAGAAGGGACGTCTGATCGGATTCCCACTGACCGGATTTCGCGTCGTCCTGAACGACGGCGCGGCGCACTCGGTGGACTCGTCCGACAACGCGTTCCAGGCCGCCGCTCGCGGGGCGTTCCGCGAGGTCTACCATCGGGCGAAGCCGCAGATACTCGAGCCGATCATGAAGGTTTCCATCGAAGGGCCCACCGAGTTCCAGGGAGCCTTCGTCCGCACGATCATGCAGCGGCGAGGCATGATAGTCGGCACGACGGAGGCCGAGGGATTCGTGCGCGTGGACGCGGAGGTCCCGCTGGCCGAGATGTTCGGATATTCGACCGACCTGAGGTCTTCCAGCCAGGGCAAGGCGGAGTACACGATGGAGTTCGCCCGCTACGCGCCGGTGCCCGCCGAGGTCTCCCAGGAGCTGATCAAGAAGTACGGAACGGGTCTGGACGACGAGGAGTAGCGCCGTGATGTATCGCAAGGATCTCAACGACCGCAGCCCTCTGAGAGTGTTCGAAAAATCGATACACGGCGGCCTCGGCCGCGGCAATATCGGCGTGGCGGTGGGTCGTCACGGCGTGGGGAAAACCCCGTTTCTCGTCGGCGTGGCGCTCGACGATCTGCTGCGCGGAAGAAGGGTCCTCCACGTGGCGCTCAACCAGCCATGGGACAAGGTGCGCGAATACTACGACGAGATCTTCACGGACCTCGCGCGCACCGCGGGGCTGGAAGACGCCGGCCTCGCGCGCCGCGAAATGGAGCGGTTCCGCAACATCCACACCTTTCTCGGGCATTCGTTCTCGGTGCAGCGCCTCAAGGAAGCCATCGTCCTGCTCAAGGAGTACGGCCAGTTCGTGCCCGAGGCGATCATGCTGGACGGATTCGATTTCGAGAATGCCACCGTGGAAGGGATCCTCGAGCTGCGCCAGGTCGCCAGGGATCTCAACGCGGAGATGTGGATGACGGCGGTCATGCATCGCGACGCGGCAAGGGATGCGCGGGGAATCCCCGAACCGCTATCCCGCGTGGCGGAGGCCGTCAGCGTCATCGTCCGGCTCAAGGGCGACGGCAAGGTGGTTCACATCAGCCTGCTCAAGGACCATGAAAACCAGGATGTCTCCACGCTCAGCATCGCGCTCAATCCGACGACGATGCTGCTGATGCAGGAGTAGATCCTCCGGCGCGCCGGGACATCCCGACTCGGGAGGCCCTCCATGAACAAGTTGCCCGCGCTACTGCTCTTTGTCCTCGTCTTCATCCTGGCTCCATCGGTCATCCGCGCCCAGGACGCGGTGACGGCTGACCCCGCTCATTTCAAGGTACAGTTCGAGAACGACGAGGTCCGCGTCGTGCACGTGGTGCAGGCGCCGCACGAAAAGAGCGCGACGCACTCGCATCCGGCCTCGCTGCTCGTGTTTTTGACCGACATCCACGTGCGGTTCACCTACCCCGATGGCAGGAGCGAGGAGGTTCGGGGCAGCGCCGGCCAGACACGATGGATCGGGCCGGTCACGCACCAGGTGGAGAATCTCGCGGACGCTCCCAGCGAAGTGCTGCACATCGAGATCAAGCAGGCCCACAAGACCGGCAAGACCGCACGGCCTGGCGCGAAGCCGTGACCTTTCCGTCCACCTTCGATCTCGCGGCAGGACTCACCATCCTCGCGCTCGCCCTGTGGGGAGGGTTCAGGGGGATCGTTCGTCTCGTTCTCGGTTTCGCGGGCATCGCCCTCGGATGGGTGCTCGCGGTGCGCTACGGCGAGCAATTGGCCCTTCGGCTCGGCGCCGCGCGGCACGCCGCGGAGAGCGGTCCCGACATCCGCCGGTTCGTGGCGTTCGCCCTGATTTTCATCGTCGTGGCGTTGTGCGCGTCGGTGCTCGCCTGGCTCATCACCCGGGCGCTCGGAGCGGTGAAGCTTGGCGGCGCCAATCGCCTGGCCGGGGCCGGTGTGGGCGTCCTGCTCGCCATCGCACTGGTGTGCGCGGTGACGATTCCCGTGCTGGGTCTGTGGCCACCGGATGGCGGCTCGCTGATGAAAGGGTCGTTGCTCGCTCCGTACGCCGCCGCGGGCGGCCAGTATCTCGAGACGCTGGCACCGGAGCCCCTGCGCGCGCGGTTCCTCGACGGGGCGAGGCGCCTGCTCGAGATCAGCGTGCCGAAGCCAGCGCCCGCCCCCCGTCCACGCTGAACGTGCCGCCGGTGATCCAGGCCGCGCGGTCCGTGGCGAGAAACAGCGCCAGCGAGGCGACGTCCTCCGGTCTGCCCACGCGGCCCAACGGGTGCGTCGTCTTGCCGCGTTCGAGAAACGCCGCGTAATCGTTTTCGTTCATGCCACCGGCGCGATGGAGGTTGGTGACCACCACGCCGGGATTCAGCGCGTTGACCCGGACCCCTTTCGGAGCCAGCTCCAGCGCGAGACAGCGGGTGAGCTGGTCAACGGCCGCCTTGCTCACGCAGTAGGCGAGGACTCCAGGGTAGGCGCGTGTGCCGGCCACGCTCGACAGCATCAGGATGTTCCCTTTGCGTGCCGCCAGGTGAGGCGTCGCCAGACGCGTCAACGCGAAAACCGATCGGACATTGATGTCCATCGACCGATCCCAGGCCTCCAGCGAGGTGGTCTCGATGGTGCCGCTTTCGAGGATGCCGGCGCTGTTGACCAGGATGTCCAGGCCGCCGAAGGCCGCCGTGGTGGCCTCGACGATCCGCTTGCGGTCTTCTTCCAGGGTGACGTCCGCCACTACCCGCCGAACGCGGCCCGAGCCCGCCGTGACGGTCTCCGCCAGCGCTGCTTCGTGGCGCCCGGCGATCATCACGCTGGCGCCTTCGGCGGCGAAGGCCAGCGCGATCGCCCGTCCAAGACCACTGCCACCGCCCGTGACCAGGGCCGACCTGTCCGAGAGTTCCCCCATCTCCATTTCCCCCATGAAGGCGCTGCGATCCATGAGAAAATGCCCCCGATGCGTGTGAAGGTGAGCTCATAACCGGCTCATTTCAAACTGGATACGGGCGCTCTTCAAAATCCCGACCCGGAATCCTCCATCCGATGCCCACTCAAGCACTTAACTCGGGACCTTCACACGCATCGGGGGCATTTTCTTATTCTAACCCGGTGGCGCCGCCGATCAAGGATGCGGCAGCGCGCTCATCTCGGGGCGGTGGGTTCGACCTGGGAAGCTGGAGGAGGTGTCGCGTCCAGACCGCAGGCTTCCAGGAACCCGGGGGGGAACGCGTACCCGGCGCGCAGACCCGCGGCGGCCTGTTCGCGCGCCACCGCCTTGTCTCCCCGGGTCAGCGCGTCCAGCGCCAGGTTGTAGTGCGCCGGACCATGATCGGGATCGAGGGTGATGGCGCGTTTCATCTCGACGATGAACTCCTCGTGCCTGCCCTGGGCGAGGCGGCTCGCTCCCACCATGTAGTGCGCCTGAGCCAGATCATCCCGCAGCTCCGAAGAGCCGGGTGTCGCCTTGACGACGCGCTCGAGCATCTCGACGGCCTTCTCTTCCCGTTTCGTGCTCATCATGACGAGCGCCAGTCCGTGGATCGCCTCCCTGTTGCCGCCGAGCGACAGCTCGAGCGCCCTGTGAAACGCCTTTTCGGCCTCATCGTGCTGGCCGGTCGTCTCCAGCGCGAGGCCCAGACCGCTCCAGGCCGCCGAGATCCCGTCGTCGCGGGCGATCACCTTGCGGTACTGCGCCACGGCGTCGTCCGGCCGGCCGAGTTGCGTGTAGCAACGGGCGAGGCTGACGCCCGAACCGGTCAGTCCCGGGGCGATGTCCAGGGCTCGCGTCAGCTCGACCACCGCCTCGTCGTACCGTCCCGCGCGCTGCAGGGTGAATCCGTAATTGCTGTGCGCCTTGGCGCTGCTGGGGCTGGTGGCCACGGCCGCCTTGAACAGGTGATCGTCGTCGGCCCAGTCGGCGGCCCGCGTGATGAATCGTGCTGCATAGCAGCCGATGATGAGGCACGTCAGCACGCCCGCCAGGGCGCGCCGCGCCGTGGTCTCGCGGGCCAGCCGGGTCAGGCCGGCCGCCAGCAGCAGGCAGTATCCGATCGACGGCAGGTAGAGGAGCCGCTCGCCGAAGATTGTCCCGATGGGAAACAGCAGGTTTGAAACCAGCAGGTAGGTGAGCGCAGCCCAGCAGAGCGCGAACATCACCACGGGAAACCGCTTCGCGGAAAAGAAGACGACGGCGAGGTAGAGCAGCGCGAAGACGATGGCGCCGATGTCGGCCGCACCCGGCCATCCCGCGGTCACGGGTATCTGGTTATAGGAGTAATCCGCCGAGAGGTTCAGCGGAAGCACGAGCAGACCTGCTCCCATCACCGCGACCCGCAACCCGGTCAGCAGCCGTCCGAGGGGCTCGGCCACAGTGGTGGGGTTGTTGACGAAAGCGAGATAGGCGGTGGAGGCGTTGTCAGGAGGCGCCGTCTGATAGACATAGCCGAGGATTCCCCATCTCAGGATCAGCGCCATCGCCAGCACGAACACCTGGATGCCCGCCATGGTGGTGGCGGTGATCAGGTATTCCCGGTATTCCTTGCGCGTGCCGATGTGACGCCGCGCGTCGGCGCCGAGCACCGCGATGAGCACCAGCGGCGCCGCGAACACGCTTTCCTTGGACAGCGCGCCCATGAAGGTGAAGAGCGCCACGCCGAGCCCGCCGGCCAGGATCCAGACGCGGCGGTGCCGCGAGGCCGCGAGGCCCATCAGGCAGGCAAGCAGCAGAAAGAAGGTTGCCAGTAGATCGGCGCGACCCGCGATGGCCGCCACCGGCTCGGTGGCAATCGGGTGCACGGCGAAGATCAGCGCCGTGAGCAGCGCCAGCGTCGGACGGGCGAACAGCAGAAGTATCAGGAGGTAGACCAGCAGCGCGTTGGCGCCGTGAAGAACGATGTTGCCCGCGTGCATGGCCGCGGGATCCCGTCCGAGCGCCGGATGCTGCCCGAGCAGACGGGCATTGATCGCCAGGCTGACGATCGTGATGGGGCGGTAGAGCTCGTTGGGCGACGCTTCATCGGCGGCGCCCCAATAACGATAGGTGAACGCGCTTGACAGCGGCGCCTCGCCGCTGATCACCGGCATGTTGCCGCCGACCAGCAGGTGATCGTCGAAGACGAAACCGTGCGACATCGTACCGACGCTGACCAGCACGGCCGCCAGGAGGATGAGCGCGGCATGCAGGACGCTGGAGAGCGCGGAGAGTCGCGACGGCATCGAGGAGGCCCCGGGCGTCAGCCCGCCTTCGGCGCCTCCGCCTTCCTGACCACGACGCTGCGAAGCACGATTGGCTTGAGCGGCCGATAGTAGGGGATGTCGTACTGTCCCGTGGTCGGTATCGCTTCGATCGCCTGCAGCACGTCGTCGCCCTTGCGGAGCTGCCCGAAGATGGACAGGTTGCCGTCGTACTGCTCATGTGGCGAGAGCAGGATGACGAACTGCGAGCCGTTGTCCTGCTTCTGCCCCGGCAGGTGAACCGCCGAGAGGGTGCCGCGCCGGTGCTTCAGCTCGCGCGTGATCTCCGGCTCGAGGGTGTAGCCCGGAAACCCGGTGCCCGAGCCGGTTGGATCGCCGCCGCGCGCTTCGACTCCCTTGACGACCTGGTGAACGATCGTGTTGTCATAGAAACCCTGCGAGGCCAGGTCGTAGAAGTTCTGAACGTGCCTGGGCGCTTCCTTCGTCATCAGGTCGAACTCGAGATAACCGAAGTCGGTCTCGATCATCGCGACGTAGGCCGCCGTGGGATCGAACCTGGGGATCACCTTCACCGTCACCGTGTCGGCCGTGACGCCGGCACCTTCCCACGAGATGTTGTAGGTGTCGGCCTTCGAGACATCCGGTATCAAGGTGGAGATGTCCTGGATCATGCCGAAGAAGCCGCCGGCCGGGATGACCGCCGGTTGTTTCTTCGGGTCGAGGTCCGTCTTCGCCTTGGGCGTCAGCTTGCCGCGTGAAGGGCTGGCGACCTTGAGACCGCCGAGCAGATTGATGCCGGCGGCGTTCTCGTACGGCTGATCGCTGGTGTTGAAGATGGCCACGCGCACCATCAGCGGATCCCCCTCGTAGCTGAACGGACGCAGGACCTCGAGGGTGGCCTGGAGCACGTGCGGTTTTTCCTCCGCCGAGCCGCCCGACGGTGGCGCCGCGGAAGCCCCGAAATCGAGGGCGTTCCGATGATCGAGAACGGCCGGAGCGACGAGCAGGGCAATCATGGAGGCAAGCACGATGGCGGCACGGCCGCCGGGCCGCCGACGATGGGCTGGTTGACTGGATCGCATGGTCAGGATTCCTTTACGTGTCGATTCGTGAAAGCGTGCGCGCCGCAGCGGCCACATGCACCACGCCGGCGCCCGCGGCGCAGAGCACTCGGGCGCACTCGGAGACGGTTGCTCCCGTGGTCACGACGTCATCCACCAGCAGGATCCTCATGCCCGCGAGTCCGGCCCCGCGCGACCTGAACGCTCCGTGCACGTTGGCCACTCGCTCGGCCCGTGTGCGTCCCCGCTGGGACGCGGTGGCCCTCTGCCGCGCCAGCGAGCGTGACGACAGCGGGCGATCGAGACGCCGGGCCACGTGGACGGCGATGAGCTCCGCCTGGTTGTAACCGCGCCGCCAGCGCCGCATCCGATGCAACGGCACCGGCACCACGACGTCGATGCCGCCGGCAGCCGCCCGCAGGCGATCCGCAAGCCTGTCGCCCAACGGTTCGGCCAGCCCCGGCAGGTCGGAGAACTTCAGACATCGGATGATCTGCCTCAAGCGTCCCTCGTACGGCCCAAGCGATGTGAACGACTCGAGGCCTGAAATCGAGACTGGATGAGGCGCCTGGGCGTTTCCAGCCGACTCATGCCAGCACGCGGCGCAGACGCCACCCAGATGGTCGCCCAGCGGTCCCGTGCAGGCAGGGCATTCCGCCGGCAGGACTGTCTCGACCAGGGCCCTGAGGGCGATTCCGAAAGACCGGTGGATCATAGCGGCCTGAGCCCCTCTAATCAAACAGGCTGGAATCAGATCAACCGAGCAGGCTCGCCCCGGTCATCTCCGCCGGTTGGCGAAGCCCGATCAGTGACAACATGGTTGGCGCGATGTCGGCCAGCGTCCCGCCCCGGCGGATGGGGCCGGCGCCGGCCGCCACCACGATCGCCGGAACGGGGTTCAGCGTGTGGGCCGTGTGGGGCCCGCCGGTGACCGGATCGATCATCTGTTCCGCGTTGCCATGGTCCGCGGTGACGACGAGGCTGCCGCCCATCGACAGTACTTCACCGGTAATCCTCCCGACGCACTCGTCCACGAACCGGCAGGCTCTCAGCGTGGCTTCGTACGAGCCGGTGTGCCCGACCATGTCGGCGTTGGCGAAGTTCAGGATCACGACGAGGTCCTTCGAGCCGCCGCGCAGCCGGGCCAGGAGCGCCTCGGTGACCGGGGCCGCGCTCATCTCGGGAGCCTTGTCGTAGGTGGCGACCTTCGGCGAGGGGATCATGATCCGCTCCTCGCCGGGAAACGCCTTTTCGTCGCCGCCATTGAAGAAGAAGGTGACATGCGCGTACTTCTCGGTCTCCGCGATGCGGAGCTGCCTGAGCCCCGCATCGGACAGAACCTGGCCCAGCACCTGGCGGGGGCTCGTCGGTGGGAATGCCACCGGCAGGGCGAAGGTCTCGTCGTACCGGGTCATGCAGACGAACCGGGACAGCGCGGGCGCGCTGCGCCGCGGGAACCGGTCGAAGCCGCTCTGCGTGAAGGCGCGGGTCAGCTGTCGTGCGCGATCGGCCCGGAAGTTGAAAAAGACGATCGCGTCGCCGTCTCGCACCATCGCGGCAGGATCGATCACCGTGGGCTTGACGAACTCATCCGACTCGCCGCGGTCATAGGCCTCCTCGAGCCCCGCGGCGGCCGTCCCGGCGCGATGCCCCGCTGCCTCCGTCATGGCGTTGTACGCCATCTCGGTGCGTTCCCACCTGTTGTCACGGTCCATGGCGTAGTAACGGCCGATGAGCGTGGCGAATGCGCCGGCCTTTTCCGCGCGGAAAAACCCCTCGAGGTCTTCGATGTATTTCATCGCGCAGCGCGGCGGTGTGTCGCGCCCGTCCAGAAACGCGTGCCACCAGACGCGGGGCACGCCAAGATCGCGGGCCATGCGCACCAGCGCCTTGCCATGCTCGACATGGCTGTGCACCCCTCCATCGCTGGTCAGCCCCATCAGGTGCAAAGAGCGGCCGTTGGCGGCGGCTGCGTGCATGGCCGCGCGAAGGACCTCGTTGGATACCAGATCACCGTCCTGCGCGGACTTCGTGATACGCAGGAGATCCTGCAGCACCACGCGGCCGGCGCCCATGCACATGTGCCCGACCTCCGAGTTTCCCATCTGCCCTGCGGGCAGGCCGACGGCCAGACCGGAGGCTTCCAGCAGCGCGCTGGGGTAGCTGGCCGCAAGCGATTCCATGTTGGCGGCGCCGCAGTTGGCGATGGCGTTGCCTTTCTTCGACGCGCTGTACCCCCAGCCGTCGAGCGAGATCAGGACCATGGGCAGCATCATCATTCCTCACGTCGCATCGGCTGACGATCGTCGATCCTCGCGGTTCACGCGGTGCTGCTGTAGACGGGCCCGGGGGAAAGTCCGAGGTCTTCCAGGGAGGGGTCCTCACCGAAATCGAGCGCGATCTGGTTCCACTCTCCGCAGATGGCGCACCGATCGGCCCAGGCCGCATACCGCTCGTCGCAAACCTGGCATCGGTACTGGAGCTTCAGGTACTCGAGGTCCTTGATGACCTGGCGGTACTCGGCGGCGGATTCGCGGTACTCGCCGCGACGTTCAAGGGCGGCGCCGAGGTAGGCATGCAACGTGGGCGAAGTGGTGGCGCGGGACGACAGGGCGCTGAACTCGCGAAGTGCCGCGTCGATCATCTCGAGACGCATGTAGAGCTTCGCCAGGAAGAACCTCGGGAGGAAATCCTTGCGCGACCGGGCCACCGCCGCCTGGATCGCCTCGATGGCGCTTTCCGGGTCTTCCTCGGCGAGAAAGTGCTCCTCGATCGCGTTGAGAAAGACGGGCGACCCGGTCTGCTCGAACCCTGCCGCCCAGACCTGGACCGCTGGCTCGACCTGGCCCTGTCGTTTGAGAATCTCCCCGAGCTTCAGGTGCGCCGGCACGAACGCGGGGTCGGATCGCGTCAGTCTGCGCAGCGCGTTGAGGGCGTCCTTATCCTTTCCTTGATGCGCCGCGGCGCAGGCCATCTCATAGCGGATGCCGATGCTGTATCGCCGCTCGGCCTCGAGCTTGTAGGGGGTCTTCTCGATCTGGTCCTCGATGAGCGCCTGCACCTCCCACGCCCGCTCCCAGTCGTTCTCGCGAATCGCGTATTTGCGCAGGTTGCGATAGGCCGACAGCGCGCGGCGAGGGCGGAGCTGGATGATCCTGTTGAGCACGACCTTGGCCTTGGCGACCTGATCGAGCGCCTCGTAGTCCTTCACCAGCTCGTAGAGCGGCTCCATGTCGGTATCGCGAAGCCGGTGAGCGCGTTTGTGCATCTCGACCGCCTCGGGCAGACGCTTGAGACTTCGCAGCACCGAGCCTGCCTTGATCAGGGCCTGGAAGTGCTCCGGCTCGCGCGACAGAATCGACTGGAAGTGCTCCAGCGCTTTTTCCTCGCGTCCCTCCATCACCGCTTCCACACCGCGGGTGTACAGCTCGTCCACGGCGCGACCCGCCTTGCGCCCCTGCAGCAGACGCCACCGTTCGACCAGGTCGGCCGAGCCTCGCAGGAGGAACAGCAGCAGAAAGGTGAGAACGCCCGTCAGAAAGCTGGCGACCAGCACGGTCCAGAGGGGCACCATGCGGCCGGTGGCGATCTTGAAGGGTTGATCGAGCAGGGGTTGATTCTGGTTCACGAGAACGCCCAGGCAAGCCACCAGGGCGAGCGATACCAGGATGCCGAGGAAGGTACGGATTTGCATGGCCTGCCACGCGATACTGGCCGGCGGAAGCCGCGCGACACTGCGCCGGGGGGCTCCCTGCCGGCTTCAACTCGGGACCATTGTACCCGATCAGTCCGCGACTTCTTCCTTGATCCCCTGTTCGATCCTTTCCTGACAGGGGACGCAGTAGGTCGCCCACGGGACCGCGTCGAGGCGTTTCTTGGCTATCTTCTCGCCGCACTCCATGCAGGTCCCGTACTCACCCTCGTCCATGCGGTCGATGGCCTCCTCGACCCCCTCCAGGATGTTGCGCTCGGTATTGCTCAACGAGTAGAGGAATTCCTTGGTGTACGAGCTGGAAGCCTTGTCCGCGAGGTCCTGGGTGCCGCCTTCGTCGGATTCACGCCCATAATGGCGGTTCTTCGTGTAGGCCGCGGTCAGCTCTCTCTGCTTTTCGAGAAGCTTCTTGCGGTAGGCTTCGAGAGTTTTCTTGTCCAGCTTGTTCTTGTCCATGCTCGATTTTCTCCTGGCCATCATAGGTCACCGCCGGTGGTATCGCTCGTTGCGAATGATGCTGAGACCTCTGTAGATCTGCTCCACTGCCACCAGCCGAGCCATCTCGTGAGTCAGGGTCATCCGTGACAACGAGAGCTTGTGGTCGGCAACCTTTCTCGTCTCCTCGTCGACCCCGAGATGCCCCCCGACGATGAACGTCAGGGCCCGCATCCTCGAGGACGAGGCATTGAATCGCTTCTCCAGAAACCCGGCGAACTGCTCGGAGGTCAACTCGCGCCCTGCCGGGTCCAGCACGACGATCTCGCCGTCCTGCGGGAGCCGTTCCATGAGCCGTCGGCCCTCCTTCCGCAGAGCCACCGCCTCGGCGTGCCGGTCGGACGCGCTCTCCTCCTTGACCTCCACGACCTCGACCGTGATGTAACGGCCGATCCTCTGCACATAACCCTTGATGGCCGCGCCGATGTTCCCGTCGCGCGTTTTTCCGACCCACAAAAGCACCAGCTTCAATGCCCGGACCGTTTCAGCTTCTGAAGAAGCGTCTTGCGGTTGATGCCCAGGACCGCCGCTGCCCGCGACTTGTTTCCTCGAGCCGCCTTGAGGACCTCGCGGATATAAGCCGCCTCCAGCGCGTCGAGACTCCAGCGCTTTTCGAACGCCTCCCGCACCGCTTCTTCGGCGACGGTGCCTTTGTTAATCCCGAGCTTCGCGACGTCGATCTCGCGCCCCTCGGTCGCGATCACCGCGCTTTCGAGTATGTTGGACAACTCCCTGACGTTTCCCGGCCAGCGGTACGCCTTCAGGACACGCCGCGCCTCGGTGGTCAGCCTCCGCTGCCCGCCACCGTGACGGGCCGACAGCAACCGCAGGAAGTGCGATGCCAGCGGACCGATGTCGTCGGCCCGCTCCCTCAGCGGCGGCACCTTCAGGTGCACGACATTGAGCCGGTAGAACAAGTCTTCCCGAAAGCGGCCCGCCTTGACTTCCTGCTCGATCGTTTCACCGGCCGAGGCGATCAGCCTGATGTCCACCGTGACCTGGTGCGTGCCGCCGAGACGTTCGAACGATTTCTCCTGCACGACTCGCAGCAGCTTGGCCTGCAGCGGCGATGCCATCGCCTCCACACCGTCGAGCAGCACCGTGCCGCCGTCGGCGGCCTCGAACTTTCCCGCCCGTCGCTCCGTCGCATCCGTGTGGGCGCCGGGCTCGTGACCGAACAGCTCGCTTTCGAACAACTCGGCGGGAAGATTCGCACAGGGGACCGTCACGAAAGGACGATCCCGGCGGCCGCCCAGCCGGTGAATCTGCTCTGCCAGAAGGCTCTTGCCGACCCCGCTCTCTCCCGAGATCAGGACGTTCGCGTCGGTTCCGGAAACCCGCTCGAGGAGCTCCATCACCTTCGACATCGCCGCGGAACGATAGACGATGGAAGGCTCCATCGATGACCCCCCCCTGCGCGGAGGCATTAATCTAGTCAGTCGGGCATCATTTGTCAAAATGGCTCAGGCCTGCCCGGCAGGTGGCTGCGCCGTGACCTCCAGGCGGGGCGCATCCGACCAGAGACGCTCCAGGTCGTAGAAATCCCGCTTGTCCTGCGTGAAGACATGCACGACGAAGTCGACGTAGTCCATCAGGATCCACTCACCGGCCTCGTACCCCTCGATGTGTCCCGGACGGACTTTCGCTTCCCTCAGTTTCTCCTCGACCCGATCCGAGATGGCCTGCGTCTGCCTGCTGCTGCGCCCGTGGCAGACGATGAAGTAGTCCGTTATCGAACCGAAATCGGTGAGATCGAGCACCGCCACGTCTTCAGCTTTCTTGTCCAGCGCGGCGTCGACCACGAGTGACAGGATTCCGTTAATCAGATTCTCCCCTCGGTCCCCTCGACATAGAGACGATGTTTGATGATGTACTGAGCCACCTCGGCGGGCAGCAGGTCGGCGGCGGGCCCTCCCGCCTTCAGCAGCCTGCGGACGACGGTGGATGACGTCTCGTCGACCGAACCGTCGATGTAGACGATGGCTCCCCCCTTCCAGAGCCGCATCACCCAGTCCGGCAGCCGCTGCTCGAGCTCGGCCGCCAGGATGGGCGCGCGCGGATAAACGATGACCTGCACGAGTTCCAGCAATGCGCGGCATTCCCGCCAGGTCTCGATTTCAGCCAGCGAATCGCTGCCCATGATCAGCGTGACGTCCATTCCCGCGGCGATGAAGTGCCTGACGGTCTCGATCGTATACGACGGGCCTTCGCGAGCGACCTCGCAGGCCGACACGCACAGCTTTTCGTCTCCGATGGTGGCGAGCGCCGACATGGCGAACCTGTGAAACGGGTCGGCGAGATCTGCCCGGTCCTTGTGCGGGGGCAGCCGGACCGGAACCAGTGCAACGCGGTCCAGTCCCAGCTTCGCCGCGGCACGGGCCACCCTGAGATGACCGTTGTGAATCGGATCGAAGGTGCCGCCCATCAAGCCTAGCCGCAAGTCTCCTCCACCGGCAGGGGTGAATCGGATTCGCTCTTCGGCATCTGCCTCAATCTTGTCGCCACCAGGCGCACCAGCTCGGCCACGCCGTCGCCCGACACGGCGGATATCGCGTGGAAGACCAGGTTCCGCTGGGCGCAGTGGAGCCTGAGCGCCTCGAGCCGGCCGAACCCCTCCGGCCCCGGGGCATCGCCGATGAGGGTGTCGGACTTGGTGGCCACCACGATCCGCGGCTTGCCGGCGAGATCCGCGCTCGAGGCCTCCAGCTCCTTGTCGATCACACGCAGCCGCTCGATCGGATCCTGCTCCGCCCCGGGGGACAGGTCGATCAGGTGCAGGAGCAGACGGGTCCGCTCGACATGCCGGAGGAACCTGATCCCCAGGCCGGCGCCTCTGGCGGCGCCTTCGATCAGACCCGGGATATCGGCGACGATGAATGAAAATGATTCGTCCACGGCCACATGACCCAGGTGCGGGGTCAGCGTGGTGAACGGGTAGTCGGCGATCTTCGGACGCGCGTCGGAGATCCGGGAGATCAGCGTGGATTTGCCGGCGTTGGGAAAGCCCACCAGCCCCACGTCCGCCAGCAGCTTGAGCTCCAGGGTGAGCCAGCGCTCCTCGCCCGGCTCTCCCTTGTCGGCCCTGCGTGGCGCCTGATTGGTGGATGTCGCGAACCTCGCGTTGCCGCGCCCTCCCTGGCCACCCCGGCCGGCGATGAAACGGTCGCCGGCCTTGCGCAGGTCGGCCAGCGGCGAGGTGGAGTCTTCGTTCAGGATGAGCGTTCCGGGAGGGACCTTCACGACCATGTCCTGACCGTTTCGTCCATGGCAGTTGGATCCCATTCCATGCTGCCCGCGCTGGGCGCGAAAGAGCCTGCGGTAGCGGAACGGGATCAGCGTCGAGAGATCGGCATCGGCGATCAGGATGACCGAGCCGCCGTCACCCCCGTCACCGCCGTCCGGGCCGCCGCGGGGGACGTACTTCTCCCTGCGGAATGACATGCATCCGTTGCCGCCGCCGCCGGCCGAAACGAAAATACGCGCATGATCGACAAACATGGTAGTGGTTCGCCCGGCTGGCGCGTGTGGAGGGAAGGGTGTTGCTGGATCAGGCCTGCGGGAGGATGCTGACGAATCGTCCCATTCTTCCCCTGTCCTGGAACAGAACCACACCTGTCACCATCGCGAAGAGCGTGTCGTCCTTTCCCCGGCCGACGTTCAGGCCCGGTTTGATTCTTGTGCCCCGCTGACGCACCAGGATCGATCCACCGCTGACCAGCTGCCCGCCGAACCGTTTGACGCCCAGTCGCTGTGAGTTGCTGTCGCGCCCGTTCCTGGAACTCCCGCCGGCCTTCTTGTGAGCCATGAGCCATCTTCTCCTGGTGTCAGTTGCCCGCCTGGATTTCGTCTATGCGAAGGGTCGTGTACTGCTGGCGATGCCCCTTCGTGCGCCGGTACTGCTTGCGTTTCTTCTTCTTGAAGACGAGGACCTTCTTGCCTTTCACGTCGCCGAGCACCGTGGCCGTCACCGCGGCTCCGGCAACCAGCGGCGAGCCGACCTTCAGCGTCCCCTCGGTCCGGACCATCAGCACCCGGTCGAACGCCAGGCTGTCGCCCTGCTTCGTCCCGCCCGATGCCAGCCTGTTGACCCGGATCATGTCGCCGGGACTGACCCGCTGCTGCGCGCCGGCGATTTCAATGACGGCGTAGTTCATCTGCCCGATTCTCCCATTCCGCGAAAGCCGGTCCTGGCGAATGCATCCGGCCCCGATGTCTCATGACCTGATAACCTTGCTTGAGAACCGCGAATCTTAGCACCGGGGCTTCCGAGGGTCAATCGGGATTGTGGATTTCGATGTCGAGGAGGGGTCCGGGAGGTCAGCTGGCTTTCTTGAGGGAGATGAGCACCTGGCGCGCGGCGGCCTTGAGCGTCTCGAACACGCCGATCCCCTTGGGGGCGACCGCCTCGTAGTACTCCTCGTTCTTGACCCGGAGCTGCTTGAGCAGCACGTCCACCGGGACGACCTTTGGGAGGTCCCGCTTGTTGAGCTGCAGAACGTAGGGGACGGACTTGAGATCGTAGCCCTGCATCCTGAGGTTGTCGCCGAGGTTGCTGAGCGACTCGATGTTGGCGTCCATCCGGGCCGCCTGCGAATCGGCCACGAAGATCACGCCGTCGACTCCCTTGAGGATCAGCCTGCGCGACGCATCGTAGAAGACCTGTCCAGGCACCGTGTAGAGATGAAACCGGGTCTTGAACCCCCGGATCGTGCCCAGCTCCAGCGGCAGGAAATCGAAGAACAGCGTCCTTTCGGTCTCGGTGGCCAGGGAGATCAGCTTGCCCTTGGACGAGGGATTCGTCTTCTCGTAGATCCACTGCAGGTTCGTCGTCTTGCCGCAGAGACCCGGGCCGTAGTAGACGATCTTGCAGTTGATTTCCCTGGAGGCGTAGTTGATGAAGGTCATCAGGCGAACAGGCTGTCGATGTCGTCGTCGGTGATCTCGGCGAAGGGCGAGGACGACATGCCGCCCCGCGCCATTTCCTCCGCCTGTCTTCGATCGAGCGCCTCGAACACGTCGATCAGCTCCGCGGATGCTCTGCGCACCCGCAGCCGGACCAGGCCGAGCGACGAGCGCTCGTCGAACAGGATCACGAGGATGATGCGCGTGTTCACCAGCGAGATGTGAAGACTGTCCTTCTCGCCTTCGTGCACCAGCGCATAGAATTCCTTCTCGCCGATGAGTTTGGCGATGGCGTCCGTCGAGGCGACGTTGCCCGCGGTCAGCGAGGCCAGCGCGGTGGAGTCCAGCAGCTCGAGATCCTCGCCGGTGGCGGCGATCTGCTGGCCGTTCTTGTCGACGAGGAAGGCTGCCCGGGCATTGGCTTCGGCCCGCAGCCGGGACAGGATGGCGTTGATCTGCCCCAACTGCTCCTCGTACATGACGGTATCGGTCAGAGGCATTGCGCGAAGGCCCTCCTGTTCCTCGATGACCTGCTCGAACGAGGGGCCAAATATATGTGGCGGTCCGGGCCGGGGCAACCGGGGCCCGCGGGCCCCGGCGCCGGACTGGCTGAGGGAGGGGTTTTCTCGATCATCGCCCCAAAGAGCCCGCTCCGGGCGGCGATTGGGGCGGCTTTCAGACGGCGCGGCGGCCGTCCAGAGCCCGGGCAATGGTCACGTCATCCGCGTAGTCGATCTCGGAGCCCACCGGCAGGCCCATCCCGATGCGGCTGACGGTGATGGCCAGGGGCCGGATCAGGCGTGAGAGATAGACAGCCGTGGCCTCGCCATCGACGTTGGGATTGGTGGCCACGATGACCTCCCTGACCGATGAACCGGGCTCGAGCCGTCTGAGCAGCTCGGACACTCGAAGCTGGTCGGGCCCCACCCCGTGCATCGGCGAGAGCGCGCCGTGAAGCACATGGTAGAGACCCTTGTACTTGCCGGTTTTCTCGATCACCATCACGCTGCCCGGATCCTCCACGACGCAGATCATGGTCCGGTCACGCGAGGGCTCGTCGCAGATCGCGCAGGGATCGTGGTCCGCGATATTGCAGCAGACCGAGCAGAAGGCGACCTTGTCCTTCACGTCGAGCAGCGCCGCGGCAAGCGCCTCGACCTCGTGCCGGGGAACCTTGAGGACATGGAAGGCGAGCCGCTGCGCGCTCTTGCCCCCGATGCCCGGCAGTTTCTGGAGCGCCTCCATCAGTTTGGACAGCGGCTCGGAAAGAGGCTTCATCGAGTCTGCATCGATCCTAAGGGGTGAACCCGGGGGGCATCATCCCTCCGAGCTGCTGTCCAAGCTCCTCGTCAACTCGGCGTATCGCTTCGTTGAACGCCGCCTTGACCAGGTCCTCCAGCATCTCCACATCTTCCGGATCGACAGCCTCTTTCTTTATCGCGAGGCTCACCAGCTCCTTCTTCCCGTTCATCACCACGGTGACGGCGCCCCCACCCGAGGAGACCTCGATCTGCAGCTCGGCCATCTCACGGGCGATCTTCTCCTGCATCTCCTGGGCCTGCTTCATGAGCTTGTTGATGTTGACCATTCCTTAACGACCCTCCCGGATGTCGACGATCTGCCCCTTGAACAGGTCCATCATCGTGCGGACCACCGGCTCCTTGAGCGCTTCACTGATGAGCCTTTCGCGCTTGCTCGACGCGTCGTCCACACCGCGCCCGGCCACCGCGGTGAGATCGTCCGATGGCGGAGCCTCCTGCGCGACGCGAACCTGCATCGGGCGTCCCAGGGCGGCGCCGGCCTCTTCCTGGATGACCGCCAGGTTCTCGGGCGAATCCAGGGCGTTTCTCAGGAAGCCTTGCTTTTCCGCCACCGAGATGACCACCGTATCTCCCTCGATCGTGATGCCGCGGGCCTGCCCGAGAAACGTCGCCAGCGACATCCGGCGTTCGTTGAGTCTCTCGAGCAGACGGGCGACCTCACGTGACGTGGTTCCTGGGGCGGCAGCGCCCGGCGGCGGGGAAGCGGCGCTCTCGGGCGCCTTGCCCACGGGGGTCACGTTGGTGAAACGAGGCGCCTGCGAGCTCTGTCGCCCGGCCGGCGTGGAGGCATCGCGCGGCCTCGTGCCTCCCTGAGCGCGAGCCGTCGACGATGAGCCCGGGCCGGTGGGCGGTGGAGCGCCCCCATCGAGCCGTCGCACCAGATCTTCGATCGGCGTGAGATCCGTCAGACGGATCATCTTCAGCGAAGAAGCCTCCAGCAGGAATCGCGGCTGCTCGTCGCGGCGTATCCGATCCACCAGCTCGAGCATCGCGTGCAGCAACCGCAGGAGGCCGTCATAGGAGAAGCTTCCGGCCAGCCGCGCGCACTCGTCCGCTTCGTCGGCGGACAATCCCAGGGAGCGCGAGGCTTCGGCTCCGGCCGCCTTGCTGACCATCGCGTCGCGCACGAGCGACAGCGCCTCGCGGGAGAAGTGGGTCAGGTCCGCCCCGGCCTCCGAGAGCCGTTCGATCACCGCGAGCGTCCCGGCGGCGTCCTGTCTGCCGATCGATTCGATGAACTCGCTCACGATGCCGCGATCGATGAGTCCGAGGGCCTCCCGCACCGACTGGGCGCTGATGCTTCCACCGGAAAAGGCGATCGCCTGGTCGAGCAGGCTGAGGCCATCGCGCATCGATCCGCCGGCGAGATCCGCGATCAGGTCGAAGGCCTCCGGCGAGCCGCCGATCTTCTCGGCCTGCGCCGTGCGGCCCAGCGCCGCGGCGATCTCCTGTCGGCTGACACGCCGGCACGCCAGGTGAAGACAGCGCGACATGATCGTGTCGGGCACTTCCTCCGGCTCGGTGGTGGCGAACAGAAAGATGACGCGGGGCGGCGGCTCCTCGAGGATTTTCAGCAGCGCGTTGAACGCCGTCTCGGACAGCATGTGCACTTCGTCGATGAGAAAAATCTTGTGATGGTCGCGCGCCGGGGCGTAACGGGCCGCCTCGCGCAGCGGATCGACGTCCTCGACCTTCCTGTTCGAGGCGCCGTCGATCTCGATCACGTCCATCGAGGCGCCCGCGATGATTTCCCGGCACGGGTCGCACTGTCCGCAGGGATCGATCGTGGGGCCGTTCACGCAGTTCAGGGCGCGGGCGAACAGCCTCGCCAGCGTGGTCTTGCCCACGCCTCGCGTGCCGGAGAACAGGTAGGCATGGTGGAGCCGTTTCTGGGAGATGGCGTTTCTGAGCGTCGAGACGACGCTGGTCTGACCCACGACCTCGTCGAAGGCCCGAGGGCGGTATTTGCGAGCGAGAACCTGGTAGGGGACGGGCTCTGGCATCTTGACCGATCGGCACCGAAGTGCGTGAGTGGTCGTGCACCCTTCATCGAGGCGCGCAAGGCGAAGCTCGCTCTGGCGGTAGAGCCCAAGGTGACCCGTGGCACCTATGAGTGTCCGCTTACCGCTGCTCCCTTCCGGGCCTGACGGGGTTCACGGATTCATACTGCACGGGGCTCGGGCCCAGGACTCCGCCTCACGTCCTCGCCGCCGCCCTCCCCTCAGGAAGGGAATTCAGCCCTGCTGTAGCGGATTGCAGGTGACAGGGCACCGCTAGCTCCCCGCCTAGCACGACCAAAGCCGGAACCAGGGCAGGATATCCCGCTGCGCGGACAGCGGTCAACACGCCGGCGGCTCGTCGACGGTTTCATTGCAGGCGATCCATCGGGTTCCTATAATCCCGGGTGCCTATGAGACCCGCGATCCTCGCCCTTTGCCTGAGTCTCGCTTCACCCGTACCTGGCTCCACCACTCCCGGCTCCGCGGCGCTTGCACCGGAAGGGGAGGTCGTCCTCAAGATCGATCTGACACGGTTCGCGGTCCTGGGCTCGTCGTCGGCGCCGGTGGTGGTGCTGGAGTTTTCCGATTTCAGGTGCCCCGCGTGCGAGAAGTTCAGCCTGACCATCATGCCGAACCTCACCAAGGAGTTCATCCAGCCGGGCAAGCTGAAGGTCGCGTTCGTCGATTTCCCGATGCAGGGGGAGGAGTCCTACACCACGGTGTTCGAGTCGGTCCACTGCGCCGGCAAGCAGGGGAAATACTGGCAGATGCACGAGGCGCTGTGGGAGAACGTCGGGGCGTTCGGCGATCGACAGGTTCTCGGCTACGCCGGAAAGCTCGGGCTCGACATGGGCGCCTTCACCAGGTGTCTCGACGGCGACGAGTTCCGCGAACGTGTGCTCAACAACGCGCGGTTCGCCAACAAGCTTGGCCTCGGGGCGAGGCCCACCTTTTTCATCGGCCGCAAGCTCCCCAATGCTCAGGCCGGAAGCTATAAAG
>DASROJ010000254.1:0-2251 GCA_035646975.1 Patescibacteria group bacterium
CCCACCGCCCACTCCAGCCCTTCGTGCAGGGCTGGAGTGGGCGGTGGGGGCGGATCAGGCGGTGGCGGAGAGCCCCGCCGTGCGGCCGGCCACCAGCGCCTCGGCGGCCTGCACGCAGTCGCCCACGTCCTTCGAGTAGCCATGGGCCCCGATCTCGGTGGCGAAGCGCGGCGTCACCACCGCTCCGCCCACGAGGATCTTGTAGGGGAGATGCCGCTGGTTGACGGCGTCGACCACCACTTTCATCTGCATCATGGTGGTGGTCATCAGCGCCGACAGGCCGATGATGTCCGCCTGGTGTGTCGAGGCCGCTTCGAGGATTGTCTCGAACGGCACGTTGCGCCCGAGGTCGTGCACGGTGAACCCGAAGTTGCGCAGCATGATCGCGCACACGCTCTTTCCGATGTCGTGGATGTCGCCCTTCACCGTGGCCATGATGATCGTGCCCTTGTGCTCGACCTGTCCGCTGGCTTCGAGCAGCGGCGTGAGGATCGCCACGCCGCGCTTCATCGTATCGGCTGCCGCCACGAGGTGCGGAATGAACTTCTTGCGTGCGCCGAACAGGTCGCCGAGATGCCGGATGCCGGGAGTCATCACGTCGACGAACAGGTGAAAGGGATCGGAGCCCTCCGACAACGCCTGGTTCACGAACTTCTCGATGCTGTCCCGATCCCCCTCCACCACCGCTTCGTAGATCCTCTCCTCGGTGGTGCGGGGCTTTGCGGCGTCGGCGGCAATGGACGCCGCGGTCTTCCTCTCCGACGCGAGGGTCGTCTGCACCTCGATGAAGCTGCGGCAATCGGGGTCGCGCCCGGCGAACAGCCCTGCCGCGGACAGGGCGTTCTTCAGCTCCTCTTCGTAGGGGCTCATGATCGCCGCGTCCAGTCCGGCCGCCACGGCCATGGCGAGAAACGTCTGGTTGATCAGGTGGCGGTTCGGCAGCCCGAACGACACGTTGCTCAGCCCCAGAGAGGTCGGGTTGCCCAGGTCCCGCGTGATGATCCGGATGGTCTCGAGCGTCTGGGCCGAGCCAGTCTGCATCGCCGACACGACCAGCGCCAGCGGGTCGAAGATGATGTTCTCTTTCGCGACGCCATACTTCTCGGCCTGCTTGAGTATCAGTTCGGCGTTGCGGACGCGGTCCGCGGCCTTCTCGGGTATCTCGTCCTCCGCGCACAGCGCGATGACCGCGGCGCCGTACTTCTTCACGAGCGGGAAGATCCTCTCGATCCGCTCCTGCTCGGCGTTGATGCTGTTCACGAGCGCCTTGCCCGGATAGTTGATCAGGCCCTGCTCGAGCGCCTCGATGTAGGAGGAGTCGATCACCAGCGGCAGGTCCACCACGTTCTGGATCGCGGTGATCGCCTTTCCCATCAGCATCGGCTCGTCGGTGAGCGGCACGCCGACGTTCACATCGAGAGCCAGGGCGCCGGCCTCGTATTCCTTGCGCGCCTCGGCCACCACCATGTCCATCCGCCCTTCGGCGATCGCGGCGGCGAATTTCTTGCGCCCGGTGGGATTGATCTTCTCTCCGATGATGCAGAAGGGCTGCCCGGGTCCGATGATGACGGTCTTCATCCGGCTGGTGATCCGCAGACCGGGGGTAAAGCTCCGCGCCACCGGCGGCTTGCCCTTGAGCTGTCTGGCCGCCATGGCGATGTATTCGGGCGTCGTGCCGCAACAGCCGCCGATGATGCTGGCCCCGGCTTCGTAGAACCGGGGCGCGTATTCCGCCATCTCGGTGGCGCTCATCGGGAAAACGGTCATACCATCCCTGTGCACCGGCAGCCCTGCGTTGGGCTGCACGGCGATCGGAAGACGGGTCGAACGCGCCAGCTTTTCGACCACCGGGAGCATGTGCTCGGGCCCGGTCGAACAGTTGGCGCCGATGATGTCGCACGACAACCCCTCCAGCACCGCGGCCGCCGTGACCGGATCGGTGCCGGTGTCGGTCAGCCCGTCCTGGGTGAAGGTCATGAACGCCATCAGCGGAATCTTCCCGCGGACTTCGTTGCAGGCCATCACCGCCGCCTTCATCTCCTGGAGGTCGAACATGGTCTCGATGGCCAGCAGATCGACGCCGGCAGCCACCAGCTCGGCCGCCTGCTCGCGGAAGATCTCGTACGCCTCCGAGAACGGAATCTCGCCGAACGGCTGCACCGTGGTGCCGCAGGGGCCGATGTCGCCCGCGACGAGCACCTTCGCGCCTCCCGCCCGGCGCGCGATGGCCACCGCGGCGCGGTTGATGTCC
>DASROJ010000255.1:0-17304 GCA_035646975.1 Patescibacteria group bacterium
CCCGCTGTGGCGGCTCAGCTGCGTCTCGGCGGACCCACCCGCCCGGGGCTGTCTGGGGCGATTCGCGACCGCGCGGTGCTGCTTTCCACGGCGATACACCGCCTGCCCGAATGGAATCTCTCGGTGCTCGCCACCGGCGTCGTGAACGATTCGCCCTACGAGATGCTGAAATCCGAATCATTTGCCCGCCTCATCGATGAGGCTCGATCGGATTTCGAGTTCGTGCTGATCGACTGTCCACCGCTGCTTGCCGTTCCCGATTGCAGGGTGATCGAACGCGTGGTGGACGGATTCCTGCTGGTGGTGTCGGCGGACAGCACGCCGCGCAAGCTGCTCGAAGAAGCTCTCAACGTCCTTCCGGCGGCTCTCGTGGTCGGCATCGTCTTCAACCGGGACGCACGCCCCCTGTCCGGCTATTACGGCTACTACGGGCGCACGTACGGCGGCAACAACGGTTCAAAAAAGAGCTGAGACTCATTGGAATAATGACGATGCTTCCATTTCTGGTTCTGATCGAGACCGCCGCGATTTTCGGCACGATCTACGCGGGACTGCTCCGCTGGAACGGGACGTTCGAACAGGCGTTCATTCTGACCCTTTGCTACATCACGTCATTCTTCTATAACGACCTGTACGATTTCAGCGCCGTTCGCAGATTCTCCGACTTCCTGACGAAGATTCCGCGCGCGTTCGCCTGGGGCCTGATCCTGCTGGCGGTGTCCTGGGGAATATTCCCCGACGCAAGGATTCCCGCCCAGGCGCTGGGTATCGAGGTCCTTCTCATCCTGGCCGTCCTGCTGCCCGGCCGGGCGGCAGGTTACGCGGTGCTGCGGTGCCGGACGTTCCGCGAGCGCGTTCTGATCCTCGGCGCAGGCCCCATGGCATGGCCGATCAGCAGGGAAATCCAGTCACGGCCCCACCTTCGCTTCGATGTCATCGGCTTCGTGGGCAATCAGACGGACTCGGACTCCTTGACAGGCGGCATGACCTGGCTCGGTGAAACCTCGTCGCTCGATCAGGTCATCAAGGAATATTCGCCGCACCGGATCATCGTCGCGCCTGCTGAGCGACGGGGAGAGGTGCCTGTTCGCAAGCTCGTGGAGATGCGGCTCAACGGGATCGCCGTGGAAGACGGCGAGGAATTCTACGAGCAGCTGACGGGCAAAGTCATGCTCGAGTCGCTCTCACCCAGCAGCTTCGTCTTCGGCAGGCGTTCCGGCAGGACACGCGTTCATCTCGCAATCGGCCGGATGACCAGCATGGTGGTGTCGGCGGTCGGCCTGGCCCTGACCGCGCCGTTGTTTCCGTTGATCGCCCTGGCGGTCCGCCTGGATTCTCCGGGACCAATCTTCTACGTGCAGGATCGTGTCGGCAGGCGTGGCCGCCGGTACAGGATGCTGAAGTTCCGCACCATGCGGTCGGTGGAGCGTGAAGCCTCGGCCTGGGCCGGCGACAATGGCTACCGCATCACGACCGTCGGCGCCTGGCTCAGGAAGTTTCGACTCGACGAGCTGCCCCAGTTCGTCAACATCCTGCTCGGGGACATGAACCTGGTGGGGCCGCGACCGCATCCGGTCTCCAATTTTCCTCTTTTCGCCGAAAAGATCCCCCAGTACGAGCTGCGCCTCACCGTGAGGCCGGGGGTCACCGGCTGGGCTCAGACCCGCTATCTGTACGCCAACAACCTCGAGCAGGAAACGGAGAAAGTCAGATACGACCTCTACTACATCAAGCACATGTCCGCGTGGCTCGATCTCAGGATCATCTTCGATACCATCAAGGTCGTCCTGCTGGGACGCCGCTCGGACATGACAAGTCCCGTTTCCGACCCGGCCCACGAGGGCTCCAGGGTTCACGACACCGCGGCCTGAAGCCGGGCCGCCTCTCATGAAGCCGCCTTTCTCAGCGGGTCCGACTCGCTGAACGGCGCGGCAATCAACCACCAGGCGCTGTACACAACCCGCAGGTGCACAGGACTGATTTCGAGCGTCGATCGAGGCGCCGCCAGTGACCGGATCTGCGCGACTCGTGCCACGCCGGAACCCGCCGAACAGGAGATGAAATGATCGATGCCAACATGAACCCCGCGATGGAGAAAGGCCGCCAGCGCATGGCGGGCCGGCCGATGAATGTGATGACACGGCCGATTCCCTTTCACCCCTGGTACGGACTGGCGACGATGCTGTACATGGTGGGCATCTCGCTGCTGTCGTCGACTCCGCGCCACCCCTCTCCACGACACACGCTGCTCGAATACGGGCTGAATCTCAGCCACCTGCCCATGTTCGCCGGGCTGGCATTCCTCATGATCAAGACCATCGCGCCAAAGCAGCGGCAGCTTCTCGCCACGCGCGTCTGCGCCGTGGCCGCGCTGCTGCTGGTCACCTTCGCCGCGCTCGATGAATGGCATCAGGCCTTCGTGCCGGGCCGCAGCGCCTCGGTGATCGACCTGTTTCTCGACGTGATGGGCATCGGAGCGGTGCTCCTGTTCTACCGCCTTTCCGCCCTCGTCTCGGAGGAGTCATGAAGATCCTGCTGGTCGCCGGCGCGCGCCCCAATTTCGTGAAGATCGCGCCGATCCTCAATGAGATCACGAATCATCCATCCCTCGAGCCGGTGCTCGTGCACACCGGCCAGCATTACGATGCCGCGCTCTCGGATCGATTCTTCTCCGATCTCGGCATCCGGGAGCCGGATGTGAAGCTCGGGGTCGGCTCGGGCTCCCACGCGATCCAGACGGCCGAAGTCCTCAAACGGATCGAGCCGGTGCTGGAAGAGCTGCGCCCCGACCTGGTGCTCGTCGTGGGAGACGTCAATTCGACCCTGGCCGCCGCCCTCGCCGCGGTCAAGCTCGGTATCCCGGTGGCGCACGTGGAGGCCGGACTCAGGAGCCACGACCGGACCATGCCCGAGGAGATCAATCGCCTGCTGGTCGACTCGATCGCCGAACAGTTGTTCGTCACCGAGGAAAGCGGCTGTCAGAACCTGCTGCGCGAGGGAATTTCCGCCGACAGGATCCACTTCGTCGGCAACGTCATGATCGACGCGCTGGAGGCGTGCCGGCAGCAATGGACGAGATCGGACATCCGTCCGCGGCTGGGACTCGGCCCCCGCAGCGACTACGCGGTGCTCACGCTGCACCGGCCGTCCAACGTGGATTCGGAAGCAACGCTGTCCCAGATGCTGCAATCGCTGTCGGTTCTCGCCCGCGAGCTGCCGATCATCTTCCCGGTTCATCCGCGTGTCCGGGCTCAACTGGAGAGCCGGCGGGACCTCGTCTGGCAGAAACCGGGGCTCACCGGCGACCTGCCCTCGTCGGGAATCATCTGCGTTGAGCCACTCGGGTACCTTGACTGCATCGCCCTGATGAGCGAAGCCCGCATGGTCCTGACCGACTCGGGCGGCATCCAGGAAGAGACGACGATCCTCAACGTCCCCTGTCTCACGCTGAGGGAAACGACCGAACGCCCCGTGACCGTCAGCCACGGCACCAACCGCGTCATCGGCACCGATCCGACCCGTATCGTGCACGAAGGGATGCGCGCGCTGAGAAGCCCTCCCTTCAAGCGGACGCCGCCGCCCCTCTGGGATGGACAGGCCGCCGCGCGTATCGTGAAAATCCTCATACGGACGATGGGCGCCCGGGCGCAGTCGGAAGACGTCTCGGTTGCCCATGCCGGCGCGCGAGAAGCCGAGCTCAAGCCCAGGAATACCCCGATTCGAAGAGCCACGGCCTGAAACAGACCGATCCCCCGCTGGACCTCAGGAGAAAGGGATCCATGTCGACAACACCCGCGATGGAATGGTGGCGCCCCGCGGCGCCGGCATCGCCGGACACCGTCGCGCCATGCGCGCCATATGCCCAATGGGACCTGGCGCCATCGGCGTCGGATGCCTCCGTTCCAGGGCGTCTTTCCTTCCTCGCCCTCATGGTGTTCACGTTCGTCCTGCTCGTCTCGCCGCAGAGCTTCCTGCCCGCGCTGGCACCGCTGCACCTTGCGTTGCTCGCGGCCGGTGTCGCCATTTCGGCCTACATGGTGGAAAGACTCTCGCGTGACGCCGTGGCCATCCAGGGCTCGGCCGATCTCCGGATCGCGCTGGCGCTGGCTGTCTGGGCCGCGCTGACCGTGCCGCTGTCGCTGTGGCCGTCGGGAAGCATCGACTATCTGATCGATCCGTTTGCCAAATCGCTGATCCTGTTCTGGCTGCTGTCCAGGATCGTCGTCACGAAAGAGCGGATGCAGTGGACCGCGCTGTGCCTCGTGCTCATGACGACGCCGGTGGCGCTCACGGGTGTCTGGCATCTCCTTTCAGGTGTGTTCGTGGCGCAGGGCATCACCCCGGGCTTCGGCCGCATCGCGGGCTACGAGGCTCCGTTGACGTCGAACCCGAATGACCTGGCTCTGACGCTGAACCTGATCCTCCCCCTCGGCGTGGGTCTTCTGCTGTCCGTGCGCAAGCCGATCGTGAGAGCCGTCGTGCTGGCGATCGTGGCTCTCGACGTCCTGGCGATCATCGCGACATTCTCGCGAGGCGGATTCCTCACCTTGCTGACGATTCTCTTTGCCTACATGGTGAGGCTTTCGCGGCGCCATCCGGCCGTGTTCGTGGTTCCGCTCCTGTTGCTGCTCTGTATTCCCCTGCTGCCATCGGGTTACCTCGATCAGATGAGCACGATCACTCACATCGGATTGGACCCGACCGGATCGGCGCAGGAGCGCCGGGACGACCTGGTCGCGGCGGGACGATTGGTTCTTTCGAACCCCGTCACGGGCGCCGGCATCGGCATGAACGCTCTGGCCATGAACGCCGAGCGTGGGGCGACCTGGAGAATGGTGCACAACGTCTACCTGCAGTACGCCGTCGAGCTCGGCGTGCCGGGTCTCGTCCTGTTCCTGATACTTCTCGGCCGCTGCATCCGAAAAGCCGGCGCCGCGAGGCGTCAGGCGGCCCTCGTGGATCGTGACGGAGTCCTGTTCCGGCTGGCCGAGGCGGCGCAGATCGGACTGATAGCGTTCGCCGTGGCCGCCATCTTCCACCCGGTCGGTTACAACCTCTATTTCTTCTACCTGGCTGGCCTGACTCTGGGTCTCGAGAAGGCCGTTGCGTCGCGCGACGCGCGTCAAGGAGCATCCATTGCCTGAGCGAATCCGCCTGTTGGCGTTCGTGACGGTCTTCGACGTCGGCGGGACGGAACGCCAGCTCGTCGCGCTTGCCCGGGGACTGGACCGCTCCCGGTTCGACCTGCGTGTGGCTTGTTTCAAGCGCTCCGGCGTGTTCCTTCCCGAGCTGGAGGCCCAGGGGATCCCGATTATCAATTACCCGATCCGCAACCTTCACGGCCTGCGCACCATGAAAGAGCAGCTTCGATTCGCGCGCGACCTGCGGCGGGAGCGCACGCAGATCCTGCACGCGTTCAACTTCTATCCCAACATGTTCGCCATCCCGGCGGCGCGGCTGGCTGGCGTGCCGGCCATCATCGCCACGCTGCGCGACATGGGGGATCTCTGGACCCCGATGCAGCGGAGGACGCAGCGGTGGGTTTGCCGGATGGCGCACCGGGTGGTGGCCAATGCCGATGCGGTCCGGGAGCAGGCCCTCAAGGAGGGTTACGAACCACGCAAGCTCAGCGTGATCCGCAATGGGCTGGACCTGTCGAAGTTCAGCGGAGCGACCGACCCCGCGCGCCAACGCGAGGCGCTCGGGCTTCCGTTGCACGTGCCGGTGGTCGCCGTCTTCTCCCGCCTGAATCACGAGGTCAAGGGAATCCACTGCTTTCTCGAGGCCGCGGCGCAGGTCGCGCCGGCGCATCCCGACGCCCGGTTCCTCGTGGTGGGCGACGGGCCTCTTCGGGCCGATCTCGAGGCGCTCGGCAGACGGCTTGGACTGGGGGATCGCGTCAGGTTCACCGGGTTCCGCGCCGACATCGGCGCGACGATGGCGGCCGTCACGATCTCGGTGATCCCTTCTCAGAGCGAAGGACTCTCCAACGTGCTGCTCGAATCGATGGCCGCTTCGCTTCCCGTCGTGGCAACACGGGTGGGTGGAACGCCAGAGGTCGTCGAGAACCACCGCAGCGGGATGCTGGTTCCACCGCGTGATCCGGCCGCTCTGGCCCAGGCGATCGGGTCGCTGCTGAACGACCCGGAGCGCGCCACGGCCCTGGGCCGGGCGGGCCGAAGGCGGGTCGAGCGGCGCTTTCAGCTCAACCGGATGGTGGATGAAACGATGAATCTCTACGAAGAGATGATCCTGCGCACGGGACAACGCACCGTGCTGGCAGCGGAGCACGCCAGATGAACACTCGGGCAAAGCTTGCCGGAAGCGCCGAGAGCCGCTCGGCGTCGGCCGGCTACCATGTCGAGACGCTCGACGACTTCGAATCGTTCCTGCGGCTCGAGCCGATCTGGAACGATCTGATCGAGCAGTCGGGCATCACCTTTCCATTCGTGACGCACGAGTGGGTGCGCAGCTGGTTCGAGCACTTCGGAGCCGGGCAGCGAATCCACCTGCTTCTGGTGAAGTCGGGCAAGACCATCGTCGGCATCGTGCCGCTCATGCTCCAGCCGGGATGGATGTACGGCCTGCCCGTCATGCGCCTGCAATCGATCCACAACGTCTACACCGAACGATTCGACTTCATCATCAACGGGCCGGCCGAAGAGATCTACGCCACCATCTGGAATCATCTGCGCTCGCAGGAACCTCGCTGGGACGTGCTGGAGTTGCGCCAGGTGCCCGCGAATTCCCCGACACTCACGCATCTGACGCGTCTGGCCACCGCCGATCGTCATCGCACGGAGAGGTGGCGCTCGTGCGATTCCCCCTACCTTTCGGTGGACGGCTCATGGGACGGATATCGCCAGAAGCTGGACCGGAAGCACCGGGCGAACCTTCGCAACCGGCTGGACCGGCTGTGCAGGATGGGCAACGTGGAGGTCGAGGTGATCGAGAAACCCGAGCAGACGCACGCGGCCCTCGAGGAGGGCTGGGCGCTGGAAGCGGCCGCCTGGAAGGGACAGGCCGGAACGGCCATAGGATGCCTGCCCGACGCTCGCGGCTTCTACGAAGCCTTTGCGATGCGGGCGGCGCGCCGGGGCTGGCTGCGCCTCTACTTTCTCAAGATCAACGGCCGGCGCATCGCGTTCTGCTACGGGCTCTGCTATCGCAACCGGACGTTCGAGCTCAAGCCAGGGTACGACCCGCGCTATGCCCCCTTTTCCCCTTCCACCACCCTCTGCTCGATGATGATCGAACAGGCGTTCCGGCACGGCCAGGAGGAAGTCGACTTCCTGGGCGCCAACGACGGGTGGAAGCGGTCGTGGACTCCCACCACGCGGCCCCACGACTGGTTGTTCGTATTCCGGCCCGGCGTGCGCTCGCGGCTCGTCCGCTGGGCGAAGTTCCGGCTGGCCCCCGTCCTGCGCGGAACGAGGAGAACGGCATGACCTACGCTCCGGCCTGGCAGGGCCTGGCGCCTGCCGAGTTGCTCCGGCCCACGCACGCGAGCCCGCTGCCTTTCCCGCTGGGAGCGGATCGCTCCACATATTTCTATCGTGCGAGGAATGCGATTTACCATCTCGCGCGCTCGCTGCGGGTGGAGCGGCGCGACCCGATCCTCGTGCCCGACTATCACCATGGCAACGAAGTGGCGGCCTTGAGGGCCGCGGGCATGGATGTGAAGTTCTATCCGATTCGGCGCGACTTCAGTCCCGATCTCGACGCTCTGGAACGGCTGTGCAGGTCGGGAGCCAGCGCGCTCTTCGTCATCCACTATCTCGGCTGGCCCCAGCCTCTCGATGCGATGGAGGCGATGTGCCGGCGGCATGACCTTCCGATGATCGAGGACTGCGCCCTGTCGCTGTTGAGCGAGGATCGCGGAGCACCGCTCGGAAGCCGCGGTGATTACGCGATCTACTGCCTCTACAAGACTCTGCCGGTGCCGAATGGCGGCTTGCTGATGCAGAACAGCCGTGTGCGGCCATGGCTCGACAGACCGAGTCAGCGTCCCTGCAGCCGCGCCGCGGTAGCCGGCCGTGGCGCCGAGCTGATGCTGGAATGGCTCCGCGGCTATGCCGATCCGGTCGGCATGGTCTTCACCGGCGCCAAGCGGGCGGCGGGCCGCGCCTTGTCCGCCTTCGGCGTTCGGCGCGAGCCGGTCGGCGACACCGGGTTCTCCGTCGAGGACTCGGATCTGGCCATGTCCTCGTTGTGCCACCGGCTGATCCGGAGACTCGACTACGAATCGATTCGCGCGAAACGTCGCGCCAATTTCGAACGGCTGCGCGGCGCCCTCGAGGGTCGTGTCGTGCTGCCGCGCTCCGACCTTCCGGAAGGCATGTGCCCGCTCTTCTTCCCGTTGCTCGTCTCCGACAAGCAGGCCGCCTCCCGGCAGCTGCTCCACAGGGGCATCGGCAACGTGGAGTTCTGGAACCAGGGCGACGCGGAGGCCAAGGCGCGAATGACACCCGACGTTCGCTGGCTGCGAAGCCATGTGCTGGAGATCCCGATTCACCAGGGTATCGGCGCCTCGCACCTGGACTACATGGCTCGACAGGTGCTCGCACTGGGTAGCCTGGTCGACCCCGGAACCATCCGGAGGAGTCTGCGGTGATCGAATCCATCACCACCCTGGGCGCGTTCGAGCGGCTTGGCGACGATTGGCGATCGCTGCAGAGCCGCAGCGCGTCGGGCAGTCCCTTCCTGACATGGGACTGGCTCTTCACATGGTGGAAGCATCTGTCGGCCGCCCGTCGGCTCATGATCCTGGCGGTACGGAAGCAGGGTCGGCTCACGGCGATCGCTCCTCTTGCGATCCGGCCGCCCTGTGTCCCGCGTCTGATTCCGTTTCGCGCCCTCGAGCTGCTGGGAACAGGCACCGTGGGTTCGGACTATCTCGATCTGATCGTCGAGCAGGGCGCCGAGGAGGAGGCGATCCCGGAGATCGCCGCCCATCTCGGAACGCTCCGAATGCCGCTGGAGCTGCCCCACGTGCTGCTGGACAATTCGTCGGCTCGATTGCTGGCCGACAGGCTGGCGCCGCAGGGCTGGCGCGTCAAGTTCGCCACCACGAACGTCTGCCCGTACATCGCGCTGGGCGGCCTCGACTGGCCGGCCTATGTCGCCTCACTCGGCAGCGCTCACCGGACGAACCTCCAGCGCAGGATTCACGGTCTCGAACGAATCGGTCCGGTACGCCTCGATGCGGTGCAAACGGAGGCAGAGCGTCGCGAGGCTCTCGATCGGTTGATCGCCCTGCACATCGCGCGCTGGCGGCCGCTTGGAGGCTCCGATGCCTTTCACGTCCCTGAGATGCTCCATTTCCACCACGAGCTCAGCGGACTGGCGCTGCGCGACGGATGGCTGCGACTGATGGTTCTTCGAGTCGGACAGACGCCCGTGGCCTGGTTCTACGGTTTCCGCCGCGGGACCACGTTCTATTTCTACCAGTCCGCCTTCGACCCGGCCTGGAGCGACCGGAGCGTCGGGCTGGTGGCCATGGGGCTGGCGATCCGCAGCGCCATCGAGGAAGGCGCCGCCGATTTCGACATGCTTCATGGTGGCGAACGGTACAAGCACCACTGGGCGAGGGCGCAACGGTCGGTCGGACGAATGGATCTTCATCCACCGTTTCTCCGTGGCAGGGTCACCAGCGGTGTGGCCGAGCTGGGTCGCATGGCGCGCGCGATGGGTCGTGGTTTTCTGCGGGCGCCGGGTGGAGAGCCTCATGCGTAGACGGATCAAGGCCGCCGCTTCGAGGGCGCTGGTCTGGACCGGCGGGGATCGAGTTCTCGGCGCCATCACCGGGCGTCAAGGCGCGCCCCTGATCGTGGGCTATCACCGCGTCGTGAACAACTTCACCGAGATGAAGTCCACGTCGATCCCGGCGATGCTGACCACCAGCCGGACATTCGAGCAGCAGATCGACTGGATCGCGCGGCGCTTCCGGATCACGACCCTCGATGATATCGGCGCCCACCTCGAGGCGGGCAGACCGGAGGTCGAGCGTTTGGCGGCCATCACGTTCGACGATGGCTATGCCGATCTGTACCACAACGCCTTTCCGATCCTTCGGCGAAAGGGACTTCCCGCCGCCGTGTTCGTCGTGACGGACCTGATCGGCCGCCGGAAGATGCAGACGTTCGATCGTCTCTACCTGCTGCTGACAAAGGCCCTCGACCGCCCGGGCGGCATCGACTGGCTGTGCGACATGGCGGGGCCGCACGCGATCCCCGTGCCGGCGCGGATGAAGCTGACCCAGCTTGGCGGAGATCCGGTGCAGACGACCCACCTGCTCCTCAAGGAGCTGCCGCACGACGCGCTCGACGTGGTGGTGGAGGCTCTCGAATCCAGATTCCCGCTGGAGGCCGGCTGTCTCGACTCGCACCGCGCCCTGGACTGGGACATGCTGGAGGAAATGTGGGCCGCCGGCATCACGATTGGCTCGCATACACGGACACATCCGCTGCTGACCCTCGAGGATCCCGCAAGAGTGCGCGACGAGGTGGAAGCCTCGCGGCGGATTCTCCGGCAGCGGCTGGGCCGCGAGATAAACCACTTCGCCTACCCCGACGGCAGGTACAACAGGCAGGTCGTGGCCGCCGTGAAGAAGGCGGGGTACCGCTACGGCTACGGTGTCTGCAAACACCGCGACGCATCCGAACCGCTGCTCACGATTCCACGCAGGACTTTCTGGGAGAACTCCTGCCTGGACGCCCGGGGAAATTTTTCCTCTTCGGTGATGAGCTGCAGCGCCAACGGTATTTTCGATCTGTTCACACGATGCACGAGGGATCACCAGGCGGCCGGAGCCACGCGCCGGACCGCCCTGACGGGCAAGTCGGGCGCGCAGGACATGCCGGGCACGATCGAGATTGCCGGCCGCTCGCAGCAGCGGGAGACCAACTGACATGAGCTCCACCTTCAGACCGGCATTCGCGCTGATGTCGGGACGGATCGTCGGCGGTCTGGCCGCTTCGGTCATTCCGCTGGTCCTCGTGCGCCTGCTGGATCCGGCCGAGTTCGGCACGTACAAGCAGGTCTTCCTGATCTACGCGACGCTTTTCGGCATCGCGCAGATCGGGATGGCAGAGAGTCTTTACTACTTCCTGCCACACGAGGCCCGACACGCCGGCCGGTTCGTCGCCAACTCCCTCCTGGTGCTGCTGGGGGCGGGGCTGCTCTGCCTGGGGCTGCTGGTCATCGCGGCCCCGGCGGTCTCCCGTGCCATGAACAACCCCGCGCTGGCCGGCTCGCTCGGCATGCTCGGTGTCTACCTGGCGCTCATGCTCGTTTCCAACGTGCTCGAGATCGCCATGGCGGCCCGCGGCCGCTTTCTGCTTGCCGCATCGTCCTTTGCCGCCTTCGAGCTGCTGCGGTCCGCTCTTTTCATCGTTCCGGTGCTCCTGTTCGGGTCGGTCAGGGCGCTGCTGGCCGGCGCCGCGCTGTTCGCGGTGGTCAGGTTGAGCGCCGCGGTGGCCTGGCTCTGGAGGGAATACCGCTCGGAGCTGCGCTTCGACCTTCCGCTGCTGCGCGTGCAGGTCGCCTACGCGATTCCCTTCGCCGCCGCGGTGCTGGTGCACATTCTGCAGGAAAACTTCCATCAGTACGCCGTATCGGCCAGGTTCGATGCGGCGGTCTTCGCCGTGTACGCGGTCGGGTGCCTGCAGATTCCGCTGGTCGACATCCTGTCCACCTCGGTCTCGAGCGTGATGATGGTGCGGATGGCGGAGGACAAGGCCGGCGGCCGCACCGATCTCATCCTTCCGAACTGGCACGACACCACGCGCAAGCTGGCGCTGGTTTTCTTTCCGCTGGTCGGACTGGTGCTGGTGAATGCCCGGGCGATCATCCAGGTCCTGTTCACCGAGAAATTCCTGGCCAGCGCGCCGATCCTGATGCTCTGGTCGCTCGCCTTCCTCGCGGCGATCCTGCAGATCGATGGCGTGCTGCGGGTCTACGCGGACACGCGATTCCTCCTGCTGATGAATCTCTGCCGTCTCGGACTGGTGCTGCTTCTCATTCATCCCTTTCTGAACCTGTTCGGCCTGCGGGGCGCCTTGATGGTGATGCTGCTCACCCTTTTCACGGGCAAGGCCATGGCGCTGCTGAGGATCGGGCATCTGATGAAGGCCGGCGTGCGCGAAATCCTTCCCTGGTTCGACCTGGGCCGCATCTTCGCGGCGAGCGCCGCCGCGCTGCTGCCCGCGCTGCTGATTCGAACGACGCTCCCCCTGTCGCCCTGGATGAGCCTCATGGCGACCGGTTCCGTCTACGCCCTCTCCTGCGCGACGCTGCTTCTGCTCTTCAGGGCCGCCACGATCCCCCACCTGGTCATCGACTCGGCCTGGATGGGGCGGCGTGTCGCCTGGCTCCCGGCGATCGTGAGACGGCTTTCACCCACGAGCGGAGACTAGCAGACATGTGCGGAATCGCGGGGACGGTCAGCTTCGAGGGGAAACCCGGGTCGCTCGAGGGACTGGAGCGGATGTGCGATGCCATGACGCATCGTGGTCCGGACGACTACGGCTTCTATGCCGATGATCACGCCGTGCTCGGGATGCGGCGACTCAGCATCATCGATCGGGCCACCGGACAGCAGCCGATCCACAACGAGGACGGCACCGTCTGGACGGTGTTCAACGGAGAGATTTACAACTACAGGGAGCTCACCAAGGAGCTGAAACGCTCGGGCCACAGGTTCTACACCGACTCCGACACCGAAGTGATCGTGCACCTGTACGAAGAGTACGGACCCAACGGCGTGCAGAAACTCCGGGGCATGTTCGCCTTCGCCGTGTGGGATCTGAAGAGACGTCAGCTGATGCTGGCGCGCGATCGATTCGGCATCAAGCCGCTCTATTACGGCGAAGTGGACGGCCGGATCGCCTTCGCGTCGGAGGTCAAGGCCCTGCTGCAGCTTCCCGGATCCGGGCGCCGTCTGAACTGGTCTTCGGTCGGGCACCTCTTCTCCTGGATGTGCACGCCGTCGACGGAAAGCATCGTCGAGGGAATCCACAAGCTGGCGCCGGCGCACATGCTGATCGTCGGACCGGATCAGCCCCCCAGGATGCAGAGGTACTGGGACCTGGACTTCACGCCGGAGTCGGGCCGCTCCGAGGAGTATTTCGCCCAGAAGCTGGCCGCGATGCTGCAGGAGTCGGTGGAGATGCACATGATCAGCGAGGTGCCGCTCGGCGCCTTCCTGAGCGGCGGGATCGACTCGGGCGCGGTGGTGGCGATGATGACGCGCCTGTCGTCCTCTCCGGTGAAGACCTTCTCGATCGGTTTTCCCGAGCAGGAATTCAGCGAGCTGGCGCACGCGCGGATCCTGGCGAAGAAGTTCGGAACGGACCATCACGAGCTGGTCGTCCAGCCCGACGTGGTCCAGATCCTCGATGATCTGACCTGGCACCTCGACGAGCCGTTCGGGGATTCCTCCGCGATCCCGACCTACCTCGTCTCGCGGCTTGCCGCCCAGCATGTCACGGTCGTGCTGACCGGCGACGGGGGCGACGAGCTGTTCGCGGGATACGACAAATACCTCGTGGAACGCTCCGAGCGGCGGTTCGACCGTCTGCCTCGAGCTCTGCGGAACGGCTTCGGGATGGCCTCGCGGCTCATGCCCGCGGGCATGAGGGGCAAGAACCTCCTCCGGCACATGTCGCTGGACGGCTCGCCGCGCTATCTCGACGCGCTGACCCTCTTCAGGCTCGAGGAACAGCGGCGTCTGCTCACCCCGGAGGCCAGCCGGCTGATGTCGCTCGCCGATTCCGGGTCGGCCGACGAGGTGGATTCGCTGCTCGGCAGCCCGGGCCGCGACTGGCTCTCGAATCTTCAGAACTTCGACATGAAACGATATCTCCCCCTGGACATCCTCACGAAGGTGGATCGCATGACCATGGCCCACTCGCTCGAGGCGCGCGTGCCGCTGCTCGATCACAAGCTGGCCGAGTTCGCCGCGACCATACCGGCCGAAATGCGTATCAAAGGCGGCACCACCAAGTACATCTTCAAGAAAGCCATGCGCGGCATCCTGCCGGCGGAGATCATCAATCGGCCCAAACAGGGCTTCGCGGTTCCCCTTGGCGAGTGGTTCCGTGGCCAGCTCAAGGGGTACGTCCGGGACCTGCTGTTGTCCGACGTGAGCCGCCGTCGCGGCGTCATCGATCCCACGTTCGTGAATCGGCTGCTGGACAGGCATGCCAACGGTCGCGAGCTCGATCTGCACCTCTGGACCCTGATTTCTTTCGAGCTGTGGTGTCGCGCCTTTCTCGACCCGGTGCCCGCGTCGAGCCAAAGACGGCAGCGCACCCGCGCCCTGATGGCGCCCATGGTGGCGGTTTCCTGACCATGTCGCATCCGAGCATCGCCCTGGTGGCGGCAAGCATGCGAACGCTGGGCGGCCAGGGAGTCCAGGCCTCCATGCTGGTGAACGGGCTGCGTGACGAGGGCTATCCCGTGATGTTTCTTCCCATCGATCCCGGCTTTCCCACCGCGGCGCGCTGGATGCGGCGTCTGCCCGGCGTGAGGACCGTCCTGAACCAGGCGATCTACCTGCCGAGCCTGGTTGGACTCCGGCAGGCGCGCGTCGTGCACGTCTTCGCGGCCTCGCATTGGTCGTTTCTCCTCTCGCCCGGCCCGGCGATGCTGGCCGCCAAGGCCCTGGGCAAGCGGGTGATCCTGCACTATCACAGCGGCGAGGCCGACGAGCACCTCACCCGTTGCGGCCGCGCGACCCGCATGCTGCTGGGTCTGGCCGACGAGATCGTGGTTCCCTCCGGCTTTCTTCGGGATGTCTTCCAGCGTCATGGATATCGGGTGCTCGTGATTCCGAACATCGTCGATCTGTCGCGGTTCAGGTTCCGGGAGCGGCTGCCGCTGCGGCCGCGGCTTCTGTCCACGCGCAACCTGGAGCCGCATTACGGCGTCGACATGACGATCCGGGCGTTCTGTCTTATCAGGAACCGCTTTCCGATGGCGACCCTCACGATCGCCGGCACCGGTTCGCAGGAAGTTGCGCTGCGGCGCCTCGCGGCCGGTCTCGGCGACGGGGGCATCCGCTTTGCGGGAAGGACCGAGCCCGACGAGATGACCCGTTTGTTCGACGACCACGACATCTTCGTCAACTCCTCCCTCATCGACAACCAGCCTGTTTCCATCCTCGAAGCGTTTGCCGCCGGCACGCCGGTGGTGAGCACCGCCGCGGGCGGCATCCGGGTGATGGTGCGTGATGGGGACACCGGTCTTCTGCTGCCGGGACGTCATCCCGAGTTCATGGCCCAGGCGGTGACCTGGCTGCTCGAGGACCAGGCAAGAGCCCGGCGAATCGCCCGCCGCGCGCTCGAAGCGGCCGCCGAACATGCGTGGCCGCGGGTGCGCGATCGATGGGCGGCAGCCTATGCGGGAGCCACTTCGTGAATCTCGAGCGTCTTTCCAGGATGGGATGGATGGAGATCGCCGGGCGCGGCCGTCTCGAAGCCGCCAAGTGGCTCGAGCGCGTCGGCATCGCGGGACGCCCGCGGTGGAATCTGACGCTTGGGACCGCCGCTTCGCTCACGCGCGATCCCGCCGGCGCGAGCTTCTTCGAAGGGCCGTCCAGCGCGACGACGTCGGAGCTCCTGGGCCTGCGCGCTCCGGAGAGCTGCGCTCGAACGATCGCCCAGGCCGAAGAAATCGTTCGTGGACGATTCGACCTGCTGGGACACGACGACCTGCAGTTCGGCGACCCGATCGACTGGCACCTCGATCCGAATTCGGGACGCAGAGCGCCCCGGGTCCACTGGAGCCGGCTCGACCCGCTCGAGCCGATCGGCGGGGGCGACTGCAAGCTGGTCTGGGAGCTGAACCGGCACCAATGGATGGTGCGGCTCGGGCAGGCGTATCGTCTCACCGGCGACGAGCGCTACGCGAAGGCTTTCGCGGCCAGGGTGCGCGAGTGGATGCGGGCCAATCCACCCGGCATCGGCATCAACTGGGCGAGCAGCCTCGAGGTCGGTCTGCGGCTGATCTCCTGGTGCTGGGCGCTGCACCTGTTCTCCGGATCCAAGTCGCTCGACTCCGGCCTCGCCTCACTGGTGGCCGGTGGCATCGCGACGCACGCGGGGCATGTCGAGCGGCATCTATCCTATTACTTCTCCCCCAACACCCATCTCACGGGCGAAGCGCTGGCTCTCTTCTACGCAGGGTCGCTGCTCAGGGACATCCGCCAGGCGGACCGGTGGCGGACGCTCGGTTCGCGGATCCTGACCGAGGAGATCGAGCGCCAGGTGCTGCCCGATGGCGTCTACTTCGAACAGTCCACCTGTTACCAGAGATACACGATTGAAACCTATCTGCACTTCATCGCGCTCGCCGGGAGGACTCAGCGTGAAGTCTCCCCGATCGTGCGCGAGCGGGTCGGGCTGATGCTCGATTTCCTGGTTTCGCTGCGCGGGCCGGACGGCACCATCCCTCAGATCGGCGACGGGGACGGCGGCCGCCTGCTGCCGCTCGATGTCTGTGACAATACCGACTACACGGCGCTCTTCTCCACCTCTGCAGCCCTGCTGGGGCGCGCCGACTGCTCGTGGGCCGCGCGGGGCATTTCCTCCGAGACGCTCTGGATGCTCGGAGCCGGTGGCCTGGCGGCATTCGACGCGGTGACGGCGGCGCCGCCAAAGACCGGACCCTCGCGCCTGTTTCCCCGCGGCGGTTATGTCGTCATGGCCGGCGGTCGCTCGCGGCGCGATCACCAGATGATTTTCGACGTGGGCCCGCTGGGTTGTCCTGTCAGCGCCGGGCATGGCCATGCGGATCTGCTCGCGATCAACTGCTCGGTGTTCGGGAGCGCCTGTCTCGTCGATCCGGGGACCTTCTGCTACACGCGCGATCCGGGCTGGCGGGAGCATTTCCGCGGCAGCTCGGCTCACTCCACGGTGATCGTCGATGGTCAGAGCCCCGCCCGGGGGCAGGGTCCCTTCTCCTGGCAGGAAAGACCCCAGGCGCGCCTTCGCCGGTGGAGGTCGACCGAGGAGTTCGACTTCGCGGATGCGGACCACGACGCGTACGCGCGGCTTTCCGACCCGGTGGTGCATCGGCGTCGCGTGCTGTTCGTGAAGTCGCGTTACTGGGTGATCGTGGACGACTTGTCCGGCTCGCACGATCACACGGTGGAGCTGCGTTACCAGTTCGGTCCCGATTACGAGGTCGATCTGAGCAGGGCCCCCTGGGTCGCCGCGCGCGGTCCGGCGGGCGCCGGGCTGTTCGCGATCGCGTTTGGCACCGTGCCTTTCCTGCCCGACCTGCTGGAGGGCAGCCTCGATC
>DASROJ010000256.1:0-2610 GCA_035646975.1 Patescibacteria group bacterium
CGGGTGGCGCGCGTCGGCGAGCAGAAGCTGGGAGGAACGGGTGTCGCCGGCCACCGTGCACCGGTAATTGACTCCGAAGACGGCCACGGCGCCCAGGAGATCGAGATGACCGATACGGGCGCAGGCTGTCTCGATCTCGGCAAGCCGTGTGCGCAGCAACTCCGACCACTCGGCGAGCAGACGGTGAATCTCTCCCAGCTCTTCGTCGCGCAGCGTCACCAGCTCGTTGTTCGGCTCCAGCGTCTCCATCGGCTCGACGAACACCGTGGCCCCCGTGCCGGAGGCGCCGTGAACGATCCCCGGCACCGAGGCCCGGGATTCGGCGCGCACCGGGATGACGAACCGTCCGTTGCGAATGGTGACGAACGAATCCTGCAGGAGACCGCGCTCCGCCGTCCGCTCGAGAATCGACTGCAGCGAACGCTCAAGCCGCGCCTCGAGATCGACGATGCGATGACGTATCCGCGCCAGATCGGGACTCGCGGAATCCTCCAGACGGCCGTCCGCGGCGATCTTGCCCGCGATCACGCGCGTGGCGCCGCGCAGGTCGGGGATGCCGGAGGCCACTTCCCACAGATGCGGCCAGCCCTGTCTGCTGGCGGCCAGGCTCAGTCGCAGGTCGTCGGCCGCCTGCATGACGCCGACGAGCCTCGATATCGGGATCGCTTCGATCACGGCGCCTTCAGGACGCAGACGCTCCAGGATCGGCCCGGGGTCCTCCAGACCGCCCGGCCCCAGCCGGCCCCCGTCGAGATGGTGCCGCATCGCCTCGGAGGAAAGAGTCTTGCGCTTCGCGATCTCCGCGGCGTCCCAGCAGGGGCCCAGCGCCCCGAGGGCCCGATGACCCAGGGGCGTCCTGATGAACGGCGCGATCAGATTCTTGAGAGCGTCGAACTCGAGCGCTGTGAGCGTGCGCGGGTCCATGGTGTCACGGCCGGGGACGCCGTCTCCTGGTGGCGGGCCGCTTCGGTGTCGTGACGACGAACCGGGCTCCGGAAGGCTCGAACGATCGGCGCAGGTCGCGAAGCATCACGAGGCCGGCGGCGGTTGCGGGCAGCGCCAGGAGAAGGCCGGCGAAACCGAAAAGCTCACCGCCGACGAAGACGGCGAGCAGGACCACCGCCGGGGGCAAACCCAGTCCCTTGCCGACGATCCGCGGTGAGATCACGGTGGTTTCGAGCAGCTGGCCGAAGAGGAACACTCCGGCCACCATCACCGGAGCGGTCCATTTCCCCGTATCGAGGAACGAAAGCACGGCGGCCGGGATGAACCCCGTAATCAATCCCATGTAGGGAACGATGTGCGACAAACCGCCGACGAGGCCGATCAGGAGCCCGAGCGGGACGCCGAGCAGGGTGAGACCCACGGCGTAGATTATCGCCAGCACCGAGGCGACGGTAAGCTGCCCTTTGAGCCACGCCCGCAGTACGCGGTCGATCTCTTCCACGTAGCGCTGGACCCCCGGCCGGTGCTGGCGGGGGATGAGCGTCTCCAGCGTGCCGTGAATCTCCTGGTAATCCACGATGAGGTAGTAGGCGAACACCGGCACCACGACGATCGTCAGCAGCCAGATCATGATCCGCGGCGTGTTGGTCAGCGCGTCCTTCAGCAGGATGACGGCTCCGCCCGCCACCGCCGGCATGAGGCCACGCACCGCCTCCGCCGTCTGCGTCTCCACCAGGGCGACCTGCTCGGGATACCGTTGCTCCAGCCACGCGATGGACGGATCGAACGTCGCCTTCACGGCCTGGAGATAGCCCGGCAGTCGATCGACGAACAGACGGACCTGGGAAATCATCTCGGGAATGGTCGCGTACGCCACGCCGAGGAGAATCAGGATCAGCGCGGCCATCACGAGCAGCGCGCCCAGCCCTCTGCGCACGCCACGCCGTTCCAGGATCGCCACAAGCGGGTCCAGCGTGTAGGCGATCACTCCTGCCACGAGGAACGGCACGAGGACATGGCGCGCGAGGTAGATGCCCACGGCGGCCAGCAGCGCGACGCCACCGACCAGCAGGCTCCGGGTCGACGTCTTCATCATTATTTCAAGTCCTGGTTCGCCAGACGCGTCGCGAGATAGATGTAATGGAATCCCGACGAGAGCGTGGCGGCGAGACTCATCCAGATCAGCGCGGGCACGAGCAGCGGGGATTCACGATTCAGAAAGTTGAAAAGCAGGATGAACGCGACCGTGAGGATCTGCACCGTCGTGGTCAGCTTGCCCAGCATCGAGGGGGGGAACTTCGTCTGGCCGAGAGTCATGTACATCACCATCGAGATGAGTGAGATGAAGACGTCGCGGCTGATGGTGATGATGACGACGTAGATCGGGATGCTGTTGACGTTCACCAGCTCGGGGAATGCCTTGGTGCCGGGGGGCAGCGCGAGCATCACGAACGCCGCGGTGAGCAGCAGCTTGTCCGCCATCGGGTCGAGGATGGCGCCCACCGAGGTCTGCTGCTGCCACACCCTGGCGATCAGACCGTCGAGCAGGTCCGTAATTCCGGCGGCCACGAACAGGCAGAGCGCCCATCCGCTTCGATTGAACCCGACCGCCATGATGAAGAATGGAATCACCACCATCCTCAAAATCGTCAGGACGTTCGCGAC
>DASROJ010000257.1:0-5077 GCA_035646975.1 Patescibacteria group bacterium
GAGGTGATCGTCTGCACTTCGGCGAAGTCGAGGTCGAGGTCCTCAATCCATCCTCGGTGATCGAGCCGGGCAGACCCGACAACGAGCGCTCTGTCGTGCTGGAAGCCAGGCTGGGGGGCCGCAGCATCGTTCTTGCCGGCGACGCGGGCGCCGCGACGGAAGCCGAATTGACGACGCTCGCGGGGCGCGCCGACCTGCTGAAGGTGGGGCACCATGGAAGCCGGTCATCGTCCACCGGGGCATTCCTCGCAACCATTCATCCGAAGGTGGCCGCCATCTCCTGCGGGCGGAACAACCGGTTCGGCCATCCGCATCCCGAGGTGGTCGGGCGCTTGAGGGCACTCGGCGCGCGGATCTGCCGCACCGACCAGGATGGGGCGTTCAGCGTGGAGCTGCTGGCGAAACCGGCGCCGGCCACGCGGCTGGACGAAGCCTGCGCGCTGGCGGCTCGCCGGCCTGCGATCAGGACTCCACCTGAGACAGTGGACGCGGAATGAAGCAGATCAACAGGATGATCAGGGCCAGCAGCGCCACGAGCCTCCGGCCCGAGGAGAGCGGCTCGGACTCATCGATCAGCGGCGGATGCTTCGGGCCGAAGAACAGCAGCAGCATCGCGAAGAACAGCCAGCTTGGCGACAGCAGCAAACCCAGCGCGATGAAGCCGGCTATCCCGGCCAGCGACGCCCGCCGGTGAAACAGCGACGAGATCGCGTAGCAGATGTGGCCGCCGTCGAGCTGGCCGATCGGAAACAGGTTGATCGCGGTGACCAGGCATCCAACCCAGGCCGCCATCAGCGGTCCTGAAAGAAAAATGGTGTACCCCTCGGGGATCGCGGGGCCGACCCACTGGCTCAGCCAGGTCAGGAGCAGTGGGTCGTCGGAGTAGTAATAATCAACGCCAGTCGGGATGGGCACCGGATGCGCGGTGGCGATCCCGTAGACAAGAATCGGAAGCATCACGACGAAACCGGCCAGCGGGCCGGCCACCCCCACATCGAACAGGGCGTTGCGGCTGGGAAACGGCTCGCGGATCCGGATGAAAGCACCGAAGGTGCCGATCGGAAACGGGATGCTCGGCAGAAAAAAGGGGAGCGAGGCGTCCACTCCGTAACGGCGACAGGCGATGTAATGGCCCATCTCGTGGCAACCCAGGATCGTCATCAGGCAGAGACTGTAGGGGAGGCCCAGCGCGAGAAAGGCCGGGCTGATGAGCTGCATGCCTGATTGCAGCGGCGGAAGGCCCAGCCGTGAGGCTTCCGAGAGGGCACCGGTGAGGGTGACCGTGTAAAAGGTGGCAAGCAGCAGCACCAGGTGGAGAAGCGGACGGTTTTTCGGCCTTGTGGCCATGCGCGGGACTGTCGGCAGAGGCTCCACCCACACCGGCTCGGCGCCTGTCTGGCCGCCGAAGGGAAACTCGGGGACTCCGCTCGTGTCAGGCATTATCCCGGCGAGTATAGCTTACCCTCGAAAGGGGGCGAGCCACGGGACCGGATGCTAAAATGACGGGCAACCATGAATCATGAGGTCACCAACTCCATGCGAACCCCGACAATGACATCCCGCTCGCTCACCTTGCGCACCCTGCCCGGCTTGCCCGGTATACCCATGACGTTCACCTTGCTCGTCTGTCTCACGATGCTCGCCATGGTGGTCCTGCTCGTGCCGGGTACGGCGCAGGCCGAGACGATTCGCGGGCACGGAAGCCAGCAAGGTCACGGCGGCCATGGCGGAGGCGGGGGTTCTTACGGCGGGCACCACCACTATTACTACGGTGGCGGTTTCGGGTTTTCGGCGTCCTACTATTACCTGCCGAGTTATTCCCCCTACGGCTATTACTACTCGCCCTACCCGGCCTACTACGGCTCGATGTACCTGCCCGACATCGCCTACATCGACACGGATGTCTCACCGGAGAACGCTGAAGTCATCCTCGATGGCGATTCGGTCGGTATCGCGGACGACTTCGATGGCTTTCCACGGTATCTCGCCGTCACGCCGGGTCGGCATACGATCGAGTTCAGGGCGCCCGGGCACAAGATCATGACGCGGAGCTTGCGCGTGCCCCGAGGCTCGGTGCTCGAGATCGAATTCACCATGCCTGAAGGCAGCGGCGCCGTGACCCCGAGGGATGCAAAGGGGGATGCGAGGGGGGATGAGGAAATCGTCGTGCCGGAATACCGGCGCGGCGAGGAGACCCGCGGTGGTCGCAGGGTGGATTCGAACGAGGGAGACGACCGCGAGGTGCAGGAAGCAGAGCCGGAAGAAGATGACGTCGAGGAGGCTGAGCCAGGATTCCTGCGGCTCGATGTCACTCCGCCGGATGCTTCGGTTTACATCGACGGCAAACTGTACGGTTCCGCGTCGCGGCTTTCACAGCTGCACGGCGACCTGCGGCTGGATGTCGGAAGGCACAAGGTCGAAGTCGTGCGACCCGGCTACCGCAGCATCACGCGGCAGATCAACGTGACGCCCGGCGACCATGTGAATCTGGACCTCGATCTCGAGCGCAGCGTCAACCGCCCGCCGCCTCCTAGGTGAGGTTCTTGAAATTCTTGCCGGGCTTGAACCGGATGGTCCTTCCTGGTGGAATCCTGACCTCCCGGCCGGTGCGGGGGTTTCTGCCGATGCCCTTCTTCCTGGGCTTGACCTGAAAGACGCCAAAGCCTCTCAGCTCGATGCGCTCTCCGCGGCGCATCGACTCCTTCATGGCATTCAGGACGGCCTCCACGGCGATTACGGCCTTCACGCGCGTGATATCGGCCGCCCTGGAGACCTGGTTGATGATGTCGGCCTTGATCATCCGGCTCCTCCCTCGGGCCCCTTGTGACTGGATTTGAAGGACTTAGCCGCGCATTGTAGGGATGCCCAAGAGCCAATGTCAACATAATTCTAGGGTTACAGTTTTCAGCGCCCCTGGCGGGCGTGCTACCTTCCGGTTCAAGATGCCTGTTCCCAGGGTGGCAATCGTCGGGGCCCCGAACGTCGGCAAGTCCACGCTGTTCAACCGTCTGGTGGGGCGGCGCAAGGCGCTCGTGCATCGAGAGCCGGGGATGACCCGCGACGTCAACGAGGAGCCCTGTGACTGGAACGGAAGACCGGTCACGCTGGTCGATACAGGCGGCCTGTTCGCGCCGGGCGACTCGATCTTCGCCGACCTGGTGAGAAAGCGGGTGCTTCGCGAGGCATCGCGGGCGGACGTCCTGCTCTTTCTCGTGGACTCGCGTCGCGGATTGACCTCCCTGGACGAAGAGCTGGGCCGGATCTTCCGGGCGACAGGCCGCCAGGTGTTCCTCGTGGTCAACAAGCTGGATGTGCCCGGACGCGAGGACGACGCGGCGGAATTCTTCAAGCTGGGTTTCCCGGATCTCGTCGCGATCTCCGCCGAGCACGGCCTGGGTCTCGATGAACTCTACGACGGCATCACCGCGTTGCTGCCTGCCGGCGCCGCCGAAGAGCAGCCGGCACCGTCCGCTCGAGGCAAATCATCGGAGATCCGGCTGGCGATCGCCGGGCGTCCGAACGTCGGCAAGTCGTCGCTGCTCAATGCGCTGATGGGAGAGGATCGCTCGCTGGTCAGCGAGGTGCCGGGCACCACCCGGGACTCGGTGGATTGCCTCCTGACAGTTCGCGGGCACGTCTACCGGATCATCGACACGGCGGGGATTCGACGCAAGGGGAAGGTCACCGAGGCGCCGGAGTCGCTGTCGGTGATGACGGCCCGCCGGAACATCGAGGGGGCCGACGTGGTGCTGTTCCTCATGGATGCCACCGAGGGGCCGACACAGCAGGACCTTCACGTCGCAGGTGTCGCAAAGGAGGTCGGTCGGCCCTTCATCGTGCTGCTCAACAAGTGGGACCTTCAGTCACTCACCGATGGTGATCCGGAGGCCCTGGTTCGCCAGGTGCGCGAGCGACTCAAGTTCGCGCCGTTTGCTCCGGTGCTGACGATTTCGGCCCTCACCGGGATGAGAATCGATCGTATCCTGCCTCTGGTGGATGAGGTGCACGAGCAGGCTTCGCGCCGCCTGTCCACAGGACGGCTCAACAACTGGCTCAGGAGCGCCGTGGCCGCTCACCGACCCCCGGCGGTGGGAGGAAGGGACCTGAAGTTCTTCTACATCGCGCAGAAGGGCTCCAACCCACCGGCCTTCGTGGCGTTCACCAACCTGGCCGCTCCGCCCCATTTTTCCTATCAGCGATACCTCGAGAACTCCCTCAGGGAACAGTTTGGATTGAGCCGCACTCCGGTGATCCTTCAGTACCGCGAAAGGCCCCGCAGGGCAAAGCTTTCCGTCATCCCCGCCAAAAAGTCCCGTCGCCGCCCGGTTTGACTGATCTGCCAACGGGACATAGATTCTCGCCGCGCCGGAAACTGCCGACAAGATTACCAGCAAACTACGGAGGCGTTGATGGTCCTCTTCAATTACTCGACCAAGGAGATTACCGCGAAGATCGTCTACTACGGGCCTGGTCTTTGCGGTAAGACGACCAACCTCCAGTTCGTATACGACAATCTTCCCGGGACGATCAACAAGGGAAAGATGCTTTCGCTGGCCACCAAGACCGATCGTACGCTGTTCTTCGACTTCCTTCCGATCGATCTCGGAACCATCCGCGGGATGCGCACCCGGCTGCAGCTCTATACCGTGCCGGGGCAGGTCTTCTACAACACCACGAGAAAGCTCGTGCTGAAGGGAGCCGACGGCGTCGTGTTCGTCGCCGACTCGCAGAAGCGGATGATCGAGGCGAACATCGAGTCGTTCAAGAACCTCGAGGAGAATCTCGCCGAACACGACATGCGGCTGTCCGAGATGCCGATGATCGTCCAGTTCAACAAGCGCGACCTGCCCGAGGTCGCATCCATCGACGAGCTCAACACGGCGATCAACAAGCACAACGCGCCGATCTACGAAGCCGTCGCGACGACCGGCATCGGAGTGCACGAGACGCTCAAGGCGATTACCCGTCTCGTGCTGAACTCGCTCAAGGAGCGCTACGCCGACAAGCGCGAGCAGCGACCCGAGGCGCCCCAGGCCGTCACCGCCGCCGCGAACAGCATGAGTAACATGAGTAATAC
>DASROJ010000258.1:0-3577 GCA_035646975.1 Patescibacteria group bacterium
CGGCGAACGCCATGCAGGGCGACCGCGAGAAGTGTCTCGCAGCAGGCATGAACGACGATGTCAGCAAGCCCATTTCAGTGAAGGACCTCAAGCGTGTCCTGGAGCAATGGGGTCGCCGGCCCTGATCGGCCATCACTCGGCCAGGACCTTGTGGACGATCTGGACCGCGGCCGAGTGATGGCCGATCAGGGCCGGCGGCCCCATTGCTCCAGGACGCGCTTGAGATCCTGCACCGCAAACGGCTTGCTGATGTAGTCGTTCATGCCCGCGGCGAGACACTTCTCGCGGTCGCCCTGCATGGCGTTCGCCGTCATCGCCACGATGGGGACGCTCCCCGCCAGCCCGGGCTCCCGCCGGATGGCAGCAGTGGCCTGGAATCCGTCCATCTGCGGCATCTGGCAATCCATCAAGATCAAGTCGTACGCGAAGTGCCGGGCCTTCTCGACGGCGGCGTTGCCGTTGTCCACGACTTCCACCAGGCAACCCTGCTTCTCCAGCAGGCGGCTGACCAATCTCTGGTTGACCCGGTTATCCTCTGCGACCAGCACCCGCAGCCCGAGGGGTTCGACGCTGACGCCGGCCGCCGACTCGAGGCGCGCCTCGGCCAGCGTGTAACGGGTCACGAGCCGTCCCGGCACGGGCGCGTCCAGCACCGTGGCCAGCGCTTCCACCAGATCCGCCGAAGGTACGGGCTTCACCAAATAGCCGGCGAATCCCGCCGCCGCGAATTGCTGGCCGTCGCCTTGTCGTGGCGCCGACGTCAGCAGGATCAGCGCCGTGTCGCTCAAGCTCTCTTCCGCCCGGATCTTCTGGCCCAGCGCGATCCCGTCCATCTCCGGCATCCGTGCGTCGAGCAAGGCCACGCGGTACGCATCGCCTTGACGCCGAGCTTCGTGCAACCGCTCCAGCGCCACCTCCCCGGAAGCCGCCTCGTCACAGCGCAGTCCCCAGTTCGCGAGCTGCTGGCGAGAGACGTGCCGGGCCACGGGGTTGTCATCCACCACGAGGGCGCGCACGCCACTCAGATGAGCCTTTGGCGACCATCGCGGAGCGGCCTCCGGGTCCAACGGCAGGCGGAGGCTGAACCAGAAGGTCGAACCTCTCCCGGCTTCGCTGCGGACGCCGATCTCCCCTCCCATCATCTCGGTCAGCCGCTCGCAGATCACCAGCCCCAGCCCCGTGCCTCCGTACTCGCGTGAGGTCGAGGAATCGACCTGCGAGAACTGCTGAAACAGTCGCCCCAGCTTGTCGACCGGGATGCCGATCCCCGTGTCCTCCACTTCCACATGGATCAGCGTGCCCGCGTCATCCGCTCCCCGGAAGTCCACGCGAATCAGGACGTGCCCCTTGGCGGTGAACTTCAGGGCATTGCCGGCAAGATTGACCAGGATCTGGCGGATGCGCCCGGGATCACCGATGAAGCGGCGCGGCATCTGGGTCGAGTACTGCAGCACGAGGTCGATCTCCTTCTCGGCCGCCTTCGGCGCCAGCATCCCGAGGACGTCCTCGGCGCAGACGAGCAGGTCGAACGGGATCGGCTCGATGCTGAGCTTGCCGGCTTCCATCTTCGAGAGGTCCAGGATGTCGTTGAGGATGGTGAGCAACGAGATGGCCGAGCTGTGAACGATCTCCGCATAGTCCCGCTGCACGGGGGTCAGCTCCGTGTCCAGCAGCAGGCCGCACATGCCGATGACGCCGTTCATCGGTGTCCGGATCTCGTGGCTCATGGTCGACAGGAACTCGCTCTTGGCCCGCGTCGCCGCTTCGGCCTGGTCCCGAGCCAGCGCCAGGTGCTCGGTCTGGCGCAGCAGCGCCGCGGTGCGCTCGGCCACGGTCTCCTCCAGATGGGCCAACACTGCCTGCTGTTGCTGCTCCGCCTCTCTCCTGCGCACGTCGGTTCGTCCCAGCCACAGGCCGCTGAGCCACACCACCATGCTCAACGTGACCATCTGGGAGACGCAATAGAGGGCCAGGCCCATCTCCATCCCGTACCATCCAAGCTGTTGTCCCATCAGCAGCACGATGGCGATGCTCAACGGAAGGACGAGCATGACGGGCAGCAGACGGCGGACCAGCGCGCCATCCGCGAAGGGGCTGGAGAGCACTGCCATCGCACCGGCTCGGGGCTGCAACCAGAGAATCCCGGCGCAGACCACGAGGAACCCCAGAGCCGTGTGCAGTGCCATCCCGGTGTGGGAGGCAAATCCGATCAGCGACTGTGCGCCGAGCACGTAGCCGACGCCCGCCATCAACGCCACCAAACCACCCGCGAGGGCCAGCAAGTGCGAGGTCCACGTCGCGCGTCGGGAGAGCAGCAGGGCCATCCCGACGAGCGTGAAGCTCAGCGCCGTGTTGAGCCCCATGCGGCCCGGGAAGGTCGCCTCGCTCCAGGGATCTTCCGCGAAGAGGATCTGGTCGATCCCCAGGTTGCGTGCGCTCGTGTATTCCACGAGCGTCGCCAGGCCCAGCAGCGTGACGCCGACCGAGGCGCATCGGGCCACCGGGCGCCCCGAAAACGCCAGGGCGAGGCCAAGCAGCACGAATCCCACCGCAGTGTTTGCCCTCATGGAGCTGAGGCCGGGCAGGATCATTTTGAGGCCTTGCGCGTCCAGGGCCCATCCGACGAGGACCGTGCAGCCCAGCAACATCGAGATCAGCGCGGCGACGCGCGGCACCCGCTGGGCATGTCTGGCGAGCACGGAGCGCAGAGTTGCAGAGTCCAGGCTTGTAGCCATGGGACAACGTAGCGCAGTTCCGTCGTGATCGCGCAATCCCGACGCGCGTTCATGATGGACCAAGGTCCACTACCCGGTAGTCCCGCGCGCCTGATATTTTGAAGGTCCACCGGTCGCCGGCACGGTCCGGCAATGCGCGCTCGTGCGCATTTGCGTCAGACCATATTCCTGCCCGCGCGCGGGACTACGTCCACCAATTGCCGCATGCCCGCACGCGCGGATGGACACCACGACGCGGGCCGGAGCCGCGACACGCACTGGTCTCGCCTCATGCGCACTCACAACCCCGGACGAGGGAGGTATCCGCACTATGGCCCAGGCAACGAAGACGATTCTCCGACCGCTGCACGATCACGTCATGGTCCAGCGCATGGAAGAGGACGAGACCCGCCACGGCAGCATCATCATCCCCGACAGCGCCAAGGAAAAGCCGCAGGAGGGCAAGGTCATCGCCGTCGGCACCGGCAGGCTCCACGACAACGGCACGAAGACTCCGCTGGACATCAAGGCGGGCGATCGCGTGCTGTTCGGCAAGTACTCGGGCAGCGAGGTCAAGCTGGACGGCGAAGAGTACATCATCATGAAGGAGGCTGACGTCCTCGGCGTCCTCGGCTCATAAAAACCAGCGGCGCAACCGCCGTTGACCGTGTCACACACATTTCGGGAGGAACATGTCCATGGCAAAGCAGCTCCTGTTCAAGGAAGAAGGCCGCGCGGCGCTCCTGCGCGGCGTCAACATCATCTCCCATGCCGTGAAGGTGACGCTCGGCCCCAAGGGCCGCAACGTCGTGCTCGCCAAGAAGTACGGCAGCCCGACCATCACGAAGGACGGCGTGACCGTG
>DASROJ010000259.1:0-6633 GCA_035646975.1 Patescibacteria group bacterium
GGATTTCAGAATACAACGCCCGCATGTCCCTGACCATCACGTCGCGCGAGAACAGATCCTCGGCGCGCCGCCGCGCGGCCGCGGCAAAACGCGAGCGCTCGACGGCGTCGTCGAGCAGACGATTCATGGCGGACGACAGCCCGTCGGCGTCGCCAGGCTCCACGATGAGGCCGGTCACACCGTGCTGATTCACGAAGGGGACACCCGAATCGATGTTCGTCGAGATGACCGGCAGACTGCATCCGAGCGCCTCGACCTGCACGAGGCCGAACGCCTCGCTGCGGTGCGTGGCCGGAAGCACCAGAAAGTCGCTGCCCCGGTAGCAGGCCAGCTTGTCCTCGTGGCTGACCCTTCCGAGGAAAATTGCGCGTTGTGCGACACCGAGCCGGCGCGCCAGATCCATCAGCGGCCGCTTGAGCGGGCCATCACCGACAATCAGCAGCGTCGCCTCGGGGACGCCGACGAGCGCCTTGAGCAGCGTGTCCACACCCTTGTAGTAGACAAGACGCCCGACGAACAGGACGATCCGCGCGCCATGCTCGCGGCGCAGCGCCGCCGCCTTTTCTCTCACCGCTGGTGTCTCCTCGAGCTCCGTCAGGTCGACACCGTGCGGGATGATGGAGCACTTCTCAGGATAACGGCTGATGACGGGAGACGATTCCATGTAACGCCGGGTGAAGGCGATGATCCGATCGGCCCGTTTCATCAGCCGGTGCAGGACGAACCGGTTGAGGCGGCCCAGCAGCTTCTGCCGCACGACGTCGCTGTGATAGGTGATGATGAAACGCGCCCGTGAGGGTGCCGCTAGACAGGCCAGCTCGCCGATCGGGTTGGGCGTGTGAAGATGGATGACATCGGCGTTCCTGAGCTTGAAGAACCATCGGACATACGAGGGTGACATCTCGGTGGAGAGGACGCGGCCCAGGGTGGCGGCCCGGATCACCCGGACACCGTTGACCGACTCCCGGGTCGTCAGCGCGCTGGTGTTGAAGGCGAGCACGGTGAGGTCGTACTGCGAGGCAAGTGCTTCGGACACCGACTGCACATGATTCTCGATGCCCCCCTCATACGGGGGATAGTACTTGCCGACCTGCAGGACCTTTGTCATGCAAGGCCCCTCATGCCGCTTTCGCCTGCAGGTAGATTTTCAATGTCCGCTCGGCCACACGGCTCCACAGATATTCGTCCCGGACCCGCCGCCGCCCCTCCCCTGCCAGTCGCCGCATCAGCAGCGGATCGCCGATGACCCGGCCCAGCGCGGCGGCAAGGTCCTCGGGGTCTTCGGGGCTGAAAAAGATCCCCGCCGGACCGACCACTTCGGGAATCGGCGGCGCGGAGGAGGCCACCACCGGAAGCCCGCACGCCATCGCCTCGACGAGCACCAGACCGAATCCCTCTTTCACGGACGGAAAGACGAAGACATCGGCGCTCCGATAGAGCCCCGGCAGATCCTTGTCGTCCACCCTTCCGAGAAACTCCACCAGGTCGCCCACATCGGCGGCGGCGGCTCGTGCCTGCAGCTCGGCCCGATCGGGCCCGCTGCCGGCAATCGTCAGGCTGAAGGAATGTCCGGCGCGCTTGAGCAAAGGCAGGGCATCGATCAGGGTTCGGAGCCCTTTCCTCGGAATCAGCAGACCGACATACAGCAGCCGGACAGGGCGCCTGTCGGCTTCCTGCCGCGGACCGGTCTGCGATTCCACCTGGTCGCTCCCCTGCAGAAAGTTTGCCGAGACTCCCAGCGGGACGACTTCGATGCTCGACCCGGCCAGACCATATTCTTCCACCAGGACACGTCGCGACTCAGCGGAGGCGACGATGACCTTCCTCACCCTGCGGAAGAAACGCTTCTCCATCGCGAAATGCTGCGGGTGCAGGAGATAGTCGGACCATCTCAACGGCGTGTCTCGGTGCGGAAAAAACGCGAACAACGACAGGCGGGCCCGCGCAAGCGCCGGGGAATCCGGCAGGGGGATGAAGGTCTCGATCACATCGGCCGTGTCGATCGCCTCACTCACTTTCAGCGCATTGGCGCCGAGGCTCCGGACATGCATGTTGAACAGATAGCCGAGTCGGCCGAACCGGTGGCCTGTGTCGGGCACACGGAAGATGCGGATGCCATCGTGCGTTTCCCGGGGCGGGCCTCCGTTCCTGAACGACGTGATGACGCTCACCTCGGCGCCGGCGTCACGCAGCGCGGCGGCGAATCCGGCCACCTGGCGCTCGATCCCCGGCCAGAATCCAGGCCGCGGATGGGGATAGGCCATGGTGATCAGCGTCACCTTCACGCGGCGCTCCACAGTGATTCACGCCGTAACTCACGCCGTGACTCACGCCGCATTGCAGGGTGCCGTGCTGTCTGAAGGAGGGATTGCGGACACCAACGGCGCGCAGTGTCCGGGAGTTCACTCGGGGCATGCTCGCTTTCCGCGCCGACGCGGGACTGTCCGGATCCAGGTCCCCCCATTCGCCCCTCACAACGACTGACCGATTTGACGCGCTAGTTATTCGGCGATGGGTCCGGCCTCGTGGGATTGACGGTGTTCGAGACGATGGTCGCCTGGACGATCGGGGAGATGGCTCTCAGGATCGTGTCGATGACATAGTTGAACTTGCCCAACGGCCCCGGCGAGACGTAGATGATGTCGCCCGGCTGCACGAAAATGTTCTGGCTCAGGTCGCCCTGCACCAGCGCCTTGGCATCCACCACCGCGATCTCGGGCGCCTTGAGCCCCCCTCGCAGCACGGCGATCTCCCGTTTTTTCGCCCCCAGGTTCATCCAGCCGGCCTGCGTCAGGGCCCTGATGATCGGAATCGGTTCCAGCGTCTCGAGCGCCGTGGCGTTGCGTACCTCACCCAGGACGTAAATGAAGCGGCGGGTGTTTTCCGGGATGTAGATCATGTCCTGGTCCATCAGGCGCACGTTGCTCGCGGTGTCGCCGCGGACGAGCTGCTTGAAGTTCGTGTTGACGACCTTGTTCGACCGCATCAGGTAGGCGCCTTCCAGATCGGCCTTGTCCGTGGTCAGACCGGCCTTGTAAAGCGCGTCGAGCAGCGTGCCTTCCTTGCCAGAGAGGTAGAAGATGCCGGGGGTCTTCACTTCGCCGCCGATGAATACTTTTTTCTGCGCGAACCCCTTCGCGATGACCGTCACCTGGGGAGAGCGCAGGAACCGCCCCAGCTTCTCGGTCATTTCGGTCCGGACTTCCTCCACCGTCCTCCCCGCGGCAGGAACGTCGCCGATGAAGGCAAACGAAATCATGCCGTCCGGTCGTACGGGCACCTCGACATGCTGCAGGTCCTTTTCGTCGTAGACCGAGATGTCCAGCTGGTCCTCGATCTCCAGCTGGTAGGGATTGGCGGAGCCCGCGCCCACCCCTGGCGCCGCAGGGGCCAGAGCGGGGTTGTCTTCGGGCGCGACTTTCTGAAATGTCGGCGCGCCGGGCCCGTCGACGGCTGGCTGCGAGCCTGGCGGAGCGCTGGAAGGGGTTGGCGGGTTTGCCGAGATGGCCGTGCGTTTCACCGCGCCGCCTCCGCATGCCGACAAGAGAAGCATCGAGACCAGCAAGAGCCGCGCCCTGGAACGGAAGGAAACTGTGGGCCTCAGGAACATCGCTTCTCCTCGTAGCCGCTCAACCGTGCATCGACCATGTAACCGGGTGGTCTCGATGCGATGAACCTTCCGGCGCCCGGAGCGCGGTGCATCGACGAGCCTTCACCAGGGTGACAGATTCGCTGAATGAAATCTTGATCAGAACGGCTGAGGCAGTCCGCAACCGCGATTCGTCCGCCGCTTTTCCCCCAAAGCGCCCGGACCTGCGGCAGGCCGGCACCGACCCCTGTCCAATCTGAGAGTGCGCTAAGTATACCGGGAGGCGCCGAAAAAACAACCCCTGTCAGGTTGTTGTAGTTTTCGGGATTGTAGGATTCGGCCGCCAGGACGCGGACGGACAGGACTTGCTCGTTGCGCGGTGCGGATGGTGCGGTTCCGGAGGTGCGGTGTGGCGTTCATCCCCGGAGCATGATCCGGCGGCACCCGGCGTCTTCGGTGAAACGGTGAGGCGGTGCCGCGTTGAGCCGATGATGCGTGTTTCAGTGGTCGGTCTTGAGGATCTTCGGCGAAGCCTTGATGATGAAGACTTCGCGGGTTCCGTCCTCGTTGACCTTCTCGACCCGGTGCAGGACCACGCGCCGGTCATCTTTATAGGCGATGATGGAACTCACCTTGATCGGATCCGTCGTCCGGGACTTCTTGCTGCTGGTCAAAGGCATCATGTTCCAGCCGCCGACCTTCATATGTCGTCTCCTCAGCTTCGAATCCACCGTCCGCAGCGCTTGTCCTGGAACAGGACACTTTGCGCCGACCCTGCCTGATACCGGGCTTTGAAGCGGGTCCGGGACGTCACCAGAACACCACAGATATTACTCCGCCGACGCCCCTCAGGCAAGTCCAGAGGAAGCCGTTACCCCCGCTTGCAGAGAGCTTCGAACCGTCCGCAGCGACTCGGGTGATATACTGAGGCCGCTTTGCGAATCCCCCCTATCGACTCTTCGACTCTACCGGAGGTTGTCATGCCGTCGTTGCCGCGCCCACCGGGTGACATCATTGGCGTCATCGGCGCCGGAACCATGGGCCACGGCATCGCGCATGTCGCCGCCCGCTCCGGTTTCACCGTGATCCTCAATGACATCCGGGGCGATCTGGTCGACAAGGGGCTGGTCATCATCGGCCAGGAGATGCAGCGCGCGGTGGACAAGGGACGCATGAGCGCGGAGGAGAGAACCGCCGCCCTGGCTCGAATCCAGCGATCCGATTCGCTCGATGCGTTGCGGGACGCGGACCTCGTGGTGGAGGCGATCGTCGAGAAGGAGCCGGCCAAGGCCGAGCTGTTCGCAGGGCTCGACCGGGTCTGCAAGCCGGCGGCGATCCTGGCCACCAACACGTCGTCGATTTCCATCACCCGCATCGCCGCGACCACGAAACGCCCCGACCGCGTCATCGGGATGCACTTCATGAATCCGGTGCCCGTGATGACACTGGTGGAAGTCATCCGCGGCCACCGGACCTCGGATGAAACAGTCGCCGCGATCATGGCCTGGTCACGGGCGATGGGCAAGACAAGCGTCGAGGTGAACGACTATCCGGGCTTTGTCTCCAACCGCGTGCTGATGCCGATGATCAACGAGGCCGTCACGGCGCTGATGGAAGGTGTCGCCACCGCCGAAGCGATCGACACGGTCATGAAGCTGGGGATGAATCATCCGATGGGCCCGCTCGCGCTTGCCGATCTGATCGGTCTGGACACGTGCCTCAACATCCTCGAGGTGCTGCACGAAGGGTTGGGCGATCCCCGATACCGTCCCTGCCCCCTGCTCAGAAAAATGGTGGATGCCGGCGATCTCGGAAAGAAAACCGGCCGTGGCTTCTTCGAGTATCCCAGGTAGGCAGCACGGGCGGGTTGGATGTGACTCCGGGACGGCGCCCTCAGAGAAAGCAGATGCGGGAAGAGCCGGCGGGGACGGTTGCCGGGCTCACCGCCGATCTGGCGCGCGCCGTGCCGCTGCGCGACAGCATCGCCTACCAGGGGCATCAGCCGGGAACGCCCGCGCAATGGGCCGAATTGCCGGTGTCGCCCGACGCCTATCCTATTAATGTGCGCCAGGCGCTGTCGGGCGCCGGCATTCAGCGGCTTTACTCGCACCAGGCCGAAGCGCTCGGGCATCTGGCGGCGGGACGGCATCCGCTCACCGTGACACCCACCGCGAGCGGCAAGAGCCTCATCTACATCCTGCATACGTTGAAGGTTCTGGCCGAGGATCCCGGAGCCCGGGCGCTGTATCTGTTTCCGTACAAGGCGCTCGAACAGGATCAGCTCGCCGCGTTGCGGGGATTCATCGGCGCGGCCGGGATGGAGGATCGCGCCACCGCCGCGATCTACGACGGCGACACACCGCCTGCCGAACGCAGGAAGCTGCGCGCCCATCCACCCAGCGTGACGATCACCAACCCGGACATGCTCCACCTCGGCTTTCTCGCCTACCATGACGAATGGAAGGAGCTGTTCGCCAACTTGAAGGTCGTGGTGGTGGACGAGCTGCATGTCTACCGCGGGATCTTCGGATCCCACTTTCATCACGTGATGCGACGTCTGGCCCGCATCTGTCGCCGGCACGGCTCGAACCCGCGTTACATCGTGTCATCGGCCACCATCGGCAATCCCGGCGAATTCGCCACCTCGCTTCTTGGCCGGGAGTTCTCGGTCGTGGAGCGCTCGGGAGCGCCGAAATCGGGCCAGCACTTCCTCTTCGTGAATCCCGCCGGGGGAAGCCCGTATACCGCGGCCACATGGCTGATCGAGACCTGCGTCCGGGCCGGCTACCGCACCATCGCGTTCACCAAGGCCAGGAAGATCACCGAGCTGCTGGCCTCGTGGGTGGCCGGCACCGCCCCCGAGCTGATGCCGCGCATCGCCTCGTACCGGGCCGGCTACCTGCCGTCGGAGCGGCGCCTGATCGAAGCGCGTCTGGCGAACGGCGACCTGATGGGTGTCATCTCGACCAGCGCGCTGGAGCATGGCATCGATATCGGCGGGCTGGATGTCTGCATCCTGGTCGGCTACCCGGGCAGCATCACGT
>DASROJ010000260.1:0-2079 GCA_035646975.1 Patescibacteria group bacterium
GCGCCGTCGTGCACGCGCCGGCGGCAGCCGTGACGGCGGCGAGCGGCCTGCCCCTGTCGGGCAGCCTGCTGGCCGGCTCGATCTCGATCGGCGCCGATTCCATGCTGCACTACGACCGCGCCATCCTCGAGGCGGGCACGATCTGCAACGAGCCCGCCGCCAGCGTCGTCCCGTAACTTTCGGCGGCCCTCACTGAGCGGCCGGAGAGATAGGTGACAGATCAGACCGGCGACATGGGTGACACTGCCCGTGCTGCCGGCCTGTGTCTAGATGCGCCGGAGAAGCGGTGTCCGCGAGCGGTTGTCGAGGACTGCCAAGGGTAAGGACGCGAAGCGGATAAGCCACTGGTCGTTATCGATTGGCTCAAGGCCGACGCGCTGGCCGATGAGGGCTTCGCTCACGTAGATCTGGCCACCACGCCACTTGAGGGTGCCAGCGGTGTGGATGGATCGGACCAGGCAGCCCGCGGGGTAGTCGACGTCAGGTAAGGTCCGAGGAAAGGACCGACGTGATGGCGAGTAGAGGTCGGCTGGTGTGTGGTCAGCCAGGGACTCGTGTGGTCGATCCTCGTTGTACTCCCGTGTGAAGCGATCGAATCGTCGCTGCTGTGCTGCGGGGGTCGATGCAGGCGGCGAAGCCGTCTCGGCCTTGAGCGTCTTGTGAAAGCGCTCGTGTCTCCCATTCTGCTCGGGGCGCCCGGGTTCGATGCGATCCGGCGTGATGCCGAGCCTCAGCCACCAGACAGCGAGACGAGAGAGTCCGCCGAGACCGGTAGAAGCGAATGGCGGGCCGTTGTCGGTGCGGATGGCCGCGGGCAGCCCGTACTCCACAAAAACTCGTTCGAATTGCGGTTGCACGTGCTCTAGCGTCGGCCGCTCGACGATGTGGCAGCCAAGAACGAAGCGGCTGTATCCATCGGAGATGGTCAGCGGATCGCATCGCTCTCCGTCGCCGGTGCGAAACCAGCCTTTGAAATCGGCGCACCAGGTCGCATTCGGTGCATCGTAGCGACCGGGACGAGCGACGCGCGGTTGTACCCGCCGGCGCCGACGCCGAGGTTTAACCAAGCCTCGACGTCGGAGCAGATCGCCCACCGAGCTCGGCGCCGGAAAGTGCCGGCCTCTGTGTCGTCGTTCAAGCCACGCCAGTAGCTTCCGTGGGCCCCAGCTCGGATGCTGGCAGCGCGCGGCGATGAGCAGCTCCTGCATCTCATCCTCGATCGCCCACGGCATCCGATGAGGTGCCCTCGACCGCTCCTCCAGGCCGCCCGGACCTCCGACCTTGTACCTCTCAAGCCACTTGTAGCCCGTCTTTCGGCTAACGCCGTAGCTCCGACACGCCTCCGCCATCCCAAGTCCGGACTGCAATCCGGCGATGAATCGGACCCTCTCGTCCATTGGTGACGCTTCCTTCCAGGGCATCCGACCACTCTCGTCGGTACCCGCCAGGTGTCACCCATGTCTCCGGTCTGTCTTGTTACCTATGTCGCCGGTCCGTACCCACCCCGACCCTCTCCCGCAAAGCGGGAGAGGGAGGAAGACTTCCACTAGAGGAAGCGCGACAGGATCAGGTTGGCGCGTTTGCCGATGCGCTTGTGGCGGACGAAGGTGTCGGCTTCGTCCAGCATCTCTTCGGTCGCTTTTTGAACGCGTTCAAGCCGCCGTTCCATGCGCGCCCACATCAACGTCATCGTTCCCAGCTCGTCGGTGCCGAGCCATAGGAGCCGGCACGCTTCGCAGCGATCGAAGAAGACGAGCCCGGCGCTGCAGTAGTTGTCCTTCGTCATCGCGCGCGCGCAGGCGGGACAGTTGATCGCGCCCGGCTGGGCGGAGACGGGATCTAGCTTCTGGTCGGGGTCGAAGCCCTTGATCATCTCGGCGCTCATTGCCTCCAGCGTCCGGATCATGTCGATCTGGGCGAGCAGCGTTCCCCGGCACTGCGGGCAGATCCGCACGCTCACACCCGCGAGGTTCGCCGTCTTCAGCCCCTGCCCGCACACCGGGCACAGCGCCTCCGGTCCGCCCATGCGGGAAGCCTAACCCAGATCGGCGGGGGCCGGCTATCCGCGAACTATCGGGG
>DASROJ010000261.1:0-3259 GCA_035646975.1 Patescibacteria group bacterium
TGGTAACGATGACCCAGGCCGATTTCGAGCTCTATCTCTGCGAGCAGAGGGAGCTGTGCGATTCCCCGATGCCCCACGCGGCGATCCTGGGTCTCTTCGACTTCGAAAGCCGGACGGTCTACATGGCCCAGGGGTTTGACCCAGATCGCCGCGAGCACCAGTCGACGATGGTGCGCCTGCTGGTTCACTTCCTCCAGGCGCGTGCTGGCCAGAGCCGGAGGTGCCGCGGCGTGCTCGTCCAGGAAGCGCGCCAGATCGAGAATGGTTGGCGCACGGCACATGGTCTCGTGCCCTTACCGATTACCCCACTGGGGATGCTCCTCGAGTCGTGCGGGCCCGGCCCGACGTGACCACGGTGAATCCCGTCCGATCGCTATCGACGGTGTTGAGCCGGGCCGATCCCGACCAGCGCGTGGCGGCCGTAGCGAGCGACGATCGTCTTGCTCGGCTGGGCCTTGGTAGTGCGCTTTGTCTTAGTCTGTCTGGGGCTTCGGCGGGGCGTTAAACACGAACCTGCATTTTCATACCCCCGTGCTGGACGGGGTGTTCTCGCGATTGATGTGCTGGCGTGCCCGCATTGTGGGGGTCGGCTGCGACTGATCGCCACGTTGCACGATCCGGTCGTCATCCGGAAGCTCCTCGCGCGACTGGGGATGGCGCCGTCAGGGCCGAGTCCTGGCCCCACCCCTCCCGAGTCTCGCGGCGTCGCGCCCAGATCCGATCTTCGGGGCGGCCGCCGTCGTGCCTGCGCCTCGAGGCATCATTCCTGCGCTGATCCGGGCGGTTCATTTCCAGCAGTTCATTTGCAGCTCCTGGTAACGCACGAGCCACAGGAGACCCACATGCTCGAGCGCCGGCATTCGCCTCGTTCATACCGAATCTTCATGGAGAACCGGAGGTACACGTATGCGCCTATCGCCATCGGCCAAGGCATCGAGAGGAATCTGGTCAGGCGCGGGACTGCTGATCTTGCTCAGCGCCTTCCCCGTGTTCGGCAGCACCATCACGGTGATCAATACGAACGACAGCGGCCCAGGCTCACTGCGGAACGCGATTGCGACGGCGGCGGACGGCGATACGATCGACTTCAGCCTCGCGTATCCGGCCACCATCACCGTCGGGACACCGCTCGCGATCGAGAGTAGTACGAGCAAAACCCTGACGATCAATGGTCCGGGGGCGTCCTTGCTGGCGATCAGCGGAGGCAACGCCGTTTCCGTGTTCGTCGTTCAACCGCTCGGTGGCCTTGGCGGAGCGATGACCGTCACGATCTCCGGTTTGACGATCGAGCGTGGAAGCTCCGTTGTGGGCGGCGGCATCTTCAACGGCGGCAGGCTCACGCTGAGCCGCTGCACGATCGCTGGCAACACCCTGGGTAACCAGCTCGGCGGCGGCATCTTCAACGCCGGCACGCTGATCGTGCGCGCCAGCACCGTCAAGGCGAACCACGCCGGCCGTCCCGGTGGACCCGGGCAGGGCGGCGGCATCCATAATTCCTTGGCCGGCGATCTCACGCTCGAGGACAGCCTCGTCCTCGGCAACTCCGCCGACAGCCTTGGCTCCGGCGGCGGTCTCTACAACGTCGGCACGCTGACGTTGAACCGCAGCGCCGTGACCTTCAACGAGGCCACGCTGGGCGGCGGCATCTACAACGAGGGCAGGCTGGCCCTGAAGAGCAGTTCCGTCGTGAATAACGTGGCCAGTGGTGTCTTCCCCCACGTCGGACGCGGTGGGGGCATCCACAACTTCACCGATGACCAGGATAGCGCAACGCTGCCCGGCACGCTCGTCATGTTCAACAGCACCGTCTCGAGAAATGAGGCACGGGTGGAGGAGGACGGGAGGATTCTGCGCGGCTCCGGCTACGGCGGCGGCATCTACAACGACGAGGGCACGATGACGCTGATGGGCAGCACGATCTCGTTCAACTTCGGCGGCGGAAACGTGCCCGACTGCTGCGCCCTCTCGGGCGCTGGCATCCTCAACGGCGGCCACGACGAGCCCGACGGCGGCGGCACGAGAGGCGGTAGACTCTTCCTGATCAACAGCACCGTCAGCGGTAACCACACGCCAGATGGCAGCGTCGTGGGGGGGAACGGCGCCGGCATTTCTAACCCTGCCGGCGTCCTGAGCATGAGCAACAGCACCGTCTCGGGCAATTCCGCGTTCCGCGGCCCCGAGACCACCGGCGGAGACTTCAGCATCGCTAGCGGCAACGGCGGCGGTATTTCCGGCCACGGGCTGGCCGTGAAGAATTCCATCCTGGCGAATAACACCGGAGGAAATTGCTATGACTTTAACCTATCCAACCGCGCGACCAAGTCTGGGGGTCATAACCTTTCCGACGACGCAACGTGCGCCGACCTCTTCACCGAAGCCGGGGACCTGAACAGCATTCATGCCGGGTTCGATCCGGCCGGATTGAAGAATAATGGCGGCCCCACGGAGACCATTGCGCTGCTATCCACCAGCCCTGCCAAGAACGCGATTCCCGCGAGCTCCTGCACGGACCTCAGGGGTGTTCCGATTAAGACCGATCAGCGTGGCGTGCCGCGTCCTCAAGGCCCGGCCTGCGACATGGGCGCGTACGAACTTTTCCAAAGCCGGTTTGAGCTTTTCGCAGTCGAGACGTACCTTCTCATCGCTGACGTGCAATCGTCGCCGCTCCCGCCTGGCACGAAGCAGGGCTTGATCTCTCCCCTGGAAGCCACCGTCGCTGCCCTGAATCGAGGCGGTGTCGATCCTGCGATCAACCAGCTCGGAGCGTTCATGAACGAGACCAGTGCGCTGGTGCGGCGCGGTACGCTCACGTCCGACCAGGCGTCGGCGTTCACCGCGGGGGCGGAGCATATTATCCAGAACCTCAAGAGCACGATCGCAGGTGGGACGTTGCCGGAGTGATGAGGTAACCGCAAACCGACAGAAGCCGGGGAGCGGCATCCTCGTGGCGGCCCTCGGCATCGAGAACTGCTTCTCGACTCTGAATGCATTGGGCGAGAATGCCCGTCCCCTCACGAGGGGGACGGGCAGAACACCGTTTCGACTGCGTGTAGGATCACGCTATGGTCACGGTGCCGGCCTCGGCGTGGCGAAGCGCTTCGGTCGGCAGGGCGCTGACGACAGGCGGATGCGTCGGTGTCTTCTTCGGTGCGCTGGCGCTGCTTGATTCTGGGATCCCGCTGGTCGCCGCCATCGTGTTCGTCATCCTCGGTGCGGGCTACGGGATCTGGACGGCCCGCCGGATGGCTCGGTACTGGCC
>DASROJ010000262.1:0-2130 GCA_035646975.1 Patescibacteria group bacterium
CCTGGGAACGGCCTACCATGGCTGGCAGATCCAGCCCGGTGTCCCGACCATCCAGGGCGTCCTGCAGGAGAAGCTCGCCACGATCCTCAGGCAGCCGGTTGTTGCGGCAGGCGCAGCGAGAACGGACGCCGGTGTCCATGCGCTGGGGCAGGTGGCCAGCCTGATGGTCCGTTCGGAGCTGGATCCCGGGCGTCTGCGCCGCTCCATGAACTCGGTCCTTCCCGAAGATGTCTCTATCCGTTCGGTGGAGATCGTCGGCGACGCTTTCCACGCGCGTCACTCTGCGCGAGGCCGCATCTACAGGTACCAGATCGCCCAGGGTGAATACCTCTCGCCGTTCCTGAGAGGCTTCGCGGCCTACTGCCGGACGCAGCTCGACGTGGAGGCGATGTCGGCGGCGGCCGGCAAGCTGGTGGGTCGGAAGGATTTCTCGTCCTTCAAGGCCGCCGGCGACGTGTCGGATTCACCCATCAAGGAGATCCGTCGCTCCTCGATCGAAAGGGCGGGGGACCAGCAGGAGCTGATCGTCTACACGGTGGAGGCCAGCTCGTTTCTCCAGCACATGGTGCGCAACATCGCCGGCACCCTGATCGAGGTGGGCCGCGGGCGGATCGATCCGGAACAGATCGAGTCACTTCTGGAAGCCCGCGACCGGCGTGTGGCCGGACCCACCGCCCCGGCCTCGGGGCTGTGTCTCATGAAGGTCCTTTACCCCGATCTTGCGCCCGATCGAAGCGGGTGGTAGGATTCGTCCTTTGAATCGAAGGGCTTAGCCCGTTTCGCCAAGCCTGCCACCCGATTCTCTCGCGCGCGGGATACTCGAGCGCGCGAGATGCTCGAGCGTGAAAAACCCGCCTCTTCCCCGGGAGCCGGATGCCAAGAAAGACGCCCGATCTGGAAGGCTATATCGAGCCGGGCTCCGAGGAAGCCTCAATCGTCCAGCAACTCGACTTCAGCCGGCTTCCCTCGCACGTCGCCATCATCATGGACGGCAACGGCCGCTGGGCCCAGTCGCGGCGCCTGCCCCGCGTGGCGGGGCACCGCGCCTGCATCGACGCCGTGCGCGACGTGGTCGAGGCGTCCGCCCGTCTCGGGCTCCAGGTCCTCACCCTCTATGCGTTCTCCAAGGAAAACTGGAAGCGACCCCGGGCGGAAATCAGCACGCTGATGATGCTGCTGAAGGAGTACCTGAGAAAGGAGCTGGAGACGCTGATCCGGAACGACATCCGGTTCAACGTCATCGGCAGGATGGACGAGCTCGACGTCTCGGTGCAGCGCGAGCTGGCCAAAGGGATGGAAGCGACACGTCATCTCGAGGGAATGGTATTCAACATCGCGTTGTCGTACGGGGGCCGGGCGGAGATCGTCGACGCCTGTCGCAAGCTGCTGCTCGATCTCGGGACCCGCGCGCAGGGCGTGCAAGCCATGACCGAGGCAGCGGGCGCCATCGACGAGAAGGCGTTTGCGCGGTACCTTTACACGGCGGGCCAACCCGACCCTGACCTGCTCATTCGCACCAGCGGCGAGCTTCGCATCAGCAATTTTCTTCTCTGGCAGATCGCTTATGCGGAGATATGGGTGACTGACACGCTGTGGCCAGACTTTCGCAAGAAAGAATTGTTTTGCGCGATTCGGGATTTCCAGAAACGCGACCGGAGATACGGCGGTGTGCGGGATGCGGCTGACGGACTGCGACAGCAGGCGTCCGTGCCGCCGAACGAATCGCCGGGCAAGAGGCGCGTGGTGTGAAGAGGATCCTGACCGCCATCGTCGGACTTCCACTTCTCTTCGCGGTGATCAAGTACCTGCCCCCGCTGGCTTTTCTCGTGCTTGTCAGCGCGGCCGTGATCCTCGGCTGCTACGAGTTCTACGCGATTGCGGAAAGACGTGGCTTCGCCCCGCACAAGCTGCTTGGGGCGCTGCTTGGCGTCGCGGTCGCCTCGACATTCTTCTTCGAGGCGCGGCTGAGCACGCTGGACATGCTCTGCGCCGCGACCTTGCTGGTGCCGATGGCCTCCCTGGTCAGGGGCCGCAACGGAGGCGCGCAGCTCCAGGCGGAGCTGGGGGGAATCGCCGCCACGTTCACCGCCGTGATGTTCGTCGGGCTGTTGATGGGGTACTGTCTTGGCC
>DASROJ010000263.1:0-3630 GCA_035646975.1 Patescibacteria group bacterium
CTCCCACATAGGGCACCGTGATCCCTTCATCGGGGTGCGCCGCGAAGTTCACTCGCTCGATTGTGTAGCTCTGATCGTCCTCGCCGAGGGTGTCCTCGTCGCGCCCATGGGTGTCGGGGGTCTCGATGTCGACGGTGACCCAGACGCCCCACGGGTCCTCGGCAATCGCCGCGAGGAGCTGCTGGGCCCAGAGGCGGAACCAGTCGAGTGGGGGATCTTCGATGAGCACCATCGGATCAGGGGCCCAGCCGTTCATGCTGACATCGAGGGCACGCTGCAGATCCCAGGTCACCGTGCCAAACAGGTTCCCGGCGCCGCGTTGCAGATGGCTGGGGTGGAAACTGGGCACCACGAACTGACCACTGGGGAGCGTCGTCACCGTGCCATGGAACGCCTCGGGGCCAGTGTGCTTGCCCGCGATGCCGAAGACTCTGCGGATGGCTGTGGCTCCGAGTGGCACGATCACGCGATGCTGAGGATTGTCGAGCACCGGCTGCGTGTACTGGCGACAATGTTCCAAAGCTCCGCGATACCACGGCGCGCGCTGATCGAACCAGAGCTTGGGAGGAGCGCACTGAATACTGTTGCCGATGTCGACGGCAGAGCGCTCGATGCCTGCGTGGCGGAACAAGCGTTCGAGCATCGACCCCGCGGCACCGACGAACGCCATCCCACGCGCGGCCTCATCGAAGCCAGGCCCCTCACCGAAGAACAGCATCGAGGCGTCGCCAGAGCCGGTGAGGGGGACGAACCCGGTGCCCTTTTCATACAACGGACATCCGCTGCACGACTGAGGTTTGGCGTGCGCGACTCGCATCGCCCCCGGATGACGGAGCATCAGTAGTACGCCCCGCTCGGCGCGATCTGCGTGCGCAGGTTCGGGTGATCGCGGTGGATCGTACAGTACGTACTCGGGGCCGCCGCGTACGCGACGCACCAGCGCACCTCACAGGGCTTGGGGAGGCTGTTCACTGGTTTCGGCGCTGGGGTCGATTGAAGCTGGGGCATTGCGTCCTCCCTAAACACGATGTTAGGATACACGATCTATGGACTGTCTCTACTGCCAATCGCCAGTTCCGCCCTCACGTCGGCGCTATTGCTCAAAGCCCTGTATGACTCGGCACTACCAAGATCGAAATCGCTCGCGCATCAACGCAGTCTCACGCGCGTGGTGTCGGCGCAACCCTAAGGCGCGAAAGCGGAGCTACACGAAGTACCAGCAAGAGAACGCGAAGGTGATCTATCAACGCAACAAGTGGAGGCAGGCGGAGTGGTACTCCCGTACAGCCTCGCGCCGCATCCTGCTGAAACTCCGCCCACTGGCTTGTGAGGCCCGCGGCAAGCATTCTGGGCGCGTCGAATGTCATCACAGGGATGGCGATCCCTTCAATCGTGAGCCGGAGAATCTACAGTGGCTGTGCAAGCGTCATCACACGGAGGCGCACCCAAAAACAGCCGCTGGAGATCGGGGTTCGTCGCGCCATCCTGCGCCGTCGTCGGATCGCCCTTGACCATATAGCGCTCGGCGTTGACATCGCCTCCCCAGCATCGGCGGTAATGCGCACGACTTTGCTCGATGCGCCGTGCCCAATCGGCGAGGCGCTTCGGATCCGTTTCTTGATTGATGGTTCCGCTCGCGTAGTGCAAATACGGCACGTTGATCGAGAAGATCCGCGTACCGTGTCCGCCCAACATCATCTCGCGGTGATAGCAGCAATCTTCTAGGTACGCGGGGATGTGCCGCTCGTCGAACTGGACGAGATCGTGGCAAGCGTGGGAGATCAGGAAGCAACTAAAATCGGGGCCTCCGTGAGAGCCCGTTCCTGTATACGTCAAAGGCGCTGCGAAGTACTCTGACCAATTCAGATCAGGCTCGCGCCGACCAACGGCGGTCACGAATAGCGCGTCCTCGACTTGGAGCGTCGCCAGCAACGTCGCATACGTCTGGGGATGGAGACGAAGATCGTTATTAGCGACGAGGGCCACCTCGCCCCCCTGCCTCCACACGAAGTCGAGCCCCGCGTTCCAGCTCGCGCTCAGGCTCGGCAGCCCGGGGCGATGATGCCACACATGCAAGCGCGGCTCGTTCGCGGCCCACTGGTCGATCGCCTCCCGCACCTCGTTGCGCGAGCCGTTGTCGATCGCCAGTACCTGCGGCGGCGAGGGCAGCCCGGTCTGGCCGAGGAAGTCGCGGATCGCTTGGGATGTCATCTCCCAAGCGTTGATGAAGGGGACGATGATCCAGTAGGGCTCAGACATTCGGCGCTCCTGTCCAGCGCGAGAGGGCTTTGGTGACGACCGTGAGTTCATTGACCGACGGATCCACGGATGAGACATACGAATCGCCCTGTGCATCCGTCCACCACATCGACCACGCGGGGATGACTGGGCCGCGCAACTCGACACTCGGCGCGTGCTGAGGGAGCACAATCTCTCCGCCGGGCATCGCGCGCCAGCGCATGGTGGATCCCTTGGCGAGCGGCATCTGTAGGATGGGTTCCACTGCCCCGGGGCGACAGAGAGAGTACTTCCCGGGTTCGCGCCCGAGAATCATCAGATCGTAGATGCGCCCACCCCGGGCCAATGTGACAGGGCTGGCCGGATCGCTTGGCGTGAGCAGCGTTGGCCACTTGGGGACGGCTGAGGCGACCAGCGCCCCACCGAGCAGACCGATGAAGGTGCGTCGAGTCAGGTCAGTCATTCGGTCTCCACAATCTTCGCGAGCACCCGGCTGAGGCCACTCGCCTCTTCCCTCGTCAGCACCACCAGCCGCTCGACATCACGCGAGATCGGCGCTTCCAGCAGCGTCAGCCAGACCTCGCGGGGACGCGGGTCCACGCGCAGGCGGTCGCCGGAGGCGAGGCGGAAGGAGCGCGCAGGAGTCATGCGACATCCGCTCCGGCGATGAATCCCGGTGCCGGCACCACCCAGTACACCTCCGGGTGCGGGATCGGGATGATCCAGCCGCCTTTGAACGCGCGCTCGCGCTGCAGCACCGCATCGCGGAACTGGTAGATCCCGAGCAGCGCCATGCCCCCGGGGTTGCTGCGCCACGTCTCCTCGCTCACGATCTCGATCCCAGTCGCGCCCACATACCTGCCCACCTTCTGCGGCTGACGCTCCACGGCCCAGCGCAGAGACGAGCGGTCCAGCCCACAGAGCTGCAGCAGCAGCGTCGCCTTGGTGCTCGCGCCGTAGAGATCCACCGTGAGGTCGGCATCGCGGGCGGCTTGGATGGTCGCCGGCACGGCTGCCCTGATGAGATCCACCTTCCGTTTGAACTCAGGCCAGCAACTCGCAGGCGACTCCGGGGGCGAGACCAGCCCGGCGTCGCCCTCGGCGAACAGGTAGTCGCGCACGCGGTCGCTCGGGACTCGGGCAGGGGCGACTCGCTGGACGTAGCACCGCAGGCTCCCGCCGTTGATCGCGCGCGGCTCGACATCCATCACCTGCAGCCCGTAATCGGCGAGCACCTGCACGAGGCTGTAGAGGCTGAACCACATCAGGTGCTCATGTACCAGGTAGTCGACCGCGGCCGTGCGCATCCCGCTCAGGAGATCCTGGAACTGCACAATCCAGACGCCATCGTCGCGCAGGACCCGGGCGATCGCCTCGATGAAGGCGGGCAGA
>DASROJ010000264.1:0-6429 GCA_035646975.1 Patescibacteria group bacterium
GCCCGGCGGAAGCGTCTCGCCGCAGGCCATCACCTGGGGAAAGGCCCCCACGAGCAGATCGTCGGCCCGCATCCTGAGCAGCGCCGGTGGCACCCGCTTGCCTCCCTGGCGTGTGCGCGACATCAGCAGCGAGCGGGTCGCGTTCCATCGCCACCGCGTGCCGAACAGCGGCGTGGGCAGCAGCGCCTGCACCAGCACGTCGCGCGCCGTTTCCGGCGCCAGATAGTCGAAAACTTCTTCCAGCGGAAAGCTGTGCTGCGGGCCGAGCGAGATCAGGATCGCCTCTTCGTTGGCCGCCGCCTGCAACTCGAAGCCGAATCCCCGGCAGAACTTCTTTCGCAGCGCGAGGCCCCAGGCCCGGTTGATGCGCCCGCCAAACGGCGCATGGATCACCATCTGCATGCCGCCTGACTCGTCGAAGAATCGCTCAGCCACCACGCACTCGGGTGTCGGCACCGCTCCGAGCGCGCGGGCCCCCGCCGCCACATACTCGACCAGCGGGCGAGCTGCCGCCTCGGGGATGCCCGCGCAACCGTGCGGCCAGCCGGCGTCCTGCGCTTCAGTGCGCACCCGCGCGACCGCGGAAGACACCTCGCGCGTGCGCGCGGGCGCCTCGCCGATCCAGAAGGGAAGCGTGGGCGGCGCCCCCTTGGCGTCCGCCACTCGCACGATGCCCGGCTCGACCTTGAGAATCTTCCACGACGTGTTGCCGAGCTGGAAGATGTCGCCGGCGTTGGCCTCGATGGCGAAGTCTTCGTTGAGGGTCCCCACCGGCGTGCCGGACGGCTCGAGCCGCACCTGGTAGTCGGCGGTGTCGGGGATCGCGCCGCCCGACGTGATAGCGGTGATCCGTGCGCGTTTGGTGGCCAGCAGACGGCCCCCCACGCCATCACGGTGCAGCAGCGCGGCGCGTCCCTGCGTGTGAAGCGCCACGACCGCGTCGAAGTCGGCGCGCGCCAGATCGCGGTACGGCCAGGCACGCGCGAACCTGGCAAACAACGCAGCCTCGTCCCACGGCTCGGCCACGCAGGCGGCTACGATCTGCTGCGCCAGGATGTCGAGCGGCGCGCCCGGCTGCGGCGTGCGGTCCAGCTCGCCGCGACCCACCGCGTCGATCAGCGCCGCGGCGCACACCAGCTCGTCCTGTGTCAACGGGAAGATCCGCGCCTTGGGAGTGCGGGTGAGGGCATGACCCGAACGGCCGGCCCGCTGCAGCAGCGTGGCGATCGACGGGGTGATGCCAGCCTGGATGACGAGATCGACATCGCCGATGTCGATGCCCAGCTCCAGCGACGCGGTGGCCACGAGCCCGCGCAGCTCGCCGGCCTTGAGCCGCTGCTCGGCCGCGAGCCTGCGATCCCGCGCGAGGCTTCCGTGATGGCTGGTGACCTGGCCCTCCCCCAGCAGCTCGGTGAGTCGCGCCGCGATCCGCTCGGCCAGCTTGCGCGTGTTGACGAAGATCAGCGTGGTGCGGTGCTGGCGGATCAGATCCGCCATGCGCGTGTAGATCTCCTTCCAGGTCTCGTGCGAGCAGACGGTCTCCAGCGGGGAGTCGGGCACCTCGATGGCCAGGTCGACGGGGCGGTTGTGGCCGACATCCACCAGCGCGCAGTCGCGCCCCGCGCCCACCAGAAGACGTCCGACGTTCTCGATCGGCTTCTGCGTGGCCGACAGGCCGATCCGTTGTGGGGTTGCGCCGGCCGCCGCGCCGGCTGCCGAGTGGGTCAGCGCCTCGAGACGCTCGAGGCTGAGCGCGAGGTGAGCGCCGCGCTTGCTGCCGGCCACCGCGTGGATCTCGTCGACGATCACGGTGCGCACCGTGCGCAGCATCGCCCGGCCGCTGTCGCTGGTCAGCAGGATGTACAGCGACTCGGGCGTCGTGACCAGGATGTGGGGCGGGCGCTTGCGCATCGCGGCGCGGGCGGCAGGCAGCGTGTCGCCCGAGCGGACCATCACCCGGATCTCCGGGAGCTTCTGGTCCAACGATGCCGCCAGCTCGCGCAACTCTCCGAGCGGGCCCTCGAGATTGCGCTGAACGTCGTTGCCCAGCGCCTTGAGCGGAGACACGTACAGCACCTGTGTCGTGTCCTGAAGCGCTTCGCCCTGCCGCATCAGGTCGTCGATGGCCCAGAGAAACGCGGCCAGCGTCTTGCCGGTGCCGGTGGGCGCGGCGATGAGGGTGTGCCTGCCGCTGCGGATCGACGGCCACCCGTCCTGCTGCGGCGGGCTGGGCTGGCCGAAACGCTCCACGAACCAGCGACGGACGACCGGGGAGAATCCCCCCAGCGGGTCGTTGCGCGAATCGGGGCTCGTGTCGTTGTTCGTGTCGGGTGACCGCATGATCTTTACGGCTCCGCTTTGGGCAGCGCGCTCCAGTTGAGAATCCCGTTCCAGAGGAACCGGTAGTCGGAGTGGTTCAGGTCGCGGTGCATCGGGTTGAAGTTGAACGCCAGCACGTGACCACGCGCCCCGACGCCGGCCGGCAGGTCCATGATCGCCGGACGTCCCTCGAGGTTTTCCAGATGCCTGGCGCCGCCGCTGACCACCAGCGGGGCATCGTCGTCGTCCTTCCCCGCCTTCTCCTCTTTGTTCTTGTCGGCCTTGGCATCGTCGGCATCGTTTTCCGCGTCGTCGTCCCGCTCGTCCTTGGGAAGCTTCAGCCCCCACTGCAGCACCATCCACCGCCGGTCGGCCGGTCGCAGCTCGTAGATCGGATACCCCTGCCGGAAGACCGATGTCACCTCGGGATAACCATAGGCGATCGGGTGGTCGGGCCGCGTGAACTTCACCCTCAGCTCCACGCCGGGGGTGAACAGATCCGCGTTGCTGCGCGAGACCCGGCGCACCAGGCCCCCTTCAAGGGGCAGCGCCGAGCCGTTGGCCAGCGTGATGAGCAGCCCGCCGGCGTCGAGAAACTTCTGCAGATTGGCCATGCCGCTCCACCCGATCCCCCCGGTGATGTCGTCGGAGGCGTCGGGAACGCCGTGGCTCGGAAAGGCCGCGGTCTTCGTGTAGGGCATCGGACCGTACCTCGGCTCGATGCCGTTGATCTGATCCTTGAGACTCAGGTAGACGTTGCCATACAGCACGATGTCGTACTTGTCACGCAACCCGCCCGCGCGGATCTCCTCGTCGCGGATGTAGGCGTAAGGGATCTTCTCGTGGTCCAGCGCGTAGCGCACCCAGCCCACCGACTCGGTGTCGGCCCAGGTATGCCAGACGGCAAGACGGGGTATCGGCGCGTCGTGATGGGCCACGCCCGGCGCGCCGCCCGCTCCGGCGAAGTCGAGCGACAGCTCAGTGGCCACGCCATCCAGGGCGCCGCGCAGTCCGTCCTGCGCCGGCAGGATCCAGGAGCCGGCCGGATAGGTGGCCCCATCCGACTCGAACGCTTTTTCGGCGATCTCGATCTTGAACTTCGACAGACGAAACCGCGCCGCCAGCAGCGCTTCCTGCCCGGTGTCCTTCAGCAGATAGACCGGCCCCGAGCCGGTGACATGACCCGCGGGCACCACGTCCTCCTGGATCGGGTCGAGCGGCACCCGTGCGATCGTCTCGTCGTCGATGCGCTTTGCCTCGATGCCGTAATGCGCCGGCAGCGCCCACGAGACGTCGTCGTACGGCTCGTAGGGTGAGTCGCTGGGAAACTTCTGCATCTCGAGCAGGTCCACCGCGTAGTTGCGGTAAGGCTGATCGAGACGCACGACGAAGCTCCCCTTGGAGAACTCGCCTTCCTTGACCTTGATCGGCGCGGCGGCGCGCGCGACTTCGATGTGGTGGCCGCGCAGCAGGTTCACCATCTGGGCCACGCGCAGCCGATCCCCCTGGTCCTGCGGGATGATGAAGGCGAACGGGTTGCCTTTGACGCCGGCCTGCCACGAGTTGTACCCCTTGCGGTAGAAGTTGCGCAGCATCTCCCTGGAGTGCAGCGCGCTCCACTGCAGGATCGACAGGCACCCGGTCTGCATGTAGTTGGTGTTGTCGCGCAGCGACCAGACGAATGTCTTGTCCGGCGGCCAGGCGCGGTACCAGTCCTTGGCGGTGACCGCCTTGCCGACATAGGTCTCTTCATCGGGGCGCAGGGTGCGTTGCATCGTCTCGGCCGAGTGGTTGCCGAACGTCTCGTAGCCCCGCCCGAGGCTGTTGTGATTGCTGGCCACCGAGTCGAGATAGTGCAACCCCCACGACTCGCCGAATCCCCAGGTCCAGACGCCCGGCATTCCCAGCGAGGTCATGGCGGTGATCTCGTGAAACGACATCTCCATCCACTCGTTGGTGGCGATCGGGTCGAGGTGCGCGTTGAATGGACCGGTGCCGTTCCAGGTATGCAGCAGCGGGATCGATTCGTGCAGGTCGTGCACGACCGTCGGATGGTAGTCGTAGAACATCCGGTGCACCGCGCGCGTCAGCTCGAGCGACTTCTGGTGCGTGTCGCGGTTGTTGTCGTGATAGACGTAGTGGCCCCAGTAGGGAGGATTCAGCTCGGGCAGATTGTCGTAGTCGGTCTTTCCCTTCAGGTAACGGTAGAACCAGTCGACGTACTTGTCGCGTCCATCCGGCTCGGACACCGGGTTGATCAGCACGACGACGTTGGAGCGGATGAGGCGGATCATCGGCTGCTCGGAGACCGCCAGCCGGTAGGCCATCTCCATCACCATCTCCGGGCTGCCGGTCTCCATCGAGTGCAGCCCGGCGTTGAAGTAATAGATGGGACGCGCGGTGGCGATGATCTGTTCGGCCTGCTCCGGGCTGGTCCTGCGCGGGTCGGCCAGCGCCGCGGTGGCCGCCTTGAGCCGGTCGAGCTGGCGGATCCCCTCTTCGTCGGAAATCGCCACCAGCAGGATGTCGCGTCCTTCCTCGGTGCGGCCGATCACCTCCACACGCACCCGGTCGGAGGCCTTGTCCAGCTCCCGGAAGTAGCCGAACACCTTCGTGGTGCCGGACAGTTCGCCGGCGGCGCCGGCAACATGGCCGAGGTATTTCGTCGGAGAGGGGACGGTCTTCGAATCGGGAACGTAGGCCACCCAGGGGTTGACAAACCGCGGCTCGGTGGTGAACCTCGCGATCGCCTCGACCGAACCGGGTTCGGGGGTGTCGGGCGCGTAAGGGTTCGTGGCGGTCGTGGTGGTGGCGGCGGTGCCCGCCAGCAGAAGGATGAGACCGAGCAACACGGGCAATAATGGAGCGGCCGGCGTACGTTTCGATCGAAGATCGTTCACGTGAAGGTCTCCGGATGATGGGGGAAAACCTGTCTATTATTCCACGGGGTGGCCGTCCTCAGATAGGTTTCCGCGCATTCCTTGCCGCCGTCACCCTCGGTGTCCTCGCAGCCCTGCCTGCCCTGCTGCCGGGTCTGACGGTTTCTCCGGCGGTGGCGTTGCCGCTCGCATTGGATCGGGTCGACCGGATCCGGCTCGCCGAAGCGTTCCGGCTGGCAGACCGGCTGGGGGATCGGATCTGGAAGGGATGGCACAAGGCGCCGTTTGCCGTTCTGCTCGTGACACCCGAAGCCGAGTACCTCGTCCGGCATCCGAATCCGCCCGCGGACTATCTTGCGCTCGGAGAGGATCCGCTGCTCCACGCCAAGGTTTACGCAGCCAGACGAACCCACCCACTGAACATCCTGGCGACCTTTCCCATCAACGGCGTGCCGACCATCGTCGTGGGGCAGGCGCAGAACACCGAGGAGCGTTCCTCGAGCCGCTGGGTCATCGTGCTGCTGCACGAGCATTTCCACCAGCTTCAATACGCCGACCCGGCCTACTACGAGGCGGTCGACGCCCTCGGTCTGGCCGGCGGCGACGCCACCGGCATGTGGATGCTGAACTATCCGTTTCCCTACGATGCGATCGCGGTGAAGGCTCGCTTCCAGGCGATGGCCCGCGCCCTGTCGGACGCCTTCGGAGCCATCGGGACCACCGACCTCGGGCCCAGGATGACCCGGTACCTCGAAGCGCGGGACATCTTCATCGCCGCGTTGTCGTCCGACGAGCGCCGGTACTTCGCCTTTCAGACCTGGCAGGAAGGGATCGCACAGTACACGCAGCACCGGGTCGCCGAGCTGGCGGGAAGGAAATACAAGCCGAGCCCGGAGTTCGCGGCGCTGGAGGACTACGTCCCGCTGTCGGAGGTGGCGCAGAAGCTTCGTGAGAACCTCGCCGGCGAGCTGCCCAATTTGCCGCTGGGCGACTACCGACGCACCGTCTTTTATTACGTGGGCGCCGCCGAAGGACTGCTCCTGGACGCCACGCGGCCTGGATGGCACGACCGGTACTTCAAGCAGCGGCTCTCGCTGGATGGCAGTCTGGCTGCTACTGGATATAGCCGAGGCTCCGCAGACGCTCCAGCTCCTCGCCGCTGAGCGAACCCGCGGTCTCCGAATCGGGCTTCAGCCGCGAGGCCTCGGCCTGGGCATGCCACTCCTTGAGG
>DASROJ010000265.1:0-11246 GCA_035646975.1 Patescibacteria group bacterium
CAGGTCGCGCTGGCCCTGCAGCATGCGCGAGAACTTGGCGAGGTTGGTCTTCAGCCAGTCCTGCTCGGTGTTCTTCTGCGTCGTGTCCTTGAGGTTGCGGATCATCTCGTTGATGGTGTCCTTCAACGCCGCCACCTCGCCCTGCGTCTCGACCGTGATCGAGCGCGTCAGGTCACCCTGGGTCACCGCCGTCGCCACCTCGGCGATCGCGCGCACCTGCGTGGTCAGGTTCGCCGCGAGCTCGTTCACGTTCTCGGTGAGGCCCTTCCAGATACCCGCGGCGCCCGGCACCTTGGCCTGGCCGCCGAGCTTGCCTTCCACGCCGACTTCGCGTGCGACCGTGGTCACCTGGTCGGCGAAGGTCGCGAGCGTGTTGGTCATGTTGTTGATGGTCTCGGCCAGCGCCGCCACCTCGCCCTTGGCGTTGACGGTGAGCTTCTGCTTGAGGTCGCCGTTGGCGACCGCGGTCACCACCTTGACGATGCCGCGCACCTGCTCGGTGAGGTTGGCGGCCATGACGTTGACGTTGTCGGTCACGCCCTTCCAGGTGCCGGCGACGCCCGGGACCTGGAAGAACCTCACGGAAAACGTCAACGTCATGGCCGCCAACCTGACCGAGCAGGTGCGCGGCATCGTCAAGGTCGTGACCGCCGTGGCCAACGGCGACCTCAAGCCGAAGCTGACCGTGAACGCGAAAGGAGAGGTCGCGGCGCTCGCCGAGACGATCAACGACATGACCGGCACCCTGGCCACTTTCGCCGACCAGGTGACCACCGTCGCCCACGAAGTCGGCGTGGAAGGGCGTCTTGGAGGTCAGGCGAACGTGCCCGGTGCGGCCGGCACGTGGCGCGATCTGACCGGCAACGTCAACCTGCTGGCGGCGAACCTCACCACGCAGGTGCGCGCCATTGCCGAAGTGGCCACGGCGGTGACCAAGGGCGATCTGACTCGTTCGGTCCAGGTCGAGGCCCGCGGCGAGGTCGCAGAGCTCAAGGACAACATCAACACGATGATCGGCAACCTGCGGCTCACCACCGAGCAGAACACGGAGCAGGACTGGCTCAAGACCAACCTGGCCCGGTTCACCGGAATGATGCAGGGGCAGCGCGACCTGGCCACGGTCGGGCAGATGCTGCTGTCGGAGCTCACCCTGCTGGTGAACGCGCATCAAGGCGTGATGTACCGCGTGGAGCGGGCCTCGGAACCGACGCTCGTGCTGGTGGCCAGCTTCGCGGACAGGGGTCATGACGGATACGGGCACTCGATACGTATCGGCGAAGGTCTGATCGGCCAGTGTGTCATCGAACGACGGATCATCTTCATCAACGAGCCGCCGCCCGGGACAACCCCGATCCGGTCCGGCATTTTCAAGGCGATCCCGCGCAACATCATCGTCCTGCCGGTGCTCTTCGAGGGCGAGGTCAAGGCCGTCATCGAGCTGGCCTCGCTGGGCAAGTTCACCGCTTCCCAGATCGCGCTCCTCGAGCAGCTCACCGCGAGCATCGGCATCGTGCTCAACAGCATCGAGGCGACGATGCAGACCGAAAACCTTCTCAAGCAGTCCCAGCAGCTCGCCACGGAGCTGCAGACCCAGCAGGGGGAGCTTCAGCAGACCAACGAGCAGCTCGCGCAGAAGGCGCACGAGCTGGCCCTGCAGAACGCCGAGGTCGAGCGCAAGAACCAGGAGATCGAGCAGGCACGCCGGGCGCTGGAGGAAAAGGCGAGCGAGCTGGCGTTGACGTCGAAGTACAAGTCGGAATTCCTGGCCAACATGTCCCACGAGCTGCGCACCCCGCTCAACAGCATCCTGATCCTGGGCCAGCAGCTCGGCGAGAACCCGGAGGGGAATCTCACGCCCAGGCAGGTCGAGTTCGCCCGCACGATCCATGGGGCCGGCACCGACCTGTTCAACCTGATCACCGACATCCTGGACCTCTCGAAGATCGAATCCGGGACGGTGACGGTCATGGCCGAGGAGGTCGTGCTGAAGAGCATGGTGGCTGGCGTGGTCCGGCCATTCCGGCACGAGGCCGAGAACCGGCATCTGTCGCTCGACGTCGAAGTCGATCCCGCGATTGCCCCCACGATCACCACCGACTCGAAACGGCTCCAGCAGGTGCTCAAGAACCTGCTCTCCAACGCGTTCAAGTTCACCGAACAGGGTGGCGTGAGCTTGCGCGTCTTCTGCCCGTCGTCCGGGTGGACGCCGGACCATGAGATCCTGAAGCGATCCGCCCAGGTCATCGCCTTCGAGGTTTCGGACACCGGAATCGGGATCCCGCCGGAAAAGCAGCGCATCATCTTCGAAGCCTTCCAGCAGGCGGATGCCGGCACCAGCCGCAAGTTCGGCGGCACCGGTCTCGGACTGGCGATCAGCCGCGAGCTCGCGGGTCTGCTGGGCGGCGAGATCCGCCTGCGCAGCGCGCCGGGCCAGGGCAGCACGTTCACCTTCTACCTCCCGCAGGTCTACGCGGGGGCCTCCACTGGCGGCGGCATGACGGTCGACCTGGACTCCAGCGCGGGACGCCCGACGATCCCCTTCACCCCCGTGCGCGCCGGTGAACGGGTGGCCCCTCCGTTTCGCGACGATCGAGCCTCGCTGGCCGAGGGTGACGCCGTGCTGCTGATCGTGGAGGATGATCCGCACTACATGATGCTGATGGTCGATCAGGCGCGTGCCCAGGGTTTCAAGGTGCTGGTGACCTCCCGGGGCGGGGAGGCCCTGGCGCTCGCCCGGGAGTTCAAGCCCACCGCGGTCTCGCTGGATGTGTTCCTGCCCGACATGCTCGGCTGGACCGTCCTGAGCCAGCTCAAGCAGGATCCTGACCTGAGACACATTCCGGTCCAGATCGTCTCCGTGCACGAAGACCGCCAGCACGGGCTCGCCCGTGGCGCCTTGAGCTTCATTCCGAAACCCACGACCCCCGACAGCCTCAGAGAGGCCATGTCCCGGATAAAGACTTTCTCGGAGCCGCGCTCCCGCCGGCTGCTCGTCGTGGAGGACAACGCCGCCGAACGGATGAGCATCACGGAGCTGCTCGATCACGACGACGTCGAGATTCATACGGTCGGAACCGGCCGGGAAGCGCTCGACGAGCTGCGCGAGAAGGCCTACGACTGCGTGGTGCTCGATCTGCGTCTGCCCGACATGTCGGGGTTCCAGGTGCTCGAGCATCTTCGCGACGAGCCCGCGCTGTCCGACATCCCGGTCGTTGTCTTCACGGGAAAGGAGCTATCCCCCGAGGAGGATGCGCGCCTTCGCATGCTGGCCCGAAGCGTCGTCGTCAAGGGGGTCGAGTCGCCGGAGCGTCTGCTCGATGAAACCGCCTTGTTCCTGCACCGCGCGCTCGACGACCTTCCCGTGGAGAAGCGCGCCATGCTGGACCGGCTGCATCGATCCGATGCCGACCTGCTGGGCAAGAAGGTGCTCGTCGTGGACGACGACGTCCGAAACATCTTCGCGCTGAGCAGCCTGCTGGAGCGCCACGGAATGGAGGTCCTGACGGCGGGCACCGGGCTCGATGCCATCGCCACCATTCATGCGACGACCGATCTCTCCATCGTGCTCATGGACATCATGATGCCCGGCATGGAGGGGTATCAGATCATGCGCGAGATTCGAAAGGATCCCAGATTCAGCAAGTTGCCCATCATCGCGCTCACCGCCAAGGCGATGAAAGGGGATCGGGAGAAGTGCATGGAGGCCGGGGCGTCGGACTACCTGGCCAAGCCGGTCAACACCGATCAGCTGCTTTCCGCGTTGCGCATGTGGCTGCATCGATGAGCTCCGGAGGATCCGTGGAGCCCCGCGAAAAGGTCAATATCCTGCTGGTGGACGACCAGCCCGGCAAGCTGATCACCTATGAAGTGATGCTCGCCGAGCTGGGAGAGAATCTCATCAAGGCGAACTCCGGCCGGGAAGCCCTGGAGGTGCTCCTCAAGACCGAGATCACGGTCATCCTCATGGACGTCAGCATGCCGGACCTCGACGGCTTCGAGTTGGCGGAAATCATCCGGCAGCATCCCCGGTACAAGAAAACGGCGATTATCTTCGTATCGGCCGTGCACATGTCGGACGTCGATCGTCTCAGGGGATACGCGTCGGGTGCGGTGGACTATGTCTCGGTGCCGGTCGTCCCCGAGATCCTGCGGGCCAAGGTGAGCGTCTTTGTCGAGCTGTACCGCCAGACCCGCGAGGCGGAGCGGCTCAACCGGGAGCTCGAGGAACGCGTCGATCGACGGACCGCAGAGCTGCAGCAGGCGATGTCGAAACAGGTCGACCTGTCCCGGCAACTGCGCGAGGCCGACCGGCGAAAGGATGACTTCCTGGCGCTGCTCGCGCATGAGCTGCGCAATCCGCTGGCATCCCTGCGCAACGCCGCAAGCATCATGTCGCTCAAGGAGATCGACGACTCCGAGCTTGTCTGGTGCCGCGACATGGTCGATCGGCAGACCTGCCACCTGACGCGGCTGGTCGACGACCTGCTCGATGTCTCGAGAATCACGCAGGGGAAGATCGCGCTGCGGCGGGAGTCGATCAATCTCGCGGAGATCGTGGCAGGCGCGGTGGAGATCAGCCGGCCTTACATCGACACGCGCGGCCACGAGCTGAATGTCACACTGCCCGACCAGCCCGTGATGCTGCACGGCGACTCGGCGCGGCTGATACAAATCGTCGCCAACCTGCTGAACAACGCCGCGAAATTCCAGAACGAGCACGGCCGGATCGAGCTGACGGTTGAACGCGACGAGGACGAAGTGATCTTCGTCATCAAGGACTGCGGCTTCGGGATCTCCTCCGAATCCCTTCCCAGGGTTTTCGATCTCTTCGCGCAGGGCGATCATGCCCTGCAGTACCCCCACGGGGGCCTGGGCATCGGACTGTCGCTGGTCAAGTCGCTGGTCGGGATGCACGGTGGCACGGTCGGAGTGAGGAGCGAGGGGCTCGGTCTCGGCAGCGAGTTCACGGTGCGCCTGCCTTGCCAGCTCGCTGCCGAGCCTGCAACGACATCCCGCGTGAATGCGCCGACGAACGGCCACGGCGCCCCGGCGCTTCGGATCCTCGTGGTCGACGACAACCAGGACGCGGCCCTGAGTCTCGCGCTTTTCCTTCGTTTGAGCGGCCATGAAGTCATGCTCGCGAGCGAGGGGGAAACGGCCGTTGAAATCGCCACGAAGAGCGCTCCCGAGATCGTGTTCCTGGACATCGGGCTGCCCGGAATGGACGGCTACGAGGTGTGCCGTCGCATCCGGGCACAGGGACCGGAGGAAATCAGGATCATCGCGATGACCGGCTATGGCCAGGAGCGTGACCGTCTGCGCACGGCGGCCGCGGGATTCGACGCCCACATGGTCAAACCGGTGGAACCCGGTGAACTCCTGCGGCAGGTGGCGTACTTCGGTGAGAAAAGCCGCGAAGCCAGACTGGCCGCGGGCAAGCCAACCGTCGACCGGGTTGATGAAAAGGTGACGGAATGAACGACGGAACGATCGGGGGGGAGCTGTCATGTCGAGCAGAGTAATGAATCAGGGCAGCAACCCGCCGGATCCACCTTCCCTCATGGAGCACCATGAGTTCCGCGCGGCTCGTTTCGCCGGCGCGGTCTTCTACCGCCGGGATCTCCCCGGCGACATCGTGCTGTGGACTCGGGGCCTTCAGTCGCTCATCGGATCCGCTCCGCCGGCCGGGCGTTCGACACAGGGCTGGTGGCTCGAGCGCATCCATCCCGAGGATCGGCAGACCTACGATGGCGCGACGGCGCTGTTCCTGGAATCCGGCTGGCAGATGAACGTCGAGTACCGCGTGAGAACGCACGACGACCAATGGGTCCGCCTGGTGGACGAAGCGGTGGTCGTGCGTGATGAGACGTCGGGGGCCGCCCACCTCATGGGATCGTTGCATCTGATCTGCGGACCGGAAACCGCGGATACGGTCGAGCAGGCCATCGAGGGATTCCTCCGGAGGATCTTCCATGACATGCGCACCCCGCTCGGTTCGATCCTCATCTGGCTCCAGGTCCTGAGACTCGGGGGGCCGGGGCAGTCGGAATCTGCGGGGGCACTCGACGCGATCCAGAAGAGCGTCGGCATGCTCGAAGGGTTCATCGACGACCTCGTCGCCTACTCGCGCATGGCCGCCCGCGCGGTCCATCTCCAGCTCAATCCCCTGCGGCCGGCAGCCATCATCGAGTCGGCCCTCGAAGCCTCCAAACCGCTGGCGGCAACCGGTTCAGTTCAGCTGACCAGTACGCTCGACGCGATGGTCGGGCCGATCGCGGGGGATGCGGAGCGCATCCGGCTGCTGGTGCGTGCGCTGCTGTCGAACTCCATCTCGTTCACGCCGCCGGGTGGCGAAGTGAATGTCAGCCTGACGCGATCGGATTTCTGCGCGCGCATCACTGTTCGCGATGACGGCCCCGGGATCGGCGACGATCTCATCCGCATCGCGGGGGGCTATCCCGCGGCCTCCGAACGCTGCCAGGGAATGAGCCTGCATCTCGCCATGGTCCTGGCCCTGCTTCATGGAGGCACCCTGACCGCCTCGGGCGAGGCGGTGGGCAACACCTTCACCGTGCTGATACCGCTGATGTCCCAGCCCGTGGCGTGAGATTCGGCGGGGTGCTGACAGGCACCCGCGCGCCGTCAATGCACCGTCGGCTCGTCGTCATCCTCGGCAGCGGCGCCGTCATGCGCTTCGGCGGGAACCTGCGAGGCGTGGTGGAGGATCATCTTCCAGCCATCGGTGGCGTGGATGAAAAGATTGGTGGCTCTGGCCAGCGTCAGCCCGGCGGTGTCGTTGCCCGAGGTGATCGTCTCGAGACAGCAGACCCAGGCCATGTCCCCCTCCACCCGCACCTTGACCTCGGACGGCTCCACGGTCAGGCTGGTGGTGTTGGCGAAGATGATGTCCCAGGACTGCCGGATGACCTCCCAGCCTTCGATGACCTCCCAGCCCGGATGAATGCACCGCACGCCTTCGTCGTGTGACCAGATGGCGTCCATCGCCTCGATGTCCAGGTTGGTCAGGGCGCGGTAGAAGCGCTCGTTGGAAAGTTTGATCGCGGTGATTTCCTCTTCCATGATCTTCACTCGACGATGGCCCCCTCATGCGCCCGGGCGACCGCAGGAATCCCCGGTCGGGCGTGGGGCAAGGATAGACGCAGGCGCGGGAATGATCCACACCCGGGACGGTGTCAGGCTTCGCGGCCGGCCGAGCGGCCGCAGAACCGCGCTCCGGCCCAGCCGTACATCGCGGCGCCCGCCGGAACGGTGATCGCCAGACCCATCGAGTCTCCGCCAACCATCGCGCCGAGGTGGCCGAGCGTGAGGGTTGCCGGCAGGTTGAGCAGCCAGATTCCCTGCGTCATCCCCAGCACGGCCAGGGCGTTGCAGGTCAGGACATCGGCCAGCGAGACCATGAGGAAGATCTTCCGGTCGCTCAAAGCAACGCCTCGAGTCCTTTCCACACCCGCTAGTTGAGGAAGTAGCTGCTGCACACCAGATCGATCGTTTCCGGGTTGAGGTCTGGCGTCTCGCCGTTCCACCGGGCCGACTCGAGGATCTTGTCCAGCAGGTCGCGGGGGTGACAGGCCCGAACCGGAATCTGCTTTCCGTTGTAGTAGTTCCTGTAGATGTACGCCACGGCCTCGCGTTTCGGCTCTATTCCCCGCGCCTGGCACTCCCGGGTGAAGATCTCGAGGTAGGCCTCCGGCTCGGGGTCGCGCATCTCGACCTTGTAGCGGATGCGGCGCAGGAACGCCTCGTCCACGAGCTCCTGCGGCTTGAGGTTGGTGGCGAACACCACCATCGCGGAAAACGGAATCGGGAACTTGCGGCCCGTGTGGAGCGACAGGAAATCCACGCCCTTCTCCAACGGCACGATCCAGCGGTTGAGCAGGTCGCGCGGTGTCACCATCTGCCGGCCGAAATCGTCCACGATGAACACTCCCCCGTTGGCCTTCATCTGAAGGGGCGCTTCGTAGAATCCTTCACGGACGTTGAAGTTCAAGTCGAGCATTTCGAGGGTCAGCTCCCCGCCCGCGAACACCACGGGGCGTCTCACGGAGACCCATCGCGCATCGGCCCGCTCGGCCTCGAACGACGCGATCGAAGGCATCCCGACCGGGCCGGACGTCCCCCCGTCCTCCGCCGTCTCGCCGTGGAAAATGGGATCCAGGACCTTGATGACCTGACCGTCCACCTCGATGGCGTGCGGGATGAGCAGGTCTCCGCCCAGGGCCCTGCCGATCGCCTCGGCAAGAACGGTCTTTCCGTTTCCGGGCGCTCCGTACAGGAACAGCGATCGCTGCGCGCTGAGTGCAGGGCCGACCTGTGAGATGACCTCGTCGGGCAGGACAAGATGCGACAGGCCGGCCTGCAAGATTGAAGCATTCAACGGATCGCGGCCGCAGGTCTGGGCCAGCAGTCCGTCGGTGTAATCCTTCAGGGTGACGGGCGCGGGGCCGACGTACTGCGAGACCCTCAGGGCCTCGCGGGCCCGCTCGCGTCCGAGCTGCGAGATGGCGAACCGGTACGTCGCCGTGCCGGTGCCCTCGGCCCCCTTGACTTCCACCAGTTTTTCGCGCCGCAGCTCTTCGAGATGTTCCTCGACGACCGAAAACGGAAGGTGGAGGGCGCGCGCGACCTCGTGCCCGGCCATGTCATTGCGATAGTAGAAGGTCTTGAGGGCGAGATTGGTGATGAACGAGCGGGTCAGCCCCGTCTCGGACGACCGCCGGGGAGCCATGGGGCGAAACGAAACGCTGATGTCGTCAACGACCTCGGAACCGTGCCTGGATGGTGTCATCGCTGCTCCTCGTGACCGTCCTTGTCGGGAAGTGTTGTGATTTGATCCGGGGGTTGCGTGAATCCGATCTGGTCGCCAACAGCGACCCCGCTGCGGCGAATCGAGCCCGCCGGCAGCTCCAGCACCGATGTCGCGGCCTTGAAGAACCGGGTGGCCCGCCACGGCGCGATCCGTTCGCGCAGCGCCACCACCTTGAGGTCATCGTCCAGGAAGATCACATCGATCGCGAACGACATGCCGATCGTGTGGATGCCTTTGCAGGGCGAGATCCAGAGGGCCTCGTCCTCCATCAGGCCGTCACGACCCAGCAGGCCGATGAGGCGCGTCAGGAAGGTGTCGGCGCGCATCACCCGCTCGGCCACCACGGTGCGGTTCGTCTCGTCGAGCGCGGCGGACAGGACGATCCGCTTGCCTCGACCGCCGTCGGTGTCCATGAGAAGAGCGGTCGGAGCCCAGCCGATCATTTGCCCACCTGGCCGAAGATCTTCCAGAGATGCAGCGCGGCCGGCCCGAGGATGATGACGAACAGCGAGGGAAAGATGCAGAACAGCAGCGGGAAGATCAGCTTGATGGTCGTCTTGGCCGCCGCCTCCTCGGCTCGCTGCCGACGCTCGGTGCGCAGGCTGTCGGAATGAACGCGCAGCGATCTCGCGATGCTGGTGCCGAACTTGTCGGTCTGGATGATCATCGACGCCAGCGAGATGATGTCGTCCACTCCCGTGCGATCGCCCATGCTGCGCAGCGCGTCGGGGCGCGTCCGGCCGGCCCGTATCTCCAGATTGACGAGCCGGAACTCGTCGGCGATCTCCGGGTGCGTGTTGCGAAGCTCCTCGCTCACCCTGACGATTGCCTGGTTGAGTCCCATACCCGCCTCGACGCACACCACCAGGAGATCGAGGGCATCGGGCAGCGACAGACGAAGGCGGTGCTGCCGCTTCAGCATCTGCATCCTGACGACCATCTTGGGCAGCAGGTAACCGACCAGCGCCGAGATGGACATCACCAGCACGCCGATGTTCGGCTTGACCGCGCCGCGCATCGTCAGGTAGATCGGCACCAGCGCCAGCACCAGCGCGCCGGCCATCCTGCAGGCCAGGTAGGTGGTCACCGCGGAGCTGGAGCGATAACCGGCGTGAAGCAGCATCATGCCGGTCTGGCTCTCCGGTTTCAGGCTGAGCTCGGCCAGCTCCGGCGACTGCGGCTGCTTTCGAGCGGGCCAGAAGGCCTGCCACCAGGCGCGCCGTGCCTGGTCGGGCGCGCCCGAATCGGCGAGCGAGCCTTCATAGGTTGTGGGCTGGTTCCCGCGCAGGCTGCGCAACCGGCTGACCGCGGCGCGGCGCGGCGCGGAAGCCATCTCGGCCCCGAAGGCGCCCAGAAGCAGCGTGACACTCAGAAAAACAAGGATGCAGGCGAAAAGCAGCATATGGCCCTCACACCTCGATGTTGACGATCTTGCGGATCCAGAAGAACCCGATGATCTGCAGTACGGCGGCTCCGGCAAGGATGCGCAGCCCCCATGGCTCGGCCATGATCTTGATGTACTCGTAGTTGAGGCTGTAGATGAAGGCGCCCACCACCGGTGGCAGGCAGGTCAGGATGAGCCCCGTGAGCCTCGCCTGGGCCGTGTGCACCTTCAGCTGCCGAAGGATGCGGAATCGCTCGCGGATGGTGTAGGCGATCTTGTCGAGTATCTCCGAGAGATTGCCGCCCGACTGCCGCTGGATCAGCACGGCCACCACGAACAGCTTGAGATCCACGAGCTCCACGCGCTGGAGCAGACCCGTCAGTGCGCTGCGCAACGGCAGGCCGAGGTTCTGCTCCTCGAAGACGCGCCGGAATTCCCTGCCGACCGGGTCGGGCATCTCGTCGGCCACCATTTTGACGCCCGTCGAGAAGGCGTGGCCCGCGCGGATGGCGCGAGACATCAGGTCGACCGCCTCGGGGAACTGCGTCTCGAATCGCCGGAGCCTCTGCTGCCGGCGCACCAGGACATAGGTGTAGGGCGTCGAACCCAGAAGCGCCCCGATCACGATACCCAGCAACCAGCCGAGGTGCAGGGCCTGGGCGGCCAGCAACCCCACCGCGCCGAGCATCAGCATCATCATGAGCAGCGGCCCGACGCGCAGCTGCAGGTCGGCCTGCTCGATCAGACGCCGCATGTTGGCCGCCAGCTTCAGCGAATTGAGGAACCGATCCAGCGCGCCGAACCCGCTCAGACTCTCGTCCTTGAGCAGGGTCGCGTCGTCGAGATGTTCCATCGCCTGGGTGTTCGCGATCGCCCTGGCGATCAGCTCCTTCTCCACGCGGCGCCGTGCGGTCCGGTCGCGCCAGGTGAGTATCCCCCAGACGAACAGGCTCGCCGACAGAAAGCTCAGAAGACACGCCAGAAGCAGCATCAGCCCCTCCCCGCCGGGCGTGGCGTGAACGGCAGCGGGGCCGG
>DASROJ010000266.1:0-13259 GCA_035646975.1 Patescibacteria group bacterium
ATATAATGGACGGCGATGGAAATCACGACGCTGCCGCTCAGCAGGAAGCCGGAAAGGCTGGACCAGCTGGTCGATGAGTGTCTGCAGGAGCGCCGCAACGAGAGCCTTCGGAGCAGCGACGGCGAGCGCGCGGCCGGCCAGCCGGAGTTCGCGCGGCAGATTGCCGCCGACATCCCCGAGTTCCCGATGGATCGCGGGCTGATCAAGGAGGCGCTGGCCTGTCTCATCCGCGAGGCGGCCGCGCGGGTCGCCCCGGAGGCGCGGCTTCGCGTCACGGTGAAGGCCAACCGCAACGCGCTGATGTTCGCGGTGAAGGCGCCCGGGCCGGGTCTGGCCGGGCCGCAGCGCGACAAGGCCTTTTCCGGCGAGCCGGCGGCCGGGACCCTGGCGCGCGCGCGGCTGATCATCGCGGCGCACGGGGGAGTGGCCTGGGCCAACGGGCTGCCGGGCAAGGGGATCACCTATTACTTCTCGCTGCCTATCCCGCGATCCGCCGTGGCGCGGCCCTGAGTTTTCAGTATCCCGTTGAGCTATAATGCCGCCGGTTTTCCAACCTCCCTTACGCGTTGATCGGTAGATGGGGTAGATGGGTCAGACATCGTTCTGGGCACGACGGATCCACTCGCTCTCCGGCGTCGTCCCGATCGGGGCGTTCCTCCTCGAGCATTTTTTCGAGAACTCCTACTCGACGCAGGGGGCGGCCGCCTACAATGAGATGGTCATGAAGATCCAGACGCTCCCCTATGTGCTCTGGATCGAAGTCTTCGTCATCTTCCTGCCGATCCTCTTCCACGCAGTGTACGGTGTCTGGATTGCCACCCAGGCCAGGTACAACGTCGCGCAGTATCCGTACTTCCGTAACTGGATGTTCATGCTCCAGCGCGTCACGGGGATCATCCTGTTCTTCTACATCGGCATGCACGTGTACGAGACGAGATTCCAGGTCTTCTTCGACGAATCGATCAAGTCGCATTTCTTCGAATACATGCGGGATCATGTCTTCAGCAACCCGGCTTATGTCGGGCTCTACGTGGTGGGAATCCTGTCGGCGGCGTTTCACTTCGCCAACGGGCTCTGGACGTTCGGCATCGTGTGGGGCATCACCGCGGGGCGGCAGGCGCAGCGGTACTCGTCGTACGCCTGCGCGGGCATCGGCGTCGTCGTTGCCGGCATGGGAATCAACTCGTTGCTCGGCTTCTTCGCGCACTGAGCCGGCAAAGCCGGGAGGTACACCGGGAACATGGCAAAGCAGAGCTACATCGTGGTGGGCGGCGGGCTCGCCGGACTGATGGCGACCATCAGGCTGGCGGAGGCGGGCCATGACATCGCCCTCATCTCCTTCGTGCCGGTGAAACGCTCTCATTCGGTCTGCGCGCAGGGCGGCATCAACGGCGCTGTGAATATCAAGGGAGAAGGGGATTCTCCCGAGATCCATTTCGACGACACCGTCTACGGCGGCGATTTCCTGGCCAATCAGCCGCCGGTCAAGGGAATGTGCTCCGCCGCCCCCGGCATCATCTACCTGCTGGACCGGATGGGCGTCACCTTCAACCGGACCACGGAGGGGCTGCTCGACTTTCGCCGGTTCGGGGGCACCCTGTACAACCGCACCGCCTTTGCCGGGGCCACCACCGGCCAGCAGATCCTCTACGCGCTCGACGAGCAGGTGCGAAGGCACGAAGCGGCGGGCCTGGTGAAGAAGTTCGAGTTCTGGGAATGCCTGGGCCCGATCCTCGACGACGACGGCGCGTGTCGCGGCGTGGTGGCGCTCAACCAGGTCGACATGACGGTCCGCGCGATGATGGCCGATGCCGTGGTGCTCGCCACGGGCGGCTGCGGCATCATCTATGGCAAGTCGACCCTGTCCACGACCTGCACCGGTACGGCCGTCTCGTCGGCCTATCAGAGCGGAGCCGCCTACGCCAACGGAGAGTTCATCCAGGTGCACCCGACCGCCATCCCGGGTGCCGACAAGCTGAGGCTCATGTCCGAGTCGGCTCGCGGCGAGGGGGGCCGTGTCTGGGTGCCGAAAAAGCAGGGGGACACCCGTTCCGGCAGGAGCATCCCCGAGACCGAGCGTCTGTATTTCCTGGAGGACAAGTATCCGAAATACGGCAACCTGGTTCCCCGGGACATCGCCACGCGGGAGATCTTCGACATCTGCGTCAACCGCGGGATGGGAATCGGCGGCGGGCGCGCGGTCTACCTGGACCTGACGCACATTCCCCGCGCGACCCTGGACAAGAAGCTCGGCGGCATCCTGGAGATTTACGAGAAGTTCGTCGGGGTCGATCCGCGCGACGAGCCGATGATGGTGTTCCCCGCGGTGCACTACTCGATGGGAGGCATCTGGGTCGACTTCGACCAGATGACCAGCGTGCCGGGTCTGTTCGCCGCCGGAGAGTGCGAGTACCAGTATCACGGCGCCAACCGGCTCGGAGCCAACTCCCTGTTGTCGTGCATCTACGCCGGGCAGGTTTCCGCCGCGTCGATGATCCGCTACGCCGGATCGCGCGGCCGGGGCGCCGCCGAAGCCCCTTCCACCGTCGCCGAGCGCGAGGTGAAGCGCTGGAGCGGGCTCCAGGACAGGATCGCGCTGATGGACGGCCCGGAGAATCCGTACCAGATCTGGAAGGAGCTGGGCGAGATGATGACCGACAACGTCACCGTCGTGCGCGACAACGCGCGCCTGAAGGCCACCGACGCCCGGCTGCGCGAGATGATGGAGCGGTGGCGGAAGATCGGTGTGCCCGACAAGGGCCGCCACATGAACCAGGGACTGATCTTCACCCGGCAGCTCTGGAACATGCTCGAGCTGGCGCTAGTCATCACGCTGGGAGCGCTGATGCGCGACGAGAGCCGGGGCGCGCACTACAAGCCCGAGTTCCCCGATCGGGACGACGAGAAGTTCCTGCGGACCACCCGGGCCACCTGGAGCCAGGACGGGCCCGCCATCACCTACGAACCGGTGGACACGTCGCTGATCCGCCCGCGCAAGCGTGTCTATACCGCCGCCTGAACCGGGCACGGAGGAGAGGCCAGACATGCCACAGACCGTCCGAGTGCGGGTGCGCCGGCAGGATGCTCCCGGCACCCCGGCCCGCTGGGAAGAATTCAGTCTTCCCCACGTGCCCGGCATGAACGTGATCTTCTGCCTCATGGAGATCCAGCGAAACCCCGTCACGGCGGACGGCAGGAAGACCACGCCGGTGGCCTGGGAGGCGCATTGCCTCGAGGAGGTCTGCGGTGCCTGCACGATGCTGGTCAATGGCAAGGTGCGGCAGTCCTGCTCTGCGCTGGTGGACCGCCTCACACAGCCGATCATGCTCGAGCCGATGAGCAAGTTCCCGGTGGTGAGGGATCTGTCGGTGGACCGCGGCCGCATGTTCAAGGATCTGATCCGGATCAAGGGCTGGATACCGATCCAGGGGACATACGACCTGGGCCCGGGACCGCGCATGGCCGCCGAGGCGCAGGAGCAGGCCTACAAGCTGTCGACCTGCATGACCTGCGGCTGCTGCCTGGAGGCCTGCCCGAACGTGAACAGCCGCTCGAGCTTCATCGGGCCGGCGGCCATCTCCCAGGCGCGTCTGTTCAACACGCATCCCACCGGACAGATGAACGCCGGCGAGCGTCTCGACGCCCTGATGGAGCCGGGTGGAATCTCCGAATGCGGCAACGCCCAGAACTGCCTCGAAGTCTGTCCCAAGGAAATCCCTCTGACGACCAGCATCGGGTATGTCGGGCGCGAAGTCACGCTGCACGCCCTGGGCAAGCTGCTCGGAAGCTGAACGGAGCCTTGCATGACCGAGCGGAAGATCTTCATCCGGGGCGAGTGGCGCTCCACGGGCGATGTGTACGAAATCCGATCGCCGCACGACGGCGTCGTGGTGACGCGGGCGCACCGGGCGCGTCCGGCCGACATCGAGGACGCGATCGTCGCGGCGCGTGACGCCTTTTCGATCACCCGGTCCATGCCGACATGGAAGCGCACGGCGATCCTCCGGGGGATCGCCGAGGGGATCGGCCGGCGTCGCGAAGAGCTGGTGAACATCCTCGCGCTGGAGGCGGGCAAGCCGGTCAAGGCGGGGCGCAACGAAGTCGACCGCGCGATCTTCACCTTCGAGGTGGCCGCCGAGGAAGCCCGCCGCATCGGAGCCGAGATGTTCCCGATGGACTGGGCCCCGTCGGGCGCCGATCGGATCGGGCTGGTGAAGAGGTTTCCCCTGGGCCCTCTCGCGGCCATCGTGCCGTTCAATTTCCCGCTCAACCTGAGCGCGCACAAGATCGCCCCGGCCATCGCCTCGGGCAACACGATGGTGCTGAAGCCCGCGACGCAGACCCCGTCGGCCGCGCTCGTTCTCGCGGAGGTGGCGGACGCCGCGGGTCTTCCGGCCGGCGCATTGAACGTCGTCGCGGCGACGGCCAAAAACGTCGTGCCGCTCGTCATCGACGAGCGGTTCAGGATGCTGACCTTCACGGGAAGCGCCGCGGTGGGATGGGACCTGAGACATCGCGCCGGAAAGAAGCGCGTGACGCTCGAGCTGGGAGGCAACGCCGCGGCCATCGTGCACGAAGACGCCGATCTCCAACGCGCCGCGGAGCGGATCACCTTCGGGGGCTACTCCTACTCGGGGCAATCATGCATCTCCGTGCAGCGCGTGCTCGTGCAGCGCAAGGTCCAGGAGCGGTTCATGGAGATATTCGTGCCGATGGTGAAGGCGCTCAAGACAGGGGACCCTCTCGACGACTCCACCGACATCGGGCCGATGATCACCGAACAGGACGCCCGGCGCGTCGCGTCGTGGATCGAGGAAGCCGCCGCCGGCGGCGCCAGGGTGGTGCTCGAGGGGGTCCGCAAGGGGGCGCTGCTGACTCCATCCATCGTCACGGACGTGGACCCGGAGATGAGGATCTCCTGTCAGGAAGTGTTCGGTCCCGTGGTGGCCATCAGCTCCTACGATTCGCTCGACGAAGCCCTGGCCACCGTCAACCGGAGCGACTTCGGGCTGCAGGCCGGCATCTTCACCCGCCACGCGCCGTCGGCCTGGAAAGCGTTCGAGCGGCTCGACGTCGGCGGCGTGATGGTCGACGACGTGCCGACCTTTCGCATCGACCACATGCCCTACGGCGGTGTGAAGGACTCCGGTGCCGGCCGGGAGGGGATCAAGTACGCCATCGAGGAGATGACCGAGATCAAGGTCATGGGCTGGCACATCGATCGAAACTGAGGAGGCGATTCCATGCAGGGCCGCATCGAGAAGGATTCTCTCGGCGAAAAGGAAGTGCCGGCCGGCGCCTATTACGGCATACAGACCGCCCGCGCGGTGGAGAATTATCCGATCAGCGGTCTGAAGACGCACCCGCGTCTCATCGACGCCTACATGTATCAGAAAAAAGCCTCGGCGCTCGCCAACAAGGAATCCGGTGTCCTGAAGGCGGAAATCGCCGACGCGATCGTGAAGGCCTGCGACGAAGTGCTTGCGGGAAAGCTGCGCGACCAGTTCGTCGTCGACGTCTTCCAGGCGGGCGCCGGCGTCTCGCAGCACATGAACACCAACGAGGTGCTGGCCAACCGCGCCATCGAGATCCTGGGGGGCAGGCTCGGCGACTACTCGGTGGTTCATCCCAACGACCATGTGAATTTCGGCCAGTCGACCAACGACACCTATCCCACGGCGATGAGAATCGCGGCGCTGCTGTGCGCCGGAGATCTCGCTCCCGTGCTCACCGCGCTCGAGACGGCGCTCGACGCCAAGGGAAAGCAGTTCGACCATGTGCTGAAGTCGGGACGGACGCACCTCCAGGACGCCGTGCCGGTGCGGCTCGGGCAGGAGTTCGCCGCCTACGCGCGGGCGATCGGCCGTTGCCGCCGGGTGCTCAAGGATGCCTGCGTCCAGGCGGAGGAGCTGGGTCTGGGTGGAACCGCCGCCGGCACCGGGTTGAACACCGCGCCCGGCTATCGCGAAAAGGCGATCGGTCATCTGCGGGAATTCACGGGGCTCGACCTACGTCCGAGCCCCGACATGCGCGAGGCGATGCAGTCGTGTCTGCCGATGGCCGCGATGGCTTCGGCGCAACGCATGCTCGCGCTGGAGGTCATCCGGATCACCAACGACCTGCGGCTGATGGCGTCGGGACCGATCACCGGTCTGGCGGAGATCGTATTGCCGGCGGTACAGCCGGGTTCATCAATCATGCCCGGCAAGGTCAACCCGGCCATCCTCGAGATGGCGGCGATGGTCTGTTTCCAGGTGGTCGGAAACGCCGCCGCGGTCGATTGCGCCGTCCAGGCCGGCCAGCTCGAGCTCAACGTGATGATGCCGACGATGGCGTTCAACGTCGGGCTGTCGTTTGAAATCATGAAAAACGCGCTCACCGTGCTGCGCGCCCGGTGCATCGAGGGGATCCGGGCCAACGAGGAGGCATGCCGCCGCTACGCGGAGCTTTCGCCCAGCATCGTGACCGCGCTGAATCCCTATATCGGCTACGCGAAGGGCGCCGAGGTGGTGAAGGAGGCGCTGAGCAGCGGCAAGACGATTCCCCAGGTGGTTCGTGAAAGAGGGCTGATGTCGGAGGAGGATCTGAAGAATATCCTCGACGCTTTCAAGATGACCGAGCCGGGGATCGCGGGAAAAGACTGACCTCACGTGTTATCTTGAGGCGCCTCGCTGTCCCGCATCTCTGTGTCATGATGTCGGTGTCTTGATGCCTCGTTCACTCCAGGGAGGTTGGTCATGAGATTCGTGAAGGCGCTTTCGCTCATCCTTGCCGTTTGTCTGCTCGCCGCGTGTGGTGGCTCGAATCAGCAGCAGGCCGATGCCACCCAGCCTGCCCCGGCGCAGGACACCCCGGCCACGGCCTCCACCGAGCCGGCGCAGCCGGCGGCCCCGGCGCAGGAACCGGCTCCCTATCGCCAGCAGCCCCCGGCCCAGCGGCCGTCCGGAAGCACGGCATCGCACTCCGCCCCGGCGCCCGCCCAGGCGCCGCCGGCTGCTCCCTCGGTTCACATGGTGAGTGTTCCGGCCGGCACGGTGATCTCGCTCGCCCTCGATTCCGGCATCAACTCGAAGACGGCCCAGGTCGGAGACGCCTTCACCGCGACGGTTGTCGAGCCGATCGCAGTCGAGGGCCGCGACGTCATACCGGCCGGCTCGAAGATTGAGGGCAAGGTCACAGAGGCGGTCGCCGCCAAGCGGGGCGCCGGCAAGGCGAGGCTCGCGCTGAGCTTCGACACCCTCACGCTGTCCGACGGCTACAGGACCAACATCGTCGGCACCTTCCAGGAAGTCACCAAGAGCAAGAAGGGGAAGAACGCCGCGATCATCGGCGGGTCGGCGGCCGGCGGTGCGCTGCTGGGCCGGATACTCGGCAAGGACACCAAGGGCGCTGTCATCGGCGCGATCGTCGGCGGTGGCGTCGGCACGGCCGTGGTGATGGGCAAGGAGGGGGAACAGGCGAAGCTGCCCGCCGACACCCCGTTCGAGATCAAGCTGGAAGAGGCGGTGCAGGTGCCGCACGAGGCCTCGCGGTCCTGATCGATGCATCGGCCGGGCAGCGCGACACCAGGCACGTCGCCGCCACCGGCCGGGAACCTCGAGTTGTGGAGCTGGTGTTTCTACGACTTCGCCAACTCGGCGTTCCCGACGCTGATCACCACCGTCGCCTATGCCGTCTACTTCACCGAGGTGGTGGCCGGCGGCAGCTCCAGCGCCCAGCTGCTCTGGAGCGTCGCGATCAGCGTGTCGATGATTCTCATCGGCGCGGTGTCTCCGCTGCTCGGCGCGATCGCCGATTTTTCGGCATCCAAGAAGAAGTGGCTGTTCTGGTTCACGGTGATGTGCGTGGTTCCCAACGCCGCGCTCTACTTCGTCGGACCGGGCGACCTGGTGGCGGGCACCCTGCTCTTCGTGGTCGCCAACATCGGGTTTGCGGGCGGCAACGGGATATACAACGGCTTCCTGTCGGAGCTGTCCGACGAGCGTAACGTCGGCAAGCTGTCCGGCTACGGCTACGCGCTCGGATACCTTGGCGGGCTGATCGCGCTGGCGGTCTGCCTGCCGCTGCTCAAAGGGGGATTCGGCCCGGACAACCGGGCGATGTTCCGGGCGTCGTTTCTCGTCAGCGCGGGGTTCTTCGCCCTGTTCTCGCTGCCGATATTCCTCTGGATGAAGGAGCGCGCCGTGGCCGCGGTGCGGCCGGGGGGGGTGTCCCTGACGCGGCTGGGCTATGCGCGGCTGCGTGAAACCTTCTCGCACGTCCGGAGCCTCACCGAGCTGTTCAAGTTCCTGGCGGCGTTTCTCATCTACAACGACGGCATCGAGACCGTGATTTATTTTTCCAGCATCTACGCGGTCTCCGTGCTCGGTTTCACCATGGGAGAAACCGTCTACCTCTTCATGGCGGTGCAGATCACGGCGCTGGTCGGCTCGCTGGTGTTCGGCCCCCTCACCGATCGTCTCGGCGCGAAACCGACCATCCTGGTCACGCTGGTGCTCTGGTGCGGCGTGGTGACGGCGGCCTACTACGCGACGACCAAGCCGCAGTTCTGGGTCATCGCCCTGGTGGCCGGCATCGGGCTGGGGTCGAACCAGGCGGCCAGCCGCGGGCTGATGCGGCTGTTCGTTCCCGAGGGACGAGACGCGGAGTTCTTCGGTTTCTTCTCCGTCTGCGGAAAATTCTCCGCTCTTCTCGGGCCGATCGTCTATGGCGTCGTGGCGAAAGTGGCGGGCAACCAGCGCGCCGCGATTCTGTCCGTGCTGGTCTTCTTCGCGGTCGGGCTGGTGATCCTGCTGCTGGTGGACGTGGAGAAAGGCAAGCGCGCCGTGCTGGAGTACCGGCACTAGCCTGCCTTCCGGCCAGGACTCCTACTTCGTCGTGCCTGCCCACCTGGGCTTGAACGCCGCTCCGGGCGTCCCGCCAAGGGCGAGCATCGTCACGCCGCGGGGCCCGGGGACGATCCGTCGCTTCTGCGCGGCGCCAACCCTGGCCAGCATCCCGGGCGTCAGCGGCCAGCTTTCGCCATCCGCCTGAAGCGTCGCGTCTCCTTCCAGGATGACGTAGGCCTCCTCCTGGGAGTCGCTTCGGTGATCGTGCTCGGGATAGTCCGGCCAGTTCGGCGGCAGCTTCAGGAGATTCATCCCCCAGGCGGTGACGCCCATGCTCTTGCCGGCGTACAGGAACTGGCCCTGGTCCTTGTAGCTTTCGATCTCGTCGAGCCGCTTGACGGTGATGTCGGCCATCATTTCCCTCCCGATTGCGCTTCCTGCCTGCGCAGTTTGGCGAGCACGCTGTGGTGCCTGCCGTAGCCGAAATAGATGACGAAGCCTATTGCCAGCCAGATGATCAGACGCCACCAGTTCTCCACCGGCAGCGAGAACATCAGCAGCGTGCAGATGCCGATGCCGAGTATCGGCACCAGCGGCACCAGCGGCGCCCGGAACGGACGCTTCGCCTCGGGATGGGTGCGCCGCATGATCAGGACGGCCGCGCAGACGATGACGAATGCGAGCAGCGTTCCGATATTGGTCATCTCGGCCAGGATGCGCAGCGGAAGGAACGCCGCCATGCAGGCGACAAAACAACCTGTCGCGATGGTGGACTTCCAGGGGGTGCGGAACTTCGGATGAACCGCGCCGAAGAAGCTCTCGGGCACCATCCCGTCGCGCGCCATCGCCAGCAGCACGCGCGGCTGGCTCAGCATCATGACCAGCAGCACCGACGTGATGCCGGTCAGCGCCCCGGCCGCCACGACATACTGCGCCCAGGTCAGCCCCGCCCGGCGGAACGCATCCACCACCGGCGCGTTGATGTCGATGTCCTGGTAGGGGACCATTCCGGTCAGCACGGCCGACACCGCGATGTACAGCACGGTGCAGACCACCAGCGACGTGATGATGCCGATGGGGACGTCGCGCTGCGGGTTGCGGGCTTCCTCGGCATGCGTGGACACCGAATCGAACCCGATGTAGGCAAAGAAGATGATCGCTGCACCGGCGAACATTCCGAGAGGCTCCCCGCCCGCCCCCGTGGTGCCGAGCAGCGTGTGGCCGAAGAAGCTGACGCCGGTGTAGCCGAACGGCGCGAAGTCGGTGGTCCAGTTCGCCGTCTTGATGAAGAAGACGCCGATGCCGATTACCATCAGCACGATGACCAGCTTCACGATGACCATGGCGGAGTTGAACCCCGCGCTCTCGCGGATCCCCTTGACCAGCACCATCGTGATGACCGCCGTGATGAGGATGGCGGGCAGGTCGAACCAGGCGCCCGTGGCGATGATCCGTCCCAGCCCCGGATCGTAATCCATCGGCGCGGTCGAGATGACGTGCGGAAGCTGCCACCCGAAGACCTTGATGAATTCCTGGAAATGAGCCGACCATCCGTGCGCCACCACCGAGGAGCCCACCGCGTACTCGAGCACCAGGTCCCATCCGATGATCCAGGCGAACAGCTCGCCCAGCGTCGCGTAGGCGTAGGTGTAGGCGCTGCCGGCCACCGGCACCATCGAAGCGAACTCCGCGTAGCAGAGCGCGGCGAAGATGCAGGCAAGACCGGCCACCATGTACGACAGCATGATCGCGGGGCCCGCCTTGTCGTGGGCGGCCTGACCCGTCAGGATGAAGATGCCGGTGCCGATGATGGCTCCCACGCCGAGACTGGTGAGGCCGACCGGGCCGAGCACCCGATGCAGGCGGTTTTCACCCTCCATCTCGGCGAGCAGCATCTTGAGCGGCTTTTTCGCGAAAAGGGGATTCACTCGACCTCCTCCGACTCTCCGGTTTCACCCATCCGGCCATCATGCGGCACGGCGAACCGGCGCCGGGCCAGATAGACGGGGATGCCTATCAGGACGATGACCAGCCCAGGCCAGGTCGTCTTCGTCTGATAGGTGATGAGCGCCAGCATGATGATCGACGCGGCGACGATGTAGAGGGCCGGGACGATCGGGTAGCCGAAGGCGCGGTAGGGCCGCTCCGCCATCGGGCGGGTGCGGCGAAGGATGAAGATGCCGATGATCGTCAGCACGTAGAAGATGAGCACCGAGAACACGACGTAGTTGAGCAGGTCGCTGTAAAGATTTCCGTACCGCTCCATCCCGGTGGCGGAATCCACCAGCGGCTGCCCCGCCGCGTCGCGCAACCGGGTGCGTGGCAGCACCAGGATGGCCGCCCAGATCCCCTGCAGCACCAGCCCTCTCGACGGCACGTGCTTGTCGTTGAGCCGGCCGGTGGCCTTGAAGAAGAGCCCGTCGCGCGCCATCGCGTAGTAGACGCGGGCGCCGGCGAGGATCAGGCCGTTGTTGCATCCGAACGTGGAGATGACGATCGCCACCGCCATGACGAGAGCCCCGGCCGAGCCCAGGATCACCTGCAGCGCGGCCGTGGCCACCCGGTCGTCCGCGGCGTTCTGGATCTGGGCGAGCGGCAGCGTCACCAGGTACGCGACGTTGGCCAGCAGGTACAGCGTGATCACGAGGCCGGTGCCGGCCGCCAGCGACAACGGAATGTTGCGCCGCGGGTTCTTCACCTCGCCGGCGGTGAAGGTGATGTTGTTCCAGGCATCCGCGGAGAAAAGCGACCCGACCTGCGCCACGCACAGGGCGATGAGCAGCCCGAACGCGCCGGCCGCCGCGGTGGTCGCCCCGAAGAAGGGCAGGTCGGGGACGATCGACACCGCGTTCCGAGGGGTCCAGAGATCGGAAAAGTTGTCGGCAACCGCCGTCGCGTTGCGTCCGACGAGCACGCCGAGAAGGATCAACCCGATGAGCGAGAGGGTCTTGGCGCCCGTGAAGGTGTTCTGGATCAGCTTGCCGAGCCTCAACCCGCGCGTGTTGATCCAGGTCAGCAGCAGGATCATCAGCACGCCGACGAGCTGTTGTGTCGAAAGGCTCACGGCATAGTCATGCGAGAGGTTGAACGGCCCGACGATCCAGCCGGTGGGGGAGATCGAGGGAAACAAAACGCCGAGATACCGGGCAAACCCTACGGCCACGGCGGCGATCGTGCCGGTCTGGATCACCAGGAACAGGGTCCAGCCGTACAGGAAGCCGAACATCGGCGACCAGGCTTCGCGCAGGTAGACGTACTGTCCGCCCGCTTTCGGCATCATCGCCGCCAGCTCCCCGTACGACAGGGCTGCGGTGATCGTGAGAAGGCCGGTGATGATCCAGGTGGCGAGCAGGCCTCCGGCGGAGCCGACCTGTCGCGAGATCTCGGCGGAGACGATGAAGATGCCGGAGCCGATCATCGACCCGGCGACGATCATGGTGGAATCCCACAAACCCAGGTCACGGATGAATCCGGTTTTGGCCGTGTCAGCCTTGTCAGGCATGCGTCGCCCTCCAGGACCCAGTGATTAAAAGGCAATCAACCCTGGATGTCCAGCGATTACGGAGCGGAGTGAGAGGGAATCAGATCGGCCTGCCTCAACAGGCGCGCCATCTCGTCGGCCGCCAGCTCATGCCCGCGGCGGTTCCAGTGCTGGTCGGCGCGATAATGCAGGTCGATCCGCCCGCCGGTTGACGGGTCCCGGGCGCCTGCGCGAAAGGCCGGCACCAGGTCGAGGACGGGGATGCCTTCCGATCCGCCGATCTCCTTGATCACGCGCACCCGCTCGGCTTCCAGCGCCGGCACCGGATCGAAGTAGGTGTGCGCGTTGGATGGCACGATGCCGAGGGCGAGCCGGGCGCCGCCGCGGGCCGCCTCGTCCCGCATCGATTTGAGCAGCGCGCGCATCAGCGCGTAGGAGGCCTGCCTGCGGTCGTAGGTCCTCGTGGAGCTGTCGTCGTCCTTCTGATTCCAGGTGGACTCGATGAGGTTCCAGAGAGCCGACTGGCGCCGCAGCCAGCCATGCGCCCGCGCCGCGGTCGTCAGATCGGGCACGGGCACATGGGTCAGACGCAGGCTGCCGTCCTGCTGCAGCACGAAGGCCGGCTTTCCGTACGGTCCTTCCATCGTGCCGGTGTTTGCCAGGAAATCATTGCGGCAAATCATGACGATGACGACGTCGGGATGAAAGGCCAGGGCGTCGCGCTTCAGGATGAGAAGCTGCTGATCCGTCGAGCTGCCGCTCAACCCCATGTTGAGCACCTCCACGCCGGACAGCTTCTGCTCGAGCCGCCGCGTGAAGATCTCCTCGTCTTCCACGCCATGCCCCCAGGTGAACGAGTCGCCGAGGACCACGATCCGGAAAATCCCCGGCGGCTTTTCCGGTGATCGTTCCCGATCGCGCCATCCCTCGCTGTTGATCCGGACATGATG
>DASROJ010000267.1:0-8762 GCA_035646975.1 Patescibacteria group bacterium
TCCGTAGACCAGGTACCCCGGCTGCACATACAACGCGTTGGAGGCGTCGTCTATCAGCACTGAGGCTTCGGCGGTGTCGAGTGACGCGAGCATGAGGCGCCCGACCTCACGATTTGCTCCGACGCGACTGCGCGCCAAGTAGAGGAAATGCCGCGCGTCGGGAAGGAAAACCGGCCAGCGATGCGTGACTTCCGTGGCGGGTTCGTACCGGGTCACCGGCTCGGCCTTGCCGCCATCGGAGGGAATCCGGTTGATCGGCGACGTGATGTTGGGCGCGAACAGGATCACGCCGTCGCGGCTCCAGGAGCCCCCCCGGCCTGTCGGCGCATCGGCGAGAACGCGTGGCGAGCCGCCCCGCAGGTCGATGGTCTTGAGCTTCGCGTCGGCAAAGAAGCCGAGGTTCCTTCCATCCGGTGACCAGAATGGATAGGCGGCTCCGTCGGTCTCCGGCACGGGACGCGCGTTCATCTCGGCCAGATCCCTCAGCCAGATCTTCTTGCTGCCGTCGCTGCCCGCGGCGACGAACGCGAGCGTCCTGCCGTCGGGCGAAAGCGACAGTCCTGCCGTGTCGAACGGGATGAGCGCGGTGTCGGGCGGCGGGGTCAGCGTTGCGCGAAACGCGCGCTGGACGGCAGGCGCCGGCTTCGACAGGTATCCGAGTCCGAGCAGCAACGATGCAAGAGCCAGGACCGCCGCCACTCCCCACGCCAGCTTCTCCCGCGTCGCACGGCGCAACGTCACCGGCGCGGCCACGCCGGCCTGCGAGCCGGACTCGCCGATCCACTGAAGCTCGGAGGCCACGTCCTGCGCGCTCTGCCATCGGTCGTCGGGGTCTTTTTCGAGACAGCGTTGCACGACATGGTCCAGCGCGGGCGGTGTCATCGGCGTCACCGTCGAGATGGGCGCCGGCTGTGATGACACGATGGCCGCGATGAGGCTCGTGCGGGTCTTGCCCTGGAACGCGCGCCTGCCGGTCGACATCTCGTAGAGCACCGCCCCGAGCGCAAAGATGTCGGTGCGCGCGTCGGCATCGGCCCCTTCGAGCTGCTCGGGCGCCATGTACTGGAACGTCCCGAGGATCGTTCCCTGGGCGGTGAGGGGGGCCTGCTCGGGTGCCAGGGCCGTCGCCATCTGCGAGCCGGCGCGGCTCGAGTCGAGGGGACCGCCCACCGGCGAGGCGCCAACCGGCGGGGCGTCGCCGGCCGCGGTCCTCGCCAGGCCGAAATCGAGCAGCTTTGCCCCCGCGCGGGTGATCATGACGTTGCCGGGCTTCAGATCGCGGTGGATGATCCCCTGCCGGTGGGCCGCCTGCAGCGCCGAGGCGATCTGGCGGCCGTACTTGAGCGCCTCGGCGAGCGGCAGTGCACCTTTCTGTAGCCGGTCGGCGAGCGACTCCCCCTCGAGGAACTCCATGACCAGGTAGTGGAGCTGCCCGCCGGCCTCCCCCTGCGCCCCGGCGCTCGTGGCGGTGTGGCCCACGTCGTACAGCGTGCAGATGTTCGGATGGTTCAGCGAGGAAATCGCCCTGGCCTCGCGCTCGAACCTCAGCCGCAGCTGCTCCTGTCCGGCCAGAGCGGCGGGAAGCACCTTGATGGCGACGTCGCGATTCAGACGCGTGTCGCGGGCGCGATGGACTTCCCCCATTCCGCCGGCGCCGATCGGCGCGAGTATCTCGTAGGGTCCAAGTTTCGTGCCGGCAGACCAGTCCATGAGGCGTGAAGGATACAGGCTGCAGGGCAGAAACGGCAAACGGCCACGCTCATGCCGGCCGGCGTCTGGCGACCCCCTTGAAGGTCTCGCGAGCGACGTTCACCGCTTCGGACAGCACGCGAGGACTCCCGTACAGGAAGCACGAACCGTACACGCAGGCGGCGATGCCGCCGCCCACCAGCAGGAATGCCGTCTGGGAAGCCGGGCCCACCGGCGCCCACGCCAGGCGCAACAGCGCGATCAACGCGGCGATGACTGCCGCCAGCACGGCCGGGGGCAGGAGGCTCCGGTAGAAATCGGTCAACGACAGACCGATCAGCCTGTTGGCGAAGTAATGGGAGATGGGCCAGAGGATCAGCGACATGATCGTGAAACTGATGGTCACGCCGAGCACGCCCCAGATCAATCCGATGGCGATCGAGGCGACGGAGCAGGCCGAGGCGAACGCACCCCATCTCAGCATCAGGTCCGAGCGGCCGGTGGCAAGGTAGATGTTGCCCACCGTGGTGCCGATGGAGCCGGCAAGTCCCGCCGCGGAAAGAATCGCAATCAAGGGAACGGCCTGGGTCCAGCCGGGGCCGAACAGCACGCGCGTGATCTCCGGGGCGGCCACCATCATCACCGCCATCATCGGAAACGTGATCAGGGCGATGAACTGCGCCGCTTTCACGTAGGCCCGGCTCAATCTCGCGGGGTCGTCCTGTATCGTGGAAAAGGCCGGGAAGAAGACCCGCTCGATGGTGCCGCTCACCTTCTGGAGCGGGTACATCATGACCCGGTAGGCCAGCGAGTAGTAACCCAGGGCCGTCGCGCCGAGGAACTTTCCGATCAGCACGTCATCGATGTTGCGCGACACGAAGTTGAGGATCTGGTAGCCGGCCAGCGGCCCGCTGAAGCTGGACAGCTCGCGCAGCTGCGAAAAGGTCGGGACCGACGCGCGCGACAGAGGATTGAAGCGCGCCAGCATCAGCACGCAGGCCGCCGTGAGAAGGCTCGCGATGAGCGACTGCGCCACCAGGCTCCAGACCCCCCACCCCGCCACGGCGAGGGTCGCCGCGGTCGTCCCCGCTACCGCGAGAACACCCGTTTCCACCAGGGCCAGGCTGCGAAACCGAAGGTCCCGGAGCAGCAGCGACTGGGGCGCCGAGGCGGCCGCGCCGAGCGGAAGGTTCAGGCTCAGGACGCGCAGCAACGGCACCAGCTCTTCGCGCTTGAAGAAGGCCGCGATCAGCGGCGCCGCCAGCGCGATGGCGGCCCCCATCGCGACGCTTGCGCCCATCTGCGCCCAGAACACGGCCGCGACGTGTCCCCGCGCGAGCTCGCGTTTCTGCACGAGCGCGGCCCCCATGCCCATCTCGTTGAATGGCGCCACGGAGGCCATGGCCGCCGAGGCCATCCCCATCAGACCGAATTGTTCGGGCAGGACGTAACGCGCGAGTATGGCGGTGACCGCGAGCTGGATGAGCTGCCGCAACCCCTGGGTGGAGGCGCCCCAGAAGACCCCGCCTGCCGCGGTCTGACGCAGGCCTTGATGCGGCTCCGGCGTGCCTTGCGTCCTCCGGGTCGAGGGCATTACATAATGATAGTATCGTGCGTCGGAAGCCGACAAGGTGAGAGTGCTCATCATCAACATCAAATCCGGAATCCACGAAGCGCCTTCGGCGCGATCGTGTGGACGCCGATGACCCGGGTGCTCTGGCTGTGAAACCGATCGGTGCAGCCGGACGATTCGTGATGAACCGGGCCAGGAACCTCACCACGGTGCTGGCAGGCCGCCCGCTGGCCATGCCGTCACTCGGATCGATGACGTTGGACAAGGACGACGTCCGTATCGCCCGCGCGTGGCTCAAGCAGAGATCGCGATGGACCGACCTCGAAGAGACGAACAGCTTCGCCGCCGAGTTCGCGCGCTGGAACGGCTCCCGTCATGCCTTCGCGTTTCTCGGGGGCCGTGTCGCGCTGAGCGCCTGCATCGAGGCGCTGGGGCTTTCCCCCGGAGATGAAGTCATCGTTCCCGGATACACCTGCGTGGTGGTTCCCAACGCGTTCAAGTATGCCGGGGTCAAGGTGGTCTACGCCGACATCGAGCTGGACACGTACGGACTCGATGCGGCTCGCGCGGAGGAGAAAATCACGCCGCGCACCCGCGCCATCCTGCTGCAGCATCTCTACGGGCTGGTCTGCCGTGATTACGACGCGATCCTCGACCTGGCGCGCCGGCGCCACCTGCGGGTGATCGAAGACTGCGCGCACGCGACGGGGGCGGAATACCGGGGACGCAAGGTCGGCAATCTCGGAGACGTGGCTTTCTATAGCTGCGAGCAGTCCAAGGTGCTCAATACGGTGATGGGAGGCCTCGCGGTGACCAACGACGACGCGCTCGGCGCCCGGCTCAAGTCGTTCTTTGACCGCGCTCCCCTTCCTGACGAAGACAGCGTGGACCGGCAGCTCAATACCCTGCTCTTGAACTACTATCGCTTCAAGCACCCGCGTCGATGGGTGCTCGCCGAGCTCGCGCAGCGACGTTACGGCGCCAAGGAGGTCATCTCCACGACCGAGGAAGAAGAGAGGGGCATCAAGCCGGCGCGTTACGGACAGAAGATGCCGGCGCCCGTGGCCGCCGTCGGCCGCAACCAGCTTCGCAAGATCGACGCCTACAACGCCCTGCGGCGGCAGACGGCCCTGAGATGGGACCGCTGGTGCGAGCAGACGGGATTGCGCGCGCCCCTGGTCGTGGAGGGTTCCGTGCCGGTGTTTCTCCGATACCCGGTGATCGTGTCGCCTGAAAAGAAGCGGGACCTGCGCTGGGCCGAGGAGTCCCTGGGCGTGAGCCCCGGGGTCTGGTTCGAGAGCAACATCCATCCTGTGCCGGGGCGCATCGCCGACTGCCCCAACGCGGACGCCGCGGTGGCGGGCTGCATCAACCTTCCTTGCCTGATCGGATAAAGACAAAGATGCTGAGCAGGATCCGTAAAATCGCGAGTCTTTTCCCCGAGCTGTGGCGGATGGTGGTGTTCTACCTGCCGGGCGCGATCGGCTACGACCTTCGTCGCCGTTACTGGAAGACCCGTCTGAGGCACCTTGGCGAGGGGGTGATCATCGAGCCCGGCGTGCTGTTCCAGGGCCCGGAGCACATCTGGATCGGCGACCATACCTGGATCGATCGCGGCGTCATCCTGCTGGCCGGCATCGACACGTCGGGCCGCGAGAAGATCGTCCTGGAAAACCCGCGGTTCGAGGGCGAGCCGGGAGTGATTCACATCGGTGAGTTCGTGCACATCGCCCCCCACTGCATCATCTCCGGAATCTCCGCGGGCGTCTACATCTCCGACCGCTGCAACGTCGCGGCAGGCTCGAAGATCTACGCGTTCAGCCACCACTACCAGTCGAGGAAGGACCCGCGCAACCGCGAAATCTATTTCGGCCCGATGGTCGCCGAAGACGAGCAGTGCCTGATCCTGGGCCCCGTTCAGCTCGGAAGAAACACCGGCGTGGCGCTCAACGCGGTCATCCTTCCGGGTGTCTTCATCCCCGAGGACTGCTTCGTGTCGATCGGCAGCGTGGTTTCCCGGCGGGAGTATCGCGGCAATACGATCATCGGTGGCAATCCCGCGGAAAGCGGAAGGAACCGGTACACGGTGGATGAATAGCATCGACCGGTCTTCGCACAACTGGCTGGCCATGAAGATCAACAACATGGCCTTCGAGAGCTGCCGGCACGTCATCAAGGGGCGCGTCGTGGATCTGGGATGCGGCACCGCGCAGTACAGGCCCGACATCCTCGCCACCGCGACCCAGTACGTCGGAGTGGACTGGGAGAACAGCCTGCATGATCGCTCCGGCGTGAACCTGTTCGCCGACCTGTCGCAACGCTTGCCGCTGAGGGATGGTTGCGCGGACACCGTGGTGGCCTTCCAGGTGATGGAACATCTGCGCGAGCCGGGTCTGTTCCTGGCCGAGTGCCACCGAATCCTCCGGCCGGGGGGCTCGCTCTTCCTCACCGTCCCTTTCATGTGGGAAGTCCACGAAGCGCCGAGCGACTACTACCGCTACACGCGTCATGGCCTCGAGCACCTGCTGGGAAAGGCGGGATTCGTCGACAGGCAGGTGCGCGAGACCACCGGCTTCTGGCAGACATGGGTGCTCAAGTTCAACTATCACACGGCGCGATCGGCCGGCGCCCTTCGCAGGATGCTCTGGATGCCTCTCTGGTACCTGGGACAGTCGCTGGCGCCGCTGCTGGACCGTCGCAGCGGGCACCCGGAGGAGACGGCCAGCTACACCGTCACGGCGAGGCGTGCCTCTTGAGCGGGGGGGCAACGTTGCGGAGGCTCGCCGGCGCCGTTCCCCCGTCGCTGAAGGATCCGTTGCGCCCTTTGTATCGCAGGGCGATCCATTACGGTCGTTCCCGGTTCTGTCCGGTCTGCCGCAGCCATGTGCGGGGCTTCCTGCCGGCCGGTGTCGTCCCTCGAGCCGACGCGGTGTGCCCCGTGTGCGGGAGCTACGAGCGGCACAGGCTGCTCTGGGTCTTCTTCGAGAAACACACCGACCTTTTCTCGGGCAGGACGAGACGGCTGCTCCATGTCGCCCCCGAGCCGATCCTCGCCTCCCGGCTCGGCCGGCTGCGCGGGGTCGACTATCTCTCCGCCGACCTGCACAACCCGGAGGCGATGATCGAGATGGACATCACGAACATCGCCTACCCCGACGAGACATTCGACGTCATCCTGTGCAGCCATGTCCTCGAGCATGTCCCGGATGACCGCAGGGCGATGCGCGAGCTCCGCCGCGTGCTGCACGGCGGCGGGTGGGCGGTGCTGCAGGTGCCCACCCGGGGCCGAACGACCGTCGAGGACCTCTCGATCACCGATCCTGCCGAACGGCAACGGCTGTTCGGACAGCACGACCATGTGCGGTACTACGGCGCGGACTACGAGGACCGGCTCGTGGAGGCCGGCTTCCAGGTGCGCTGTTTTTCCGCCTCGGAGGTCGTCGGGTCGAACAACGTCGTGAGGATGGGAATCATGGCCGACGAAATCGTCTACTTCTGCACCCGATCGTGACGACCGCCATCCTGCCCGCGGAGCTGCTCGCGAAGCTGGCCTGCCCGCTCTGCCGCGGCCCCCTGCGTGACAACGATGGAGGGGGCGGCGGCGACGACGGGGACGGCGGGCTGTCTTGCGCCTCCTGCGGCGCCGGCTTCGCGGTGGTTTCGGGCGTCCCCGAGCTGTTCCCGTGGCGCTCCGCAACCCCCGAACCCGAATGGTCGCGATGGCGCGAGAAGCTGGAGCTGCTGCAGCAATGGCGGGTGCAGACGTGGGATCGAAGCCCGCGGGCGGAAGCGCTGCACGGCGTGGTGGCCGATCTGTCGCGCAGCTTCTTCGAGCTTCTCGGCGCACCGCTCGGTGCGACCGTCCTGGAGATCGGATGCGGGGACGGCAACATGCGCCGTCATCTGCCGGGCCGGCTCTACTGGGGCATCGATCCTCTCCCGCTGCCGCCCGCTCCGGGCGATGCCGGCGTCTTCCTGCGCGGTGTGGGTGAACGGCTTCCGCTGGCCAACGGATCGTTCGACCTGGTGCTCCTGATCCAGACGCTCGACCATTCGTTCGATCCGGTCGCGGTGCTCTCGGAAGCCCGGCGCGTGCTGCGCGACGGCGGACTGCTCGGAATCATGCAGAGTCTTCATCATCCCGCGCCACCGCCGCCGCTGATTACCCGCCTGCGGAGTTCGCTCTCGCGGATGCGACGGCGGCTGACGGGACGAACACGGATCGACGACTCCGACACGAAGACCAACCCGCTGGGGCGCGACGAGCTGCTCGCGCTGCTGGAAAACGGCTTTCACATCGGGCAGACCGTCTCCGCGGGTGATGTCCTGATGGCGACGGCTACACGGCGGGCCACAGGAGCCGGAACGTCAGCCCGGTGACCACGGCGTAGATGATGCCGTCGAGGATCGCGCGCGCGGTGTTTCCCCACGGCTGGCCCTTCCAGATCGAATCGCTCACGTGCGAGAACGAGTAGGCCGCGAAGGCGACGGTGCCGGTGACCCGCATGACCTGCATCGGGTCGTCGCCGGGGTGCAGCGTGTGGCGCGCGACATACCCCGCCACGAAGCTCACCACGACGCTGTACACGAACCACTGGGAGAGGTGCTTCGGCATCACGGGCATGCCCTTCGGCATCACCGTGACCACCGCGACCGGCCCTGTCTCGAACATCTTCTGGATCGCAGGGTCCTTCATGTTCGCGTGATCCTTGCAGTAGGGAGTGAAGTAGAGACCCGGCGACGGGTTGCCCTTGGCGATCGCTTCGCGCACGGCGTTCTCGTTGGGCAGCGACTTGATGTCGGCCTTGTGGTACTTGAGCATCATGTGAATCATGAAGCTGGCGATGAACACTGCCACCGCAGAGACGACGACGGGCAGCCACAGACTTCCGATGGGCATCGGGGCACCTCCTGGGTCCGGCCGCTGCGAAACGCAACGCCGGGGAGGCGATATCCTACCTCAAGTTCCCGCCGCCACACAGGTGAAGGTCGATCGGGCGAGCACCCTGCCCTCGCCGTCACGCGCCTCCACGGCCCACTCGCCGACCTTGCCGAGGGTCTTGCGGCTGTGCGTTCGCCAGCTGGCCCCTCCAAGCTTCAGTTCGATCGACTGCATGACCCTGCCGTCATGAAGCCAGACGTGGACGATACGGTCACCGTTGCGGGCGCCAAGCACGCGAGTGGAAAACGACACGACCTGCCAGAGGCCGAACGGCGACTCGCCGTCCGTCGCCACTCCGTTGGCAAGACGCCGGCCCACTGCGAACTCCTGCACGCTCAGGGCTCCGGGATTCCCGGTCCTGAGCGCCACCACTCTGGCCGGCTTCGGCGCGGGGGGCGCCGGTGGTGTCCTGTCCCGCGGCGGCGCGGGAGCCGGCTCCGGAGAAGCGGGTGGAGCCGGTGTCGGTGCGGCCACCGAAGATTGCGGGACGGCCCGCTCGCTTCCCTCGAGGGTCGGCCTGAAAAAGACGAAGTAGGCGCCCGCCGCGGTGGCGAACAG
>DASROJ010000268.1:0-5221 GCA_035646975.1 Patescibacteria group bacterium
GGCCCGCCCATCCCATCGCGCGATCACCTTTCACGACAAAGAAGACGCAATGCCGCAGCCGGGCACCGACGTAACCCAGCGTCAGCGACACGATCTCATCGACGCTCTCGGCGCTTGCGAGCTTCCGGGACACATCGGCGAGCGAGGAGCCCTGCGCGGTACCCGGCGTCTCCCGCCGCACCGCTGGAAGCTTGGCCACCGGCTGGGGGCGTGTGTCGATCTCCTCGGCATGCAGTTCTTCCGCCGGCGACTGGCTCTCGATCGCTTCGGCCACTTCACGCCATGATCGACCGTAGCCGTACTTTTCCCAGTGGTCCGTCGTGACCTCGCCGAGGGGGGCTGAGGTGACCGTCGAGGACGACCCTCCCGCGCCGGCAGTCTCCGCCATTCGGACACCCGGACGCGTCTCCGCGGCCGTTTCCGCGCGGCGCGGTGCCCGGACGGGACGCGCCTCGGCGTCGAGAACGACCTCATCGCTCTGCAACGGACGCAGCGTCTCCCGACGCGAGCGGAGCCGCGACAGCTCGCGCGCCAGCGTCGTGAACCGCTGCGAGCGGGGCATGTTGTAGTACTTCTCCAGCACCTGGACGACCCTGACTTCAGGTGAAACCCAGGGAACGATTCGGTAGCCGGTGACGAACGAGATCTCATCCAGCGCGAGCAGGTTCTTGGGATCGATCATCGCGAGATGGAGCACCTTCCCTTCCATCCGCAACGGCACCACCTTGTGCTTCTCGACAAGACGCGCCGGCATGCTTCGGATCACCGAATAGGGAACCTTTGAAAGTGTCTCGAAATCCGCATAGGGGACCCCGAACATGCCGGAAAGCGTCTCACCCAGCGTTTCCTCGTCCAGGTATCCCAGCTCCAGGAGGCTCGTCCCGAGGTGCCCCCCGAATACCAGCTGCGCGGTCAGAGCGCGATGAAGCTGCGCTTCGGTGATATTGCCCGAGTCGACAAGAGTTTCCCCGAGTTTCCTGATCATGGCGAAGTGGGAATATTGGAGGAGTTGCCCCCGGAGTCAAGACCCCCTCAGGCGGCCTTCGCCGCCCTTCGGGCCATGGCCGCGAAGTAGCGGTGAATACTGCGCTCGCGGCCCAATTCCGGGTGAAAGGTCCCCGCCAGCACGGTCCCCTGCCGCACCAGGACCGGCTCGCCGGAATGGCGGATCAGCACTCGAACCTCCGGGCCGCATCGGCGGATGCGCGGAGCCCGGATCAGGATCAGCTCGAGCCGATCGGGTGCCCGACCTTCCCCTTCGTCCAGCGTCAGCCCGCTGTCGGGCTCCATGCTGCCCATCGTCGTTTCGAACGATTCGAGCTGGCGGCCATAGGCGTTCCGCTCCACATCGATGTCGATGAAGGCAAGGCAGAACTGCTCCGGTCCGGTCACCCTCGTGGCGAGCAGGATCGCTCCGGCGCACGTGCCATAGACGGGCGTGCCGGCGGCATGAAGACGCCGCAACGGCTCGACGAGGCCACAGTCGTTCATGAGCTTCACGAGGGTCGTGCTCTCGCCACCCGGAATGATGAGCCCGCAGATCCCGGCGAGCTCCTCCGCCCGTCTGACGATCCTCGCGGGCTCGCCGACGTCATCGAGCGCCCTGGCATGGGCCTCGAAATCACCCTGGAGCCCGAGAACTCCTATCGGCAGCGCGTGCGGCATCCGATTCACCAGCCTCGTTTCTGGAGCAGCTGTTCTTCCTTCAACGTGCTCATCTCGATCCCGGGCATGGCTTCGCCGAGGTCCTGGGATACCTCGACGAGGACGCGTGCGTCTGCGTGATAGGTCGTGGCCTTCACGATGGCATCCGCGCGGCGCGTCGGGTCGGCCGACTTGAAAATCCCCGAGCCCACGAAGACCGATTCGGCCCCCAGCTGCATCATCAATGCCGCATCGGCCGGCGTTGCGATGCCGCCCGCCGCGAAGTTCGGCACAGGCAGCCGTCCGTTGGCCGCCACCCAGCGCACCAGCTCGAGCGGCGCTCCGAGATCCTTGGCCTCCGACATCATTTCGTCCTCTCGCAGCGTCGTCAACCGGCGTATTCCCTCGGTCAGCTTTCTCATGTGCCGGACCGCCTCGACGATGTTGCCGCTGCCGGCCTCCCCCTTGGTCCGGATCAACGCGGCCCCCTCGCCGATGCGTCGCAGCGCTTCGCCCAGGTCCCTCGCTCCGCAGACGAACGGAATCTTGAATGCGAACTTGTCGACGTGATGTTTCTCGTCCGCCGGCGTGAGCACCTCGCTCTCGTCGATGTAATCCACGCCCATCTCCTGCAGGATCTGGGCCTCGGCGAAGTGGCCGATGCGGCATTTCGCCATCACGGGGATCGTCACCGCGCGCATGATCTCGCGAACCTTGCTCACGGAGGCCATCCGGGCGACGCCCCCCTGGGCGCGGATATCGGACGGCACCCGCTCGAGGGCCATCACCGCCACCGCGCCGGCCTTTTCCGCGATGACCGCCTGGTCGGCATTGACCACGTCCATGATGACGCCACCCTTCAGCATTTCAGCGAGGCCCGTCTTGAGCCGAAGCGTGCCGAACTGCGCGTTGTCGCCAGCCATGATTCCTCCTCCTAGATGAGAGGCATCGACTCGCCCGCGGTGGCCCTGCGCTCCGCGCGCCGTGTCCTGATCCTCTGTTTGATGATGTCTCCCAGCACCCGTATTCCGCGATGAATCTCGCGCGGCGTCACCTGGGAGAAGGTCAATCTGAGATTCTGGCCGGTGCTGCTGTCCACGTAGAACAGGTCGCCCCTTCCAACCATCACTCCCCTGGCACGGGCGTCTTCGGCGACCTCGTCGGCGTCGACCGTGGGCGGCAGCGTGACCCAGACCACGAGCCCTCCCTTGGGCCGGCTCCAGAGGACATCGGGAGGAAATGCCCGCTTCATCGCCGACAGCATCGCATCCCGTCGCTCGCGGTACCTCTCCACGACATTGATGAGATGCCGGTCGAGGTCCCCCTGCTTGCAGAACTCGTGCAGGGCCGCCTGGAGCAGCAGGCTGGTGCTGTAGTCGGTGATCTTCTTCAGGCGCACGAGGCGCTCGGCGATCTCCCGCGGCGCGGCGATCCACCCGATCCGCAGACCGGGCAGCAGTTTCTTTGCGAAGGTCGACAGGTAGATGACCTTGCCGCCCAGATCCAGCGCCTTGAGAGAAGGCAGGTCCTCGCCTTCGAACCGAAGGTCGCCACCGAAGTCATCTTCCAGTATCGCGAGACGCCGGGATGCCGCCATGTCGATCAATGCGCGTCTCCGGCGCAGGCTCATGGTCTCGGACGTCGGATTCTGGAAGTTGGGCATCAGGTAGATGAGCTTCGGGCGGCGGTGTTGAACCGCCTCTTCGAGAAGCGGCACGATCACCCCTTCCTGGTCCACCGGAACCCCTCTGAGCTGCGCCCCGTACGAGTGGAACACCTGCACGGCGCCCGTGTACGTGGGGTTCTCCACCACCACCACGTCGCCGGGATCGAGCAGCGCCCGGGCGACGAGATCGATCCCCTGCTGGGAGCCGCTCGTCACGACGATTTCCTCCTCCGTGACGGCCATGCCACGTGAGCGAAGATTGCGGGCGATCATCTTTCGCAGCGGAGGATATCCGGCCGGCGGCCCGTAACCCAGTATCCGGTGGCCCTGACGTCTCAGCACGCCATCGAGTGCCGCTCGAAACGGCTCCACCGGGAAGAGCGACGGGTCGGGGAACAGCGACGCGAACGAGATGACTCCCGGCTCCGTGGCGCCGTAGGCGGCGGGTGGCAGCCCGCCCTCGATGGCGCGCTCCGAAGTGCGGGAGAACAGCGTGCCCCACGGCAATGGCAGGTCCGGAGCAGGTGCGTCGCTGAAGGATTGGGACGGCGGGATCGACTCCTTGCCGGACGCCTGGATGCGCGGCGTGCTCGCCACGAACGTGCCGCGCCCGACGTGAGACGTCACCAGGCCGAGCTCGATGAGATCCCTGTAGGCGCGCGAAACGGTCAGCCGGTTGACTCCGACTTTCATGCAGAGCGCGCGGCTCGTCGGCAGGCGGTCCCCGGGGGCGAGTGTGCCGGCCTCGATCGCGGCGCTCAACTGGCGCGCGATCTGAAGGTAGATCGGGAGGCCTGCCTCGTGTTCGACGCGGATCGGTATCATGAGAGCCATTATGAGGCCAGCGGGTACCCGCCTGTCAAGAACTTGGTCTTATTGGACTAGACCATTTTCCACGGCCACAGGCCAATCCCCCACAACCCGGCGGGCCCGGGTATACCAGTCGGAAAGCACACGCTCTGCCGGTCGCCCTCTCGGGCTGAACAGCGGGTCACGCCCCCCGGCTTCGGGGGTGGTCGGCCACTTCCACCAGAAGAGACCTGCGAGCCAGGGGCGATCCCAGAAGGCCGCGAGTATCGCCCGGTAGCCGCGGGCCTGGGCCTCCGGGTCGGCGGCGCGACCTGTTCGATCGTCGTGCGGCGCCACCCACGCGGACGCCAGGGCGGGAAACCCCACCTCCGTGAGAATGATTTGCCGCCCCGCGCTCCGGGCAACCCTTTCCACCCGCTGCGCGATCGAGCGGGCGCCCGCCGACAGAGCGTCGTCACCTGCCTCCGGGTCCGCGTCCAGCGGGTAATAGCAATCCAGACCAGCAAAGTCGAGGGCGTCCCAGAATCCGATCCGTTCGAATTCCTCCCCCCAGTTGGCGGAGTAGGTCAGCGGTCCGTCGTACATCGCGCGCGTCAGTGCGATCAATGCGCGCCAGTCCTTCTCCCTGCGTGAGGCGCTCTGCATCTCCACGCCGACCACCAGCAGGTCGGCCCTGCCCGCGGCGGCCAGCAAGGCGTAGTGCATGAGGAACTCCCGGTACTGCAGAAAGAATCCGCGCCAGGACTCCTCGGTTCGCATCGAGATGTCGCCGGTCCAGTGTCCGTCATGCAGCCAGAGCTGCGGCTTGAGCATGACACGCAAGCCGAGACGATGAGCCGCCTCGATGGTCGCCAGGACCGCCGTGTCGTTCTCCGCACCGACGTTCTGGGCCTCGCCGCGAAGGAACGAGACTTCCTCACCCCGGGGATCCCGCATGAAGCCGAACGGACTCAGCGCGACCCAGTCCGCCCCCATCGTCTTGAGCCTGCCCATGGCCGCGAACGAGGCGTGGGATCCATAGCCATCGATCCCGGCGTAACCTTCGTGGGCCAGCCCCATTCCTTTCTGGAATGGCAGCGGACGCGGCCGGCGTGTCGAAGG
>DASROJ010000269.1:0-8425 GCA_035646975.1 Patescibacteria group bacterium
GTCTTGCCTTTGGTGACGTCAACGGGGATGGGCGCGCCGATGGCCAGATCGGCGCGCCCATCCCCGTTGACGTCACCAAAGGCAAGACTCCCCCCGCCTCCATCGCCGATGCCGGCCGGCGCGATGAATGCCTCGGACTGCATCCCCAGCAGGATCAACCGGGAAATCGTCCTGGCGCCGAACACGAGGTACACCTCTCCTGCATCGGGACGCCTGTTGCCCGGGCCATCGCCGCCGCGCGCGCCGATGGCCAGGTCGGCCACGCTGTCTCCATCGAAATCCCCCACCGCCACCGCGCTGCCCACCTGGTCGCCCGGATCGGCGCCGCGCAGCTCGCTGATGACGGCGCCGGCGGGAGGCGCGGCAAGATCGATCAATGCCGGCATTGCCTGCCCACCGCTGAGAACGAAGACTTCGCCGACATTGATGGCGCCCAGCGCCCCGACCATTCCGGCCGCCAGCGGAGCCCCGGCCACGACGTCCAGCGCGCCGTCGCCGTTGACATCGGCCACTTCGAGCGACGACCCGAGGGCGTCTCCGGGCGCGCGTCCCATGATGATGTTGACCCGAACACCCGGCGCCGGGCCCGCCGAAAGCTCGATGACCCGGGGCAGCGTGGACGCCCCATGAATGACATACACCTCGCCGCAGTCGGGTCGGGCGTTGCCTGGTCCGTCGGCCCGCGGCGCCCCGGCGATGATGTCGGCAAAACCGTCCGCGTCGATGTCGGCCACGGCCAGGGCCCGCCCCAGGTGATCGAAGTCATCCCAGCCCTCGACGATCACATCGGCCCCGCTCGTGAAAGCGGCGGGCGTTCCGGGCGGTGTCCTGAGGCGGTGCAGTGTCCGATCCAGCGAAGGTCCCAACGGTGCGACGCTGCCGAACTTCACGTAAAGACGTCCGCGCCGGCTGGGCCGATCTTCAGCGCCGCCTGGCGACGCGATGACGAGGTCGGCGATGCCGTCGCCGTTGATGTCGCCACCGGCCAGCCGGGTGCCGCCCCACTCCAGCGGCTCACCCCCGCCGATCGTCGCGAGCACGGTCACGGCGGCCCCGGTGTCGGGGCGTTTCAGATCGATGACCCCGGGGGCGGCGGCCGGGAATGCACCGGGCGCGATCATGAAAAGCAAGGTCGCGGCCGCGGCGGCTCTCATCGGCTCACGCTCACGATTTTTTCCGCGGTCCCGCCGGCCGCGTCGGCCACGGTGATTCTCACGGTGAGATCGCCGCCCGATCCGAGGAGCTGCTTGCCGTCCAGCTCCACGCGAAAAACGATCGCCGCGGGGGCCGAGCGCTCATGATTGGTGTAGTACTTGTTGACCTTCTGCATCAGGCTCTGCTCGTAGACCACTCGCCCGTTGCCATCGGTGACGCGGGCGTTCGCCTCGGTGATGGTCGTGCCCGTCAGCGTGCCCCGGACCTTCAGCCCCGGAAGGAGCGGGCTGCCGGAGAATCCCTTCTCTTCCACCGTGATGCCCAGATCGCCCGACACCGGTGGTGCGCCGCCCGCGGGGCTCTTCGGCTGTGCGGGCCCGTTCTGACTCTCGGGCTGGTTGCCCCCAGGCTGCTTTCCGAGGAGGCCGCCCAGCAGCCCGCCGGCCCCCGTGTTCTTGAGCCGGTCGCGCAGCGTGTCTTCGACTTTCCTGCGGGCCAGGTTGCCGCCTGCCGAGCCCCAGTCGATGTTCGGGCTCGGCGAGCCGATCGGTCCGGTCATCCGGATCGGCAGATCGACCCGACCGTGCTGTGAATCCCAGAAATAGTCCACCGCCCTGGACCGCTCCTGCACCATCGCCTGGCTGAGAGCCTCCGAGAAGATGATCTGTCCCGCGATGTCGATGGTCCCCGCCAGCATGTCGAAGGCGCCATCGTCCGACAGCTCGATGTCCGGCGACATCAACGACAGGTTCCTGGAACGGATCTTGCCGCCGCCGATGTCGAGAGAGGCGGAAAGCGACGAAAACTCGGTGCCCTCCCTGGCCACCCGGGCGGAGACTTCCTTCAGGCTCTTCTCGCCCATCAGATCGCTCGCGCGGCTCAGAACCTTCAGGACGTTCAGCGCGCCGACTCTTCCCTTCTCGATGCGCAGATCGCCCGAGCCCCGGGCGTTGCGCAAGGCATCGTTGCGCGTGGTCCCGGAGGATGTCACCGAGATCCTGCCGGACAGGGCGCCCGTGAGCATCCCCTTCATCTGCATGTTGGCGGCCAGCATCGCGTCGGAGTCGATGGCGTCGGCCCTGGCGTCGACGGTGTAGAGCGGTGGCGTACGGTTCATGTCCATCGAGGCCGACCCGTTCATCGAGCCACCGTAGAGCTTCATGCTGACCGGATCCAGCTTCATGACCTTGCGATCGAGCGCGATGGTGGAGCTCAGACCCGTGAAACTCAACGTGCCGAACGATCCTTCGCCGATCGCCAGCGTCCCGCGCGCCGACACACGGGAAAGAAGATCGTCGCCGGCCGGCGTGTTCTGCGCGGCGCGGCGCTCGCCGGCCGCGGCCGGCTCTTCCTTGAGAAACGACATCAGCTCCCAGAAGTCGGCGCGGCGTGACGTGAGCGCGAAGGTTGCCCGTGGCGACGAGAGGTCGTTCACCGAAAGGGTCCCGCCGACATCGCTGCGTCCTATCACACCCGAGAAGCCGGAGACATCGAAGCCATTGCCGCGCAGTGTCACGCGCCCGCGCACCTGCTGCATCGGTTTGTCCATGTTGGGAAGCTTGAAGGTGAACTCCTCCACGTCGAGGCTGCCCGACATCTTCAGATCCTGGCGATGGGCCAGGTCGCCCTGCACGCGTGCCTGCAGCTTCACCGGGCGGCTCGACGAGAATTCCACCGGGGACTTCATGCCGGCGAGCGCCGCGAAGCTCGCCAGATCCGAGGCGTCGACCGAGGCGGCCGGCAGCTCGAGATCGACCAGGGTCGAGCCGTCGCCCCGCGTCACCGAGCCGCGCACGGAGATCTGGCTGCGCCTGAACTTCAGGTCGAGCCTGCCGATCTGGAGCTTCCTGAGCGCATCGCTCGCCGTGATCCCGAAGTCGGCCTTGCCCGTGATCGTCTGCGCGGAGGCCGTCTTGACTTCGTCCAGCGCGAGGGCGCCGGATGCCGACACCTGTCCGGGATAGACGCCCGTGACCTTCATGTGAATCGTGATCGCGCCCGACTGGGCATCCAGGTCGCTCAGGCTCGCGAGATAGGGCGCCAGGGCGTGGGCGTCGAAATCCTTGAGGTCCACCGTGAGATCGACGGGACCCGACGAAGACAGGGGCATCTTGCCCGAGACTTCCAGCGATCCCCCGCGCGGCTCGAGGGTGGCCGCGAGCTGCAGACCCAGGGGCCGGTCGCGATTGAACTCCTCGACGACGAGAAGAACATCCTTGAACGAAAGATCGACCGGGGCCCCGGGGCCCGCACTCTCGTCGTGCAGCGACACTTTGCCGCCGCCCACCCGCAGGTTCCTCACGATGATCGAGGGGCCCTGGGCCGCACCGCCGGCCACCGCCGGGGAGCCGCCGGGCTCGAACAGTGCATCGAAGTTCCAGCGTCCCTTCCGATCGCGCGCGAGGGAAACATCGGCGTCCCGCACGACCGGGTCGGTCAGCACGAGCGAGGAAAGCCCGGCCCCGGAGAAGGTGGCCTGCATCCGGGCGCCGAACTTCACGGACTTGCTTCTCACCAGCCCTTCGGGCACCGGCCACCGCTGACCGACGGCCGTCACGATCTCCCGGGCGCGCGCCATGTCGATGTCGGCGCTGTCGACGATGATGTCGAACGCCGTGGCTGCCGGCGGCACGGCCCGGTCGAGACTGCCGCGCAGATCGAACTGGAGACGATCGCCCTTGAGAGCCCCGTCGAAGGTGGCGCCGAGGTCCCCCGCGCCGGAACCCTTCACCGCAGCGTCGAGATCCAGATCGAAGTCGAGAACCAGGGGGGCTCCGCGGCGCATCTCATCGCGCAGATGCAGCTTCCCCTTCGAGATGATCAGCCGCGCCAGGGAAAACGGGCGCGGCGGATGTGCGGGGGCGCCCGGCGATCCCGCGCCCTGTCCACCGCCGATTCCCTCGAAACTCCACCGGCCGTCGGCCCCGCGAGTGGCGATGATGTCGGGTTGGTCGAGCACCACCTTTTTCACATCGATCGCCCCGCCGAACAGAAGCGGCATCAGCCTCACGCCGACGATCAGGGAGCTGGCACGGAGCAGGTTCTCGACCTGAGGGTCCTTCACCTCGATGCCGAAGGTGGGCACCAGGCTGAGCGACATCGAACCCAGCGTCACCTTGCGGCCCAGCGCCGCTTCGGCCTTCGACTCGATGAGTCCGCGGTAGCTGTTGACATCGATGAGGAAGGGCAGGGCCAGCGCGGCGCCGAGAACCAGCAGCGCCAGGACCCCGACGACGACGAGGATTTTCATCCGTCCGCGATGATTCGGCGATCGAACGTTCATTGCGGCCTCCAGAACTCACTATAGTGCATGTGGACGGAGCCTCGACCCTGTGGTAGATTCCGCGCCTCCATTCGATTCCCACGAGACACGGAGGCCCGACGATGCCGCCCGCAAAGAGGGAGGACATCCGAAACATCGCCATCATCGCCCACGTCGACCACGGCAAGACCACGCTGGTCGACGCGATGCTCTGGCAGAGCGGCATTTTCCGCTCCAATGCCCACGTCGCCGAGCGGGTCATGGACTCGATGTCCCTCGAACGGGAGAAGGGCATCACCATCATGGCCAAGAACACGGCCGTCGTATTCCGCGGCACCACGATCAATATCGTGGACACGCCGGGTCACGCCGACTTCGGCGGCGAAGTCGAGCGGGCGCTCACGATGGTGGATGGGGTGCTGCTCCTGGTGGATGCGTCTGAAGGGCCGCTGCCGCAGACTCGCTTCGTCCTCAAGAAAGCGTTCGAATCCGGGCTGCCGCCCGTGGTGGTCATCAACAAGATCGACCGTCCCGACGCCCGCGCCAAGGAAGTGCTCGACGAGATCTACGATCTCTTCATCGATCTCGACGCCGGGGATCACCAGCTGGACTTTCCGGTCCTCTACACCAACGCCCGCGCCGGCAAGTGCCTCGTCGACGGCGTGGAAACAACGCTCGAGCCGCTGTTCGAGCAGATCATCGCCAGGGTGCCCGCCCCGTCGTACGACGACGCGATGACGCTGCAGATGCTGGTGGCGAATCTCGACTACAACGACTACGTGGGTCGGCTCGCGATCGCCCGCGTTTTCAACGGCCGGGTCGTGGTGGGACAGCAGGTCGGCGTCGTCTCGCCCGACGGGTCGATCATCCGCGCGAAGGTCACCACCCTGTTCGGCTACGAGGGGCTCAAGCGGGTGCCGATCGACCAGGCGCGCCCGGGCGACATCGTGGCGCTGGCCGGCATCGAAGGCATCGGCATCGGCAGCACCATCGCCGACGCCGAAAACCCGGTTGCCCTTCCGGTGATCACCGTGGACGAGCCGACGCTCTCGATGATCTTCTCGGCCAACACATCGCCGTTTTCCGGCAAGGAAGGCACGTACGTCACTTCGCGGCACCTTCGCGACCGCCTGTACAAGGAAGCCCTCACCAACGTCAGCGTCAAGGTCGAGGACACCGGATCGCCCGACACGCTGAAGGTCTCGGGGCGGGGCGAGCTGCAGATGGCGATCATCATCGAGACGATGCGCCGCGAAGGGTACGAGATGCAGGTGGGTAAGCCCGAGGTCATCACGCGGCAGGTCGACGGCGTCCGCCACGAGCCGATGGAGCTGCTGGTCATCGACTGCCCCGAAGAGCACATCGGCGTGGTGACGGAGCTGGCCGGCGGCCGCCGCGGACGCATGATGAAAATGGTCAATCACGGGTCGGGGCGGGTCAGGCTCGAGTTCCGCCTCCCCTCCCGCGGGCTGATCGGGTTTCGATCCCAGTTCCTGACCGACACGCGGGGTACCGGGATCATGAACCACATCTATGACGGGCACGAGCCGTGGCTGGGCGACATCAAGGGGCGCACCACCGGCTCACTGGTGTCCGATCGCTCCGGGCGCGCCACCAGCTATGCCATCGAGAACATCCAGGAGCGAGGCGTGATGATCGTCGCGCCGGGCGAGCAGGTCTACGAAGGGATGATCGTCGGGGAGAATTCGCGGCCGGGCGACATCGACGTGAACGTCACCAAGGAAAAGAAACTCACCAACATGCGCGCATCGACGGCGGACGAGGCGGCCCACATCATCCCGCCCCGCGTGCTGAGCCTGGAGCAGGCCATCGAGTACATCGGCGATGACGAGCTGCTCGAAGTGACCCCCAAGGCGTTTCGCATGCGCAAGCGCGTCCTCGTCGCCAACCAGCGGAAAAAGCGCGACTGATGAACCCGCAGCACGGCGCCTCCCGCGCCGCGGTGGTGGCGGCGCTGGTGGCTGTGCAGGTGTTCTTCGGCCTGCATTACAACGCGGCGCGCTACATCATGAACTACATGCCGCCGCGGGCCTGGGCGACCATCCGCATCGTCTCGGCCGCGGCGCTCCTGATGGCGTTCGTGGTGGCCACGAGGCGGTCCCGGCTCCCGCGCTCGCCGCGCGACCTCGCCTCCATCGCGCTGTTCTCGGTGTTCGGCGTGGTGATCAACCAGGTCTGCTTCGTCGAGGGACTGTCGCGCACCGCCACGCCCCATTCCGCGATCATCAACACGAGCATCCCGGTGGCGACGCTGCTCATCGCGATCCTGATGCGCCGCGAGCGCGCCACGCCACGGAAGCTCGCGGGTATCGGGCTCTCCGTCTGCGGCGTGCTGTACCTCATCGTCCACAGCGGCGCGAATCTGGGCGGCGGCGTGATGCTCGGCGATCTGCTGACGCTCGCCAACGGGATGTCCTATTCCTTCTTTCTCGTCATCAGCAAGCCCATTCTCTCGCGCCACAGCAGCCTGGCGGTGACGGCGGAGCTGCTCGCCTTCGGCGCCGTCGGCATCACGATTCTCGGCGCCCCCCAGCTCGCGTCGCTCGATCCGGCCGCGGTGCCCGCCCGCGTCTGGTGGGTGGCCGGCTTCGTCGTGGTGTTCTGCACCGTGGCCGCCTACATCCTCAACGCCTGGGCGCTCAAACGGGTGGAGTCCTCCCTTGTGGCCCTGTTCATCTACCTGCAGCCGCTGATCGCCTCGACCGTGGCGGTGCTGTTCCAGGGCGAGCGGCTGGGAACCGAGACGTTGATCGCCGCGGCGCTGATCTTCGGCGGCGTCGGCATCGCCCTGAGGGCGGCTCCCAGCCCGCCGATACGGGTGGCGACCTGACAGTTCTGTCAGGTGTTTACAGGATTCAGGTTCGGCTTGTGCTGATCGAAAATGTCCCATAGAATCGGGAAAAGCCCTCGTTCGAGGCACCAGGCTCCAAGCAGGAATGGCGTTTCCGGCCCCGATCCCCGGTTTCGGAGTCGGCCGGCCGGAAAGGGTTTCCCGGACCCGAATCATTACCTGAGGTTGATTGCTCGCATGTCATTGAGCTCAGGGATGTTCGGTTGTTTGATTCACGCGGGCGGGCGGTTGTCCGCCTTCCTGGAGACAGTTTGAAGAAACGAACCAGTCCGATAGAGCCGGCCTTCGGAACAAGCGGGAAACAGCCCGATCCCGCGTTCTGCAGGCGTCAACTGCTCTCGGCCCTCAAGAAGGTGCAGAACGGAGATTTCTCGGTCCAGCTGCCGGATGACTGGCCGGACGTGGATGGCAAGATCGCCGACGCCTTCAATGAGATCGTCGCGGCCAACCAGAAGCTCGCCCAGGAGCTGCAGCGGGTCGGCCAGGTCGTGGGAAAGAAAGGCAGGACCCGCGAGCGCGCCCGGCTCGACCACTCCAAGGGCGCCTGGGGCGAGATGGAAGAATCGGTCAACACCCTCATCGACGACCTGCTTCGACCCACCACGGAGGTGACCGGCGCCATCGCGGCGGTCGCCCAGGGGCATCTCAGCCAGACCATGCGACTCGACGTGGACGGCCGTCCGCTGGAGGGGGAGTTCCTCCGTTCGGCCGCCATCGTCAACAAGATGATCGAGCAGCTCGGCGTGTTCTCCTCGGAGGTGACCCGTGTCGCGCGTGAAGTGGGTTCCGCCGGCAAGCTCGGCGGCCAGGCGCGCGTGCCCGGCGCGGGCGGCGTCTGGAAGGACCTGACCGAAAGCGTCAACTCGATGGCCAGCAACCTGACCGCCCAGGTCCGCAACATCGCCGAGGTCACCATCGCGGTGGCCAGCGGCGACCTCTCGCGCAAGATCACGGTGAACGTGAGCGGCGAAATCCTGCAGCTCAAGGAAGCCATCAACACGATGGTTGATCAGCTTCGTTCATTTGCCTCCGAAGTTACGCGAGTGGCGCGTGAGGTGGGCACCGAAGGTCGACTTGGCGGTCAGGCAGTGGTGCCGGGCGTAGCCGGTACGTGGAAGGACCTCACGGACAATGTG
>DASROJ010000270.1:0-7243 GCA_035646975.1 Patescibacteria group bacterium
CATTATAAGTAGCTGGTCTCGGACCCGTCAACACTGCCGGGGCTTTTCGTGTGATGGTAATACATGAGAAAATGCCCCCGATGCGTGTGAAGGTGAGCTCATAACCGACTCATTTCAAACTGGATATGAGCAGCTCTTCAAAATCCCAGACCGGAATCCACCATCCGATGCTCATTCAAGCAGTTAACTCGGGACCTTCACACGCATCGGGGGCATTTTCTTAATATATGCGGGCCCCGGAGTTCTTTCAATGCAGCATTCCGCTGAATCGTTGACCTCAAACAACTTACCTCATCGAGCCTGGATCGGCGCCGGGTCGCGCGACGGGGAGCGCCTCGATGTCATGACCGAAGCGCTCAGGCTGCTTCGCGGGCGCGGTCTGGACATCGTCAGGGTGTCGTCGGTGTATGAGACAGAGCCGGTGGATCTTACCGGCCCCGGGACTGTGCTCAACGGCGCGTTCGAGGTGGCCGGCGCGCCGGCTCCGGCTGACCTGCTGGCCGCCTGTCTCGCTGTGGAGAAAGATCTCGGCCGTCGGCGAGAAGAGGGGCCCGAAGGGGCGCGCCCGATCGATCTGGACATCCTGCTCTACGATGACCTGATCCTGGACCTGCCCGGCTTGACGGTCCCCCATCCGCGCATGCACCGGCGTCTGTTCGTCCTGTCGCCGCTGGCCGAGATCGCTCCGTTGGCGCTGCATCCCCGTTGCGGGATGACGGTCTCCGCGCTGCTCGAAGCCTGTCCCCGCACCTCCTGGGTGCGTCTGTTCGCGGGGCCGGAACGATGGGATCGTTGAACTGAACCGTCGATTCCGATAAGATCCGCCGCCATGCACTCAAGATTCATCGCAGTGGAAGGACCCATCGGCGTGGGCAAGTCGAGCCTCGTGGAGCTGCTGGCCACGCGGTTCAACGCGGTGAAGGTCAAAGAGCAGATCGAAAACCCGTTCCTGCGCGACTTCTACCAGGAAAAACCTGGCGCGGCCTTTCAGGCGCAGCTCTTCTTCCTGCTCAACCGGTTCGTGCAGCAGCGCGATCTGTCACAGTCGGACCTGTTCCAGCAATTCACGCTCTGCGACTATATATTCGCCAAGGACAAGATCTTCGCCTATCTTAACCTCGACGATTCCGAGCTGATGTTGTACGAGCGGCTCTACGCGCTGCTTTCAGAAAAGGTGCCGCGCCCCGACCTGGTCATCTACTTGCAGGCTTCCACCGCCGTGCTGCAGGAGCGAATCCAGAAGCGGCATCGTGATTACGAGTCGGAGATTTCGGGAAAGTACCTGGAGGACCTGAATCAGGCCTATAATTACTTCTTCTACCACTACACGGAGACCCCGCTGCTGGTCATCAACACGACCGACATCGATTTCGTCGAGAACGAGTCGGATCTCGAAGACCTGGTGGCGCAGATAAAGGGCATGGGCAAGGGAGTCCAGTACTACATGCCGATGTCGAAGAGATAGTCACAGGCTGCTCGCCATTTCCCTCGACCGGTATCACGCGGCGGGGAGAAAGGAGAACGTCGTGAGCAGGACAGCAGGCAGGACGCAGGGAAAGATCACGGTGCCTTCGATCAGGGGGCGCAAGGGCACCGGCGACAGGATCGTCTGCCTCACCGCGTACGACTACCCCACCGCGCGCGCTCTGGATGAAGCCGGCGTGGACATCCTCCTGGTGGGGGATTCCCTCGGCATGGTCGTTCTGGGCCACGAGACGACACTGCCGGTCACTCTCGACATCATGCTCCACCACACCGCCGCGGTGACGCGGGCCCGACCTCGCGCGCTCGTGGTGGCCGACATGCCGTTTCTCTCCTATCACACCGGGCCGGCCGACGCCGTGCGCAACGCGGGCCGGTTTCTGCAGGAGGCGGGCGCCGAGGCGGTGAAGGTCGAAGGAGGAAGAGCCCGGCTCGAGGTGGTCAGGGCGCTGGTGGCGGCGGATATCCCGGTGATGGGTCATATCGGACTCACTCCCCAGTCGGTCAACACGATGGGCGGCTACCGGGTCCAGGGCAAGAGCCTTCCCCAGGTGGAGGCGCTGCTCGACGACGCCCGCGCCCTTCAGGAGGCCGGCGTCTTCAGCATCGTCCTGGAGGGAATGCCGGCCAGCGTGGGAAGCCTCGTCACCCGGTCGACCGCCGTGCCCACCATCGGCATCGGCGCGGGGCCGGACTGCGACGGGCAGGTGCTGGTGACACACGACATGCTGGGGTTCGGCGAAGCCGCCCCCGCCCGGTTCGTCCGCCGGTACGCCGACCTGCGGGGAGCCATCGTGTCGGCGGCGCAGACGTTCTCCGCGGACGTGAAATCGGGCCGGTACCCCAACGCGCTGGAGTCTTACCCGGCTCCGGCAGAGGTGGAAGCCGAGATGGAAAAGCGTCTCGCGCCGGATGATGTGACGGAATCGCGCTGATGAGACTCGAGACGATCACGGATCCCGCCAGGATGAAGGAGCGCTCCCGCGAGGTTCGACACGGCGGGATGAAAGTCGGCCTGGTGCCCACGATGGGATACCTGCACGATGGACATCTCAGCCTCATGCGGCGCGCGCGTCGCGACTGCGGGTGGGTCGTGGCGAGCATTTTCGTCAACCCGTCGCAGTTCGGTCCCGGCGAGGACTTCGAACATTACCCGCGCGATCTCGAACGCGATCGCGAGATGCTCGAGCGCGCCGAAGTCGACGCGCTGTTCCACCCGGAGCCGGCGGCGATCTACCCGCGCGATCCCGGCGGGCGCTCCAACTACCACACCTGGATCACCGTCGAGGGTCTTTCCGACGTCCTGTGCGGCGCGGCGCGTCCCGGCCACTTCCGCGGCGTGGCCACGGTGGTCGCCAAGCTGCTCAATATCGTGGAGCCGGACATCGCCTACTTCGGCCAGAAGGACGCGCAGCAGGCGATCATCATCCGCACCATGGCTCGCGACCTCAACCTGGCTCCGCGCATCGAGATCTGCCCGACCGTCCGCGAAGCCGACGGACTGGCGATGTCGAGCCGCAACAAGTACCTCTCGCCAGCCGAGCGCGACGCCGCGCCGGTCATCCATCGCGCGCTTTCGGCGGCGATGGAGGCGGTCGCGGCGGGCGAGCGGTCGCCGAGGGCGGTGATCGAACGGGCGCGTATCGTGCTGGCGGGCGAGCCGCTGTTCAAGCTGGAGTACATCGAGCTGGTCGACTCGAACGATTTGCGACCGATCACGAACGATCGGCTGGCCGGCGAGGCGCTCCTGGCGGCGGCGGGCCGGATCGGCAACACACGCCTCATCGACAACATGGTCGTTGCGGTGAAGGTCTGAACTCACTTCGAGGAGAGTCGCACATGCTGCGTGAAATGCTCAGGGCCAAGGTCCACCGGGCCACGGTCACCGAGACCAATGTTGATTACGAGGGCAGCCTGACGCTGGACGCCACGCTGATGCGCGCGGCCGGAATGGTCGCCTACGAAAGAATCGACGTTTACAACGCCGACAGCGGCGCCCGGTTCAGCACCTACCTGATCGAAGGTCAGCCCGACTCCGGCGTCGTTTGCGTCAACGGCGCCGCAGCGCACCTGGCAAAGCCCGGCGAGCGCATCATCATCGCCTGCTACGCCGCGCTGAGCCCGGAGGAGCTTCGGATGCATCGTCCGGTCGTCGTGCTGGTCGACGCCGCCAACCGGGTCAAGGAGATCCGTCACGAGATCCTGGCCGGCACCGAGGTGACCGCCTGACACACACCCCCGAACGGCTCGGCGCCGAGGCCGTGTCGATGCTCAGGAGAGCCTCCGATGCAAAGGTGGCGGCACGGGCGCGCATCTACTTCAAGCCGCACGAGAAGCTTCAGTTCCATGGCGTCACCACGGCGCGCGCGCGGGAGATCGAAAAGAGCCTGCACGCGAAGGTGAAAGGACAGTGGAGCCAGAACGAAGCGCTTCGTTTCTGCGGGATCCTGGTCAAGGAGGGCTCGCAGGAGGCCAAGGGAATCGGCTTTGGCCTTCTGTCACGCTACCATCGGAGCTTTCAACAGGAGATGATCGACGATGCCGAGGGCTGGCTCGCTCAGGACCTGTGCGCCAACTGGGCGGCGGTGGACGACCTGTGCCCACGTGTCCTGACACCTCTGGTCCGAAGGTTTCCCGTCCTGATCCCGCGCGTGAAGCGCTGGTCCCGCTCGCGCAATCTCTGGCTGCGCCGGGCGTCGGCCGTCACGTTCGTGCCGATGGCCCGGCACGGTGAGTGTCTCGATGACAGCTACGCGGTGGCCGAGTCGCTGTTCGGCGACAGCGAGGACCTCATCCACAAGGCGGTCGGGTGGCTGCTGCGCGAAGCGGGCAGGACCGACATGAAGCGTCTCGAGAAGTTTCTCAGACAGCGCGGAGCGGCCATGCCCCGGACCACGGTGCGTTACGCCATCGAGCGGTTCCCCGAGACCCGGCGCCGGGCTCTTCTCGAGACGACGCGCATCCCCTGAGGTTCGCCATGCCGATCCGGCAGCCCATCCTCCTGAGGTTGCTGCTCGTCCCGGTCATCTACGCGATCGCGGTTCTGGATCTGAAGCTGGTGCGTTGGGAGGGCTCGACCTGAGTCCGAGTTTCTTCATCCGCTTCTGAAGGTGGATGCGGCTCACCGCGAGCAGCCGGGCGGCCCGGGTGACATTGCCGTCAGTGATCTTCAGCGCTCTGCGGATGGCGGCCAGCTCCGCGGCGACGGCGGCCCGCCGGGTGATTTCCGCCAGCGGGAGCGACTCGGCGATCGACAGCTGGACGTCGATCGTCCCGATTGGGGCGGCCTCGGGACGTCCCGCCGTCATGTGCGCCAGCTCGGCCAGATCCTCCGGTTCGACGATCGCCCCCGGTGCGCGGCGCGCGGCCCGCTCGATATGCTCCTCCAGCTCGCGGATGTTGCCGGGCCATGAATACCGCTGCAGGATGGCGGTGGCGCGGGGCGACAGCCCGGCGATCGTCCTGCCCAGCCGGGCGGAGTAGCGATCGAGCAGCGCCACAGCCAGCGCGGGGATGTCCGGCAGGCGCTGACGCAGCGGCGGGATGCGGATCGGCAGAACGTTCACCCGGTAGAGGAGGTCCTGCAGCAGGCGGCCCTGTCGCGTCGACTCTTCGAGATCTCCGGCCGCCCCGGCCACCAGGCGCAGGTCGGCAGGCACGGTGGCGCTGCCGTCGGCGCGTGTGACCGCCGCGCCCGCCCCGCGTGCCAGCAGGTCGACCAGCCGCGCCTGCTCGGGCAGTGGCAGCAGCGTGATGTCCTCCATGAAAAGGGTGCCGCCGTTGGCCCGCTCGAAGACACCGGGCCGCGCCGCGGTGCCGTAGAGGTCCTCCTGCAGCGACGACGGGTCGATGCCGCTCAGCAGACACCGGATGAACGGGCCCTCCCGGCGTGGCGCCCGTGACTGCGCGTGCAGGCCGTGCGCGACGATGTGCTTGCCCGATCCGGGCTCGCCGATCACGAGCACCGGCGAGTGAGTGGGCGCGGCGCGTGCGACGAGTTTTTCGATTTCCCTGATCTCGTCGGACACCCCGAGAAGCAGCGACAGCGGTTTGTCCGGCTCGAGTCTTGCCTCCCGCCGCAGGGCCCTGCAATACCGCAGCGCCCTTGCGACCGCCCGCTCGAGCTGCTCCGCGTGAACCGGCCACTCGAGGGTGAGACAGGCTCCTGCCAGGATCAGGCCGCGCGCCACCGGACCGGCCGGCACCCCCACGAGCACGACGGGCATCAGGTCGGGAAGCCAGCCCAGCAGGCTCGCGACAGCCCGATGCCCGGCACGACCTTCGGGCACGGCGAATATCGCCACTTCGTAGCTTGCCGAGGCGAGATCGGCCACCGCTGCGTCGAGGCTCGTGGATGAATGGACGAGATGATTCGCGGATTGCAGCAGCGCGACGCAGGCCGCCCGCATCGGCTCGGCCGCGGGCTCGGTCAGGCTGACGAGCAGGCGCCCCCCGCCGGGATCCCCCATCATCCGGTCATCCTCGGGCTCAGGTGCCGCTGACGGCGATGTCCATCAGCAGCGTCGTGGAGCCGGCGCCGCCGCCCGGCATGAATCTCAGGTCGGTGCCGACACCCGCGATTGACTTGAGCAGATCGACCACGTTGCCGGCGATGCCGACCCGATCCACCGGGGCGTCCGGGCGTCCCGCCTTCAGTGTCATTCCGGACGCACCCAGCGAAAAATCGCCGGAGATCGGATCGATGGTGTGAAGCCCCATCACCTCGTTGATGTAGATGCCGTCACCCGCCTCCATCAGCAGCGCCTGCGGCGCCGCGCCGGTGGGCTGCAGGTACAGGGTCGACGGTCCGATGTGAGGCGGGCTCTTGAACGAACGCCGGAACGCGTTGCCGGTCGGAGCGGCCCCCATGCGCAGCGACGAATAGGTGGAGTGAAGAAAACCCTTGAGCACTCCCCCCTCGATCAGCATCGTGCAGCGCGTGGCCACCCCTTCGGCGTCGTAGGGGGCGGAGTGATCGCCGCCCTGCAGCCGACCGTCGTCGAGGACCGTCACCTTGGCTCCGCCGATCTGCTGTCCGAGGCGCGGCCCCAGCACCGATTTGCCCTTGAGCACATGATCGGCGTGAAGCGCCGGAGAGATCGCCTCGAGCAGACTGGCCGCCACCGACGGGTCGAGCACCAGGTTGGCCCGCTGCGTGGCGACGCGTCCCGCCCCGAGCTTCATCACCGCCCGCCGCGCCGCCTCGCGTCCGACATGCGCTGGATCGAGCGCCGCATACCGGATGGCGAAATCGGCGTACCAGCCGCTCTGCAGCTCGCCGCGCTCCTCCGCGTTGACCTCGATGGACGCGTAGACGCGGCTGAACGGCACGATGCGCCGCAGACCATTGGTGCTGGCGACTTCCACATGACCCGACACGTCGGTGTACTTGCTCTGCCGGACGCGTGTCACGCGCGGGTCGGTGGCACGCGCCGCTTCCTCGACGCGCCGCGCGGAGCGGATTTTTTCCTGGGGATCGACGCGGGCCAGAAGCGGATCGTGCATCTCCGGTTCGGGGGTCTCCGACTCGTCGCTTTCCGGAAGACGGTTGGCGTCGTCCGGGTCCGCGTGCGCCAGCAGTCCCTTCGCCATTGCGACGGTCTCGCGCAGCCCTTCGGGCGACAGGTCCGCGGTGTAGGCGAATCCCACGCGACCGCGATCGAAGAGCCGGAATCCGGCGCCGCGGACATCCTGCGTCTCGAGGCTCTCGATCTTTCCATCGGCCACCGCGACGCTGAAGATCGAATGATCTTCGAGAAAT
>DASROJ010000271.1:0-10198 GCA_035646975.1 Patescibacteria group bacterium
CCATGACCGCCAGCGCCGCGCGCGTGATAGAGGTCGAGGACGATCGCACGGCGCTGGCGGTCATGGCGCGCAATCTTCACGGCCGCGCCGACGAGAAGCTGGTGCTCGTCGGCGTGACCGGCACCAACGGCAAGACGACGACATGCCGGGTCACGGCGAAGATCCTCGAGGCCGCGGGAATCCGCACCGGGGTGCTCGGCACGGTCAGCTACTCGCTGGGCGACGAGGAGATCGCGGCCGAGAGGACGACGCCGGAGGCGCCGGACCTGCACCGGTACCTGGCGAGGATGGTGGCCTCGGGGTGCGGTGCCTGCGTGATGGAAGTGTCATCGCACGCGCTCGAGCTCAGGAGGGTGCATGGCATGAGATTCGCGGTGGCCGTTTTCACGAACCTCACGCCGGAGCATCTGGATTTTCACGGAAACATGGCGAGGTATTTCGAGGCGAAGGCGGCGCTGTTCGATCGGCTCGAGGCGGGATCGACGGCGGTGATCAATATCGATGACGAATACGGAAGAAAGCTGGTCGCCCGCATCGGCCGGCGAGCCGCCGGTGGCGAGGCAGGCGCGCCCCGGCTGATGACCTTTGGCGAGACCAGGGACGCGGAGATCAGGATCGCGTCGATGCAGTCCGGTGTCGAAGGTTTGAAGATGACGCTGGAATCGGCCGGCCGCATCGTGAAGCTGGAATCGCCCCTGGTGGGACGGTTCAACGGATACAACATCTCGGCGGCAGCCGCGGCCGCCAGGGCCATGGGGGTGGAATGGGAAGCGATCGAGCGCGGAGTGGCCGGGGCCACGACCGTGCCGGGGCGCATGGAGCGGGTCGGCGACCAGGATTTCGCGGTCATCGTCGATTACGCGCACAAGGAAGAGGCGCTTCGCATGCTGCTGGAGACGGCGCGCGCGTTCACCTCGGGGCGCCTGATCCTGGTGTTCGGATGCGGTGGAGATCGCGACAGGACGAAACGCCCGCTGATGGGACGGCATGCCGCGAGGCTCGCCGACATCGTCTGGGTCACCTCGGACAATCCGCGCTCGGAGCGGCCCGAGTCGATCATCGAGGAAATCCTGGCCGGGATGGCCGGGGCCGACAGGCAAGGCGACCGGATCCGCGTGGAGCCGGACCGCAGCAAAGCGATCGAAGCCGCCATCACGGCGGCTCGGCCGGGGGACAGCGTCATCATCGCGGGGAAGGGTCATGAGACTTGCCAAATCATCGGAGATCGCGTCACACCCTTCGACGACCGCGTCGTGGCGCGCTCCGTCCTCGCCGGGCTTCAGGAAGACGAAGATGACGACGGATCCCCGTGATCTGGCGGCGGTGAGCCCGCCGACCCGGCTGACGCTGGCGAGAATCGCCCAGGCCGTTGGTGGCAGTCTGCTGCCGTCGGCCAGCGGCGCAGCGGCCGCGACGATCCCGTCGGGATTCTCGATAGACAGCCGGACGCTCAGAAAGGGCGACCTGTTTTTCGCGATCGTCGGGCCGAATCACGATGGCCATGCCTTCATTGCCGAAGTCCTCTCCAGAGGCGCGGCGGCAGTCGTGGTTTCCGACATCGCGGCGCTGCCCGTCCCCGGGCAGGGAGAGAAGGGAGCGAAGGGGGCGATGGCCATCGTCGTTCCCGACACACTGCGGGCTCTCCAGGATCTGGCGGCGTTCGTCCGGCGCGGGCTCGCCGTGAAGGTGGTGGCGATCACCGGCTCGAACGGCAAGACCTCGACCAAGGAGATGACACGGCAGGTGCTGGAGGCGGCGTTCAAGGTGCATGCCTCACGCGGCAACCTCAACAACCTGTTCGGCTGCCCGCTCGCGCTGCTCGAGCTCAACGATCAGCACCAGGTCTCCGTGCTCGAGATGGGGATGAGCTATCACGGAGAGCTGTCCCGCCTTGCCGAGATCGCCGATCCGGACATCGGCATCCTGACCAACGTCTCGGGCGCGCACCTCGCGCATTTCCGCGACCTCGACGATGTCGCCAGCGCCAAGGGGGAATTGTTCACCGGCATGCGCGAGAACTCGATCGGGATCTTCAACAACGACGACGAACGGTGCCGCGGGGTCATGGGGGGCTACAAGGGTTATGCCTTCACGTTCGGGATGGACCGGCCGTCCGACTTGATGGCCGCCGATTACCGGATGGACGGCCTGGAGGGCAGCTCGTTCGAAGCGCGGCACGTGCACAACGGCGGCTCGCGGCGGGTGACGGTGAAGACGAGGTTCGTCGGCAGGCATCATGTGTACAACGCGCTGGCGGCGATGAGCGCCGGTTACATGCTGGGGATCGATCTGGAGGCGATGGCGTCGCGTCTTGCCGACCTGCAGCCGGTCGGCATGCGCGGTCGCGTCGGCCGATTGAAGCAGTCGGTGCGCGTGCTCGACGAATCGTACAACTCCAACCCCGCATCCATGCTCTCGACGCTGCAGGTACTCGCCGACATGCCGCGCAGCGCAGACCCGGCCGCCGGCCGCCGAATCGTCGTGTTCGGCGACATGCTCGAGCTGGGCGACGCCGAGGCCGAGGCGCACCGCGAGATGGGGCTCGCCATCGCCGCGTCGGGAGTCGACCTTCTCGTGGGGATTGGCCCGCTGGCGCGCCTGGCCGTCAAGTCGGCGTCCGACTCCATGGAAACCCGCGGGTTCGACACGTCGACGGAGGCGGCGCCGGCGGTGGCGGCGCTTGCGAAACCGGGCGATGTCTTCCTGGTCAAGGGCTCGCGCGGCGTGGCGCTCGAGAAGATCGTGAACGCGCTCAAACAGCGGTTTGGCGAGGAATGAACCGGGATGCTCTATTGGCTCCTCTATCCCCTGCACCTGCAAATCGGCGCATTCAACGTCTTCCGGTACATCACCTTCCGGTCGGCGCTGGCGGCCCTCACCGCGCTCATCCTGTCACTCGGGCTGGGAAGGTTCCTCATCCGGAAGCTGCGCGAGATGCAGGTTGGCCAGCACATTCGCGAGGAAGGGCCGCAGTCCCATTACTCCAAGAAGGGAACGCCGACGATGGGCGGCATCCTCATCATCGTCTCGGTAGTGATCCCGACGCTGCTGTGGGCCGATCTCACCAACGCGTTCATCTGGATCGCGGTGGGCTCGATGGTTTCCTTCGGCCTCATCGGCTTCTACGACGACTACCGCAAGGTCACCAGGATGCGCAATCTCGGGCTGTCCGCCAGGGCGAAATTCGGCCTCCAGGTAATCGTGGCGGTGATCATCGGTGTCGTGCTGGTGCGTCTGACTCAGCTGGGTCTGTTCACCACGAGGTTCTCGTTTCCCTTCTTCAAGATGTGGACGCCGGACTTGGGCTGGTTCTACGTCCTCTTCATCGTGGTGGTGATCGTCGGGGCGGCCAACGCGGTGAATCTCACGGACGGGCTCGACGGTCTTGCCATCGGCTCATCGATGATCGCCGCGGCAACCTTCGCCATCCTGTCCTATGTCGCGGGCAACGCCGTGGCGGCCAGCTACCTGGGAATCATCAACGTGAAGGGCTCGGGAGAGTTGACGGTTTTCTGCGCGGCCCTGGTGGGAGCCAGCCTCGGGTTCCTCTGGTACAACTGCAACCCCGCGGAAGTCTTCATGGGAGACGTGGGCTCGATGGCGCTGGGCGGCGCCATCGGAACGGTGGCCGTGCTCACGAAGCAGGAAATCCTGCTGATCATGGTGGGCGGCCTGTTCGTGATCGAGGCGCTGTCGGTGATCATCCAGGTCGCCTCGTTTCGTCTCACGGGAAAGCGGGTCTTCCGCATGGCGCCGCTACACCATCATTTCGAGCTGCTGGGGTGGCCGGAGCCCAAGGTCATCATCCGTTTCTGGATTCTCGCGATCCTTTTCGCGCTCATGTCACTGAGCACGCTGAAGCTGAGGTAGCCGGACCTTGACGTCACAACGCGTGTCCTGGAAGAAGGCGGGAATCATGGGGCTGGGTCTGTCGGGCGTCGCGGCGGCCGGCTTCCTGGCGCGGCGCGGCGTGCAGGTGGTCGCGGCCGACTCCAAGCCGAAAGAGCTGCTGGGAGACGAGGCGCTCGGTCTGGAGAGACTCGGCGTTGCGCTTCGTCCCGGCGCGGTGGCCACCAGTGTCTTCGAAGGATGCGAGGCGGTCATCGCGAGTCCGGGTGTGCCGGCCGGCGCCGGCCCGCTGGCCGGAGCGCGCGCCGCGGGCATCCCGGTGCTGGCCGAAGTGGAGCTGGCGGCGCGATTTGTTCGTGGAATGATCATCGGCATCACCGGGACGAACGGAAAGAGCACGGTGACCTCGCTGATCGGCGACATCCTGAAGGCGAGCGGTCTGGCGACCCGCGTGTGCGGCAACATCGGCACCCCGATGACCACGGTGGCGGAAGCCGACCTCGCGCTTCCGGACGAAGAGGCGCTGAAGGTTCACTACGTCGTCGAGCTTTCGTCCTTCCAGCTCGAGGGCATCCGGTTGCTGAGACCTCACATCGCGTTGCTGCTGAACCTGAGTCCGGATCATCAGGATCGGTACACCGGCACCGACGAATATTACGCGGCCAAGGCGCGCATCTTCATGAACCAGAGAGGCGACGACGTCGCGATAGTGAACTGGGACGACCCGGGTTGCCGCCAGATCGTCGAGCGGCTGGCCTCGCGGCTTTTCCCGTTCAGCCTCACCCAGGATCTCGACGACGGCGCCGTGCTGCAGGGCGGCCATCTCGTGTTGCGCCGCGGCGGACGCGACGAGATGGTCATCGAGGTCTCGAAGGTCCCGATTCCCGGCAGGCACAATCTCGAAAACGTCCTGGCCAGCGTTTCCGCGGCGGCGCATTGCGGCGTTGCGAGCGCGCAGATTGGCAGGGCCGTGTCGGCCTTCCGGGGACTCCCGCACCGTCTCGAGCTGGTCACCGAGGTCGCGGGCGTCTCGTATTACAACGACTCCAAGGCCACCAACGTCGGCGCCTCCGCGCGCGCTCTGGAGGCGTTCACATCGCCGATCGTGCTGCTGCTGGGCGGGTACGACAAGGGCGGAGACTTCGAGTCGCTCCGCGGCGCCCTGGGCACGTCGTCGGCAAGGGCCGGGCGCGTGCGGGCGGTGGTGACGTTCGGCAAGGCCGGTGACGACATCGCGCGGCGGCTGGAAGGCTCCGGGCCCCAGATCGTGCGGTCGGGTTCGCTGGCCGACGCGGTGAAGGCGGCCTCCGGCGTCGCGCATCCCGGCGACGTGGTGCTGCTGGCGCCGGCCTGCGCGTCGTTCGATGCCTATACCGGCTACGACAAGCGCGGCGAGGATTATCGCGCCACGGTGCGGACGCTCGTCTCGCAGACCGGAGGGCCGGGCTGATGCCGCGCAAGCTCTCCTTCGACCGGATTCTCTTCCTGACCATCCTGGTCCTGTGCGTGATGGGACTCGTGATGGTCTACTCGGCCTCGGCGGTCATTGCCGCGGAACAGTACGGCAGCCCGTATCACTTCCTGATGCGGCAGGCGCTCGCCCTGGTCGTGGGTCTGGCGGCCATGGGTGTCATGATGAAGGCCAACTACCGCGCGTTCGGCCGCAGCACCGTGGTCTACGCGGCCTTCGGGATCACCGCGCTGCTACTGGTGGGGGCGCTGCTGAGCCCGTCGGTCAACGGCACCCACCGCTGGATGAAGCTCGGCCCCCTGTCGTTGCAGCCCTCCGAGTTCGCCAAGCTGGTGCTGATCCTGTTTCTTTCCTGGCGCCTGCAACGGGACCGGGACCCGCAGGGTGGATCGGCGGACATCAACAATCTGCAGAAGACGCTCGTGCCGTGCCTCGTGCTGTCCGGCTTCATGATTTTTCTCGTCGTGCTGCAGCCCGACCTGGGCACCGCGGTGTCGCTGTGCATCTACAGCGCGGTGATGCTCGTCACCGCCGGCCTGAAGCTGCGCTACCTCGGCTACATGGCCGCGGCGGCCGCGCTGATGCTGCTCATCGTGGTCCCGATGAAGGGGTACCAGATGCGCCGCGTGACCGCGTTCATGAACCCCGAGGAGGATCCTCTCGGCGCCGGATACCAGGTGCGCCAGTCGACCATCGCGGTGGGCGCCGGAGGAGTGTCGGGAGCCGGGTTGAGCCAGGGCCAGCAGAAGCTGTTCTTTCTGCCCTATCCCTACACCGATTTCGTCTACTCGGTGATCGGTGAGGAGCTGGGTCTGGCCGGCGCCGGCGCTGTCGTGCTGGCATTTCTCGTTCTTCTCTGGCGGGGGCTGCGCGTGGCGTCGCGCGCGCCGGATCTTTTCGGAAGCTACCTGGCGGCGGGTATCACGATGTTTCTCGTCATCCAGGCGATGATCAACATGGGCGTTGCGCTCGGGATGCTGCCCGCAAAGGGCCTGCCGCTGCCATTCATCTCCTACGGCGGATCGTCGCTCGTGGCGGGATTGGCGGCTTCGGGGGTGCTGCTGAACATCAGCCAGTACTCGAATTGAGATGGCGACGGTCCTGGTGGCGGGCGGTGGAACCGGCGGCCACGTTTTTCCGGGCGTGGCCATCGCCCGGGAGCTGAGAGAAAGATGGCCGGGCTGCGAGGTGCTGTTCGTCGGCACCGAGCATGGATTGGAAACGAAGATCGTGCCGGCGGAGGGTTTCAGGCTGCTCACCATCAGCTCGGCGGGAATCACGGGCAAGAAGTTCGGCCCGCGGCTCAAAGGTCTGGCGCTGATCGCGCCGTCGGTGGCGCAGTCGTGGCTGCTGATGGCGCGGGTGCGGCCCAGCCTGGTGATCGGCGTGGGAGGGTACTCGTCGGGACCGGTGGTGGCCGCGGCGATCCTGCGAAGGGTGCCGACACTGATACACGAGCAGAATTTCGTGCCGGGAGTCACGAACCGTCGTCTGGCCCGGTTCGTCAGGCAGGTGGCCGTGACTTTTCCCGAGACGGTGAGGTTCCTGGGTGGCAGAGGCGTGGTGACCGGCAACCCGGTCAGGAAGGAATTCAGTTTCGTGAAACCGAAGGCTGCGGGGGGCTCGGGCAAGCGCCTGCTGGTGATCGGCGGCAGCCAGGGAGCCCGCGTGATCAACCGCGCGATGATCGAGGCGCTGCCGCGACTGGCGGCCCGCGGGGGGCCGGCCGCGGCGCCGGGCGCGCTGAGCATCACGCACCAGACCGGCGGAGCGCAGCTTCAGGCGGTGACCGAGGCCTACCGGGCTTCCGGGCTGCGGCCGGAGGATTTCGAAGTGAAGCCATTCATCACCGGCATGCCCCAGGCGTTCGAGCAGGCCGACCTGATCGTGAGTCGGTGCGGCTCCACGACGCTTGCCGAGCTGACCGTGGCCGGACGCCCCTCGGTGCTCGTGCCGTTCGCCGCGGCGACCCACGACCATCAGACCTTCAACGCGCGAAAGCTCGGCGAGGCGGGCGCGGCGGTGGTCATCGCGGAGAAAGAGCTGACCGGCGAGCGTCTTGCCGACACCATCCTCGGGTTGCTGGACGACCCCGTCAGGCTGGCGGGCATGTCGGATGCCGCGCGCAAGCTGGGCCGGCCGGATGCCGCCGCGCGCATCGCCGACCTGTGTCTCACGCTGGTGGCGCGTGGGGAGGCCTCATGAACCCGCCGCGCAACCCGCTCTTCCGAAAGGCGCAGCACATCCACTTCGTCGGCATCGGCGGGTCGGGGATGAGCGGCATCGCCGAGGTGCTGGTGAACCTGAACTTCACCGTCTCGGGCTCCGATCTCTCGCGCACTCCCGTCACCGAGCGGCTCGAAAAACTGGGAGCCAGGGTGTTCACGGGCCACGCGGCCGACAATATCGCCGGGTCGGATGTCGTCGTGATCTCGTCGGCGGTGGGGCAGACGAACCCCGAGGTCGTCGAAGCCAAGCAGCGCAAGGTGCCGGTAATACCGCGCGCGGAGATGCTGGGCGAGCTGATGCGCATGAAATACGGCGTGGCGATCGCCGGCTCGCACGGCAAGACCTCCACCACCGCGATGGTGGCGCAGGTGCTGTCCGGCGCCGGGCTCGACCCGACCATCGTGATCGGCGGGCGGCTGAACATGCTGGGCAGCAGCGCGAAGCTGGGCAAAGGGGATCTCATGGTGGCGGAGGCCGACGAGAGCGATGGCTCCTTCCTCGGGCTGTCGCCGACCATCGCGGTGGTCACCAACATCGACTCGGAGCATCTGAACCACTACGGCAGCATGGAGACCCTGGTGGAAGCCTTCGCCGGGTTTCTCAACAAGGTGCCGTTCTACGGACTGGGCATCGTCTGTCTGGACGATCCGCAGGTGCAGGGGATCATGCCGCGCCTGACACGCACCCTGCTGACCTACGGCCTGGCCAGCCAGGCCGACCTGGTGGGCACCAACCTGACGCTGAAGGAATTCACCTCCCGGTTCGAGGTGACGTTCAAGGGGCGTTGGCTTGGCGACGTGCATTTGCGCGTGCCGGGGCGTCACAGCATCTACAACGCGCTGGCGGCGATCGGCGTGGGCCTCGAGTTCGATCTCAAGTTCGACGACATCGCGGGGCACCTGGCCGAGTTCGGCGGGGCCGATCGCCGGTTCCAGCTCAAGGGAATGGTGGGCGACATCATGGTGATCGACGATTACGGCCACCATCCCACGGAAATCCGCGCGACGCTGTCGGCGGCGCGCGATGGATGGAACCGGCGCACGCTGGTGGTGTTCCAGCCGCACCGCTACTCGAGAGTGCAGGGGCTGATGGAGGAGTTCTCGAGATCCTTCTACCAGGCGGATGTCCTGCTGGTGACCGAGGTGTATCGCGCCGGCGAGACGCCGATACCGGGCGTGAGCGGGGAGACGCTCGCGGCGGCGATCAGCCAGCACGGGCACAAGGATGTCACGTACGCGCGCGATCTGGATGAAGCGGCGCACCTCGTCCGCCAGCGGGCGAAGGCCGGCGACATCCTGATCACGCTGGGCGCGGGAGATGTCTGGAAGGTCGCCGATCAGTTTCTGAAAGACCCTGCGTGAACACCGTCTGTCAGGAGGCCGGAGCGGAAAAGATGAGCGAAACGGTGGAGCAGGTCGCGGCGCGATGCGGCGTGACGGTCGAGACGGGCCACATGATGGCTGAGTTCACCACCATCGGTGTGGGCGGGCCGGTGAGCCATCTGCTCAAGCCGACCAGCGCCGAGTCGCTGGGAAAGCTGATCGCCCGGCTGCGGGCGGCCGGACATCGTCCCCGCGTGCTCGGCGGCGGCGCCAATCTGATCGCGGGCGCCGGGCCGTTCACCGACCCGGTGATCCTGACGCGCGGCATCAAGCATGGCCCGTTGTTCGAGGGACACCGGGCGCGCGCCGGCTGCGGCGTCGTGGTCAAGCGCCTCGTGCGCAAGTGCGTCGAGCACGGCCTGTCGGGACTCGAGTTCGCGGAGGGGATACCGGGAACGGTGGGTGGCACGGTGTTCATGAACGCCGGCTCCTATGGGGGGCAGATGTCCGACGTGGTGCGCGAAGTGTCCTGGCTGGACACATCGGGCGTGCTGCACCGGCAGGCGGTCACCGCCGCGGACTTCTCCTACCGGCATTCGCCGTTCCAGGACGGAGCGGTCATCGTCGAGGCGGTGTTCGAGCTGACGCCGGGCGACAGGGAGCTTCTCGAGATAAGTCTCAAGCAGGTATCGGCCCGGCGGTCGAAGTCCCAGCCGCCCGGCGAGCGCTCGGCCGGGTGCGTGTTCAAGAACCCGCCGCAGGACTCCGCCGGACGTCTCATCGACGTGACCGGGCTCAAGGGATTGAGCGTGGGCGGGGCTTCGGTGTCCACCGTGCACGGCAACTTCATCGTGAACCGCGGCGACGCGACACCTGAGGATGTGCGCGGACTGATCGAGCTGATCAAGAAGAAGGTGAAGCAGGCCTCGGGTGTGTTGCTGGAAGAGGAAGTGATTCTCTGGGATTGAGGTGTGAGGATGGCAGGCCGGCAGGCCCCCTGGAACGCCCAGAAGAACGAGCTGAGATATCTCAGACGCGACGGCAACCGGATGGTGCGCGCGCGAAGGCGGCGCCGCACCGCCGCGAGGATGACCGTGATGACGTTGCTCTGGGTGGCAGCGGCGTTCTGCGCGATGGTGGCCTTCGCCTTCGCGCAGCGATGGACCACGAGCCCGGCGCACTTCCGCCTTGCCGAGGTGACCGTGCGCGGCAATCACGAAGCGAGCGAGGCGGAGATCCGCCAGCTCGCGCAGGACTGGATGGGGAAGAACATCTTCGTCATCACGCTGCCGGATGTCGAGAAAAAGGTGCGGGAGCACCCCTGGAT
>DASROJ010000272.1:0-9278 GCA_035646975.1 Patescibacteria group bacterium
CGCCGGCATTGTAAATCGCAATCTCCCGCCCGGCGCCCCGGCCCCCTTCGAGGACCGCGAGCGCGCGCGAGGCGTTCTGCTCGGGTGAGCCGCCACGCAGCGCGGCCAGCCTCCATCGTTTCAGTCCCACGTCCTCCGGCACCAGGCTGAGCCGGCGGATCCGTCCCTCGTTCAGCTCGAACACAGTGGTGGAGCCGGTCACCGTGATCTCGTCCATCCCGTCGTTGCCGTGCACCAGCATGGCGCGCCGCGCCCCGAGCGTCCGCAGCACCTCCGCCATGATCCGGAGTCGTGACGGGTCATAGACGCCGATAAGCTGGCGCCGGGCGCCCGCCGGATTGCACAAGGGTCCCAGCAGGTTGAAGATGGTGCGCATCCCCAGCGAACGTCGAGCTCCCGCGGCATGGCGGAGCGCCGGATGGAAGCGGGGCGCGAAAAGAAACGCCAGTCCCGTCCGGTCGAGGCACTCCTTCACACGGGCGGGCGCGAGATCGATCGGGATCCCCAGAGACTCGAGCAGGTCCGCGCTGCCGCAACGGCTCGATACCGAACGGTTCCCGTGCTTGGCGATGGGCAGGCCGGCCCCGGCCGCGACGAACGCCGCCAGCGTGGACACGTTGATCGTCCCGAGCGAGTCGCCACCCGTTCCACAGGTGTCCACGAGGCGCGTCCCCGCGCTGCGTTCCGGCGAGATGCGTCCCGCGCGCCGGCGAAGCGTCAGCGCGCACCCCGTGATCTCCTCGGCGGTCTCGCCTTTCATGCGAAGGGCGACGGCGAACGCGGAGATCTGCGCGTCGTCGGCCGCGCCCTCCATGATGATCTCCATGGCGGCGGAGGCTTCCCGGCGGCTCATGTTCGATCCCGCGGTGAGCTTTTTCAGGAATGGCTTGAGCATCGCTTCCCTGTCATGACGGTATCGACCTGAGGAAATTCTCCAGCAGCTTCCTGCCCTGCGCCGTCAGGATCGACTCGGGGTGGAACTGGACCCCCTCCAGGGCCACCCGCGGATAATCCCGGTGCCGCAGACCCATCACCACTTCTTCATCGCCATCGCGCGTGGTCGCCGACACCAGGAGCCGGTCGGGCACGCTGGAGCGATCCACCACCAGCGAATGGTAGCGCGTCGCCTCGAACGGGTCGCTCAGCCCCGCGAACACGCCGAGCCCATCATGATGGATCATCGACGTCTTGCCGTGCATCAACCGGTTGGCGCGCACCACCTTTCCGCCGAACAGCTGGCCGATCGCCTGGTGGCCCAGGCAGACACCCAGAAGTGGCAGCCGTCCCGCCGCTTTCTCGATCAGCGACAGGGTAATGCCGGCCGACTCGGGCCGGCCGGGACCGGGCGATATCAGGATTCCGTCGACCTCCGGGCGCATCGCTTCGGCCACCTCCACCTGATCGTTGCGCCGCACGTCGACCCGGGCGCCGAGCTCCAGCAGGTATTGCACCAGGTTGTACGTGAACGAGTCGTAGTTGTCGAGCACGAGGATCAAGGCGCCCATCGCCGGGCTCCTTCGATGGCGCAGAGCACCGCCCTGGCCTTGTTCACGGTCTCGGTGTACTCGCGCCCCGGATCCGAGTCGGCCACGATACCGGCGCCCGCCTGCACCCAGGCGGTGCGCCCGGACGCCACCATCGTCCGGATGACGATGCAGGAGTCGAGATTGCCCGAGTAGTCGATGTAGCAGACGGCGCCGGCATACGGGCCGCGCCGCGCCATCTCCAGCTCGTCGATGATCTCCATGGCGCGAAGCTTCGGGGCTCCCGACACGGTGCCGGCCGGGAAGACCGATTTCAACGCGTCGAACGCGTCGCGGCCATCGGCCAGGGATCCGGTCACGCGGGAGACGAGGTGCATCACGTGCGAAAACTTCTGCACCTTCATGAACTCCGGTACGTCGACGGCGCCCGGCGCGCAGACCCGGCCGAGGTCGTTGCGACCGAGGTCCACCAGCATCACGTGCTCGGCGCGTTCCTTGGCGTCGGCGACCAGCTCGGCCTCGAGCCTGGAGTCCTCCTCCGCGTCGCGTCCCCGTGGCCGGGTCCCCGCGATGGGATGGACCTCGACGTTCCTGCCTTCGACGCGAACGAGCATTTCGGGCGAGGCTCCAGCAAGCGCGGTTTCTCCGTCGCGCAGGAAGTACATGTATGGCGAAGGATTGATCCGTCGCAGCGCCCGGTAGACGGAGAACGGGTCGGTGTCGAGCCGGCGGCGGAATCGCCGGGACAGGACGACCTGGTAGATATCCCCCGCCCGGATGTGCTCCTGGGCGGTGCGCACCAACGCGAACCACTTCTTCCGTGTCAGGCTGGATCGGGTGGACACCGCCCCGCCGACTGAACCACCGCGTCGGCCACGCGCGACGGAAGAGGGCCGGGGGAGCCGCCGCGCCAGATCGGAGGCGAGCCGGTCGAGCCGCGCCAGCGCGGCAGCGTGCTGCTTTTTCAGAGAGGACCCGTCACGTTGCGTCATGATCGATGTCATCAGCAGGAGACTCTGCCTCAGGTGGTCGAAGGCGAGTATCGTATCGTGGAAGCCGAACCATGCGTCCGGCAGCACGGGACCGCCAGGGTGGTCGCTTCGCCCGACTGCCGGGAGATCCTCGAAGATGCGCACCGCATCGTATCCGATGTAGCCGACGGCGCCCCCGGTGAACCGGGGCAGATCGGGGTCGGGCACCGGATGCATCTCATGGAAGAGTGCGCGCAGGCGCTCGAGGAATTCTCCCGCGCCACGGCTGCTGCGGCGGCCGATCCGCTCCTCCAGCATCCTGCCGCGCACCGTCAGCACGCGGTAGGGATCCCTGCCGAGAAACGAGTAGCGCGCGATCCTCTCGCCGCCTTCCACCGACTCGAGCAGAAAGCAACGCCGCGATTTCTTCGATGCCGCGAGAAACGCCATGACCGGTGTCAGGCAGTCGGCGGGTATCTCGCGGCAGATCGGGATCACGTTTCCCCGCCCGGAGAGCGCCCTGACGCGGGCGAAGCTGGTCCGGTCCAATCACTTCTCCGGCACGGTGAACACCACGAAGAGCGGCTGCTCGAGCCCCTTGGAGTTCACGTGCAGCTCGAACCGCTTGCCCAGCAGCGCCCCTTCCGGACGCGGGAAGTAGAGGGTGTCCAGCATGTACATGAACTGGTGCAGCTCTGCGTGCTCGATGATGACATTCACGTTGGGGAAGAAATTCGTCTCCAGCGGCGTGAACGCCGTCAGCTTGCTCAGCAGGTGCTCGAGGTCCATCAGCTTTCTGTCATATTCCTGTTTTCCCTGACGCCGCACCTCGTCGATGCTCGCCAGACCATAACGAGCCCCGCTGACCGGCTCGACCAGGGTGAACGACTCCCTGTCGATGTTCAGCGGCGTCTTGGACTTGTTGACCAGAAGGACGGCCAGCGGGATGAACGGGTCCTTGTCGTGAAACCGGGTCGCATTGACGCCCACTGTCATGAGGTAGAGCTTGCCTTCCTCCTTGAAGATGAAGGTCGCCAGCTTGGGGCTGTCGGTGCTCGAAGCGTAGGGAATCCCCGGATCAGGTGTCTCTCGATTGCGCCGGCATCCAGCACCGGGGGCGACGAGTCCCAGGACCGCCGCGATGAGCAAGAGCCGTTTGCAGGTGAGACGCATGGTCAGCCTCCAGAAGAGGGTCGGTGCCGGTGCTACCCGGATATTACGACAAATGGGATGCCGCCGCCGATCGGAGGGCCGAACGCCGGTTATGCGGCGATTTCCTGCAGGGCTGTCGTGAGCAGGTCGATCTCTTCCGGTGTCGTGAATGGCCCGGGGCTCACCCGCACCGTTCCTTCCGGAAACGTTTCCAGCGCGCGGTGAACGCCGGGAGCGCAGTGCAGGCCGGTGCGAACTGCGATGCCGAACGAGGTGTCGAGGATCGCCCCGATCTCGCTCGACGGGCGGCCTTCCAGGTTCAGCGAGACCACGCCGGTGCGCGTCCCGCCCGCCGAAGGTCTCGGGCCGTAAAGGACGAAACGCGGGTCGGCCTCGAGACTCTCCCAGAGTCGAAGGGCAAGAGCCGACTCGTGGTCCGCGATCGCCTCCACTCCGCGCTGCGTCACGTAGCCCACTGCCTCGCACAGCCCGGCGATGCCGAGCGTGTTCGGTGTGCCCGCTTCGAGTCGATGCGGGTAATCCAGGGGCTGCATCGGGTCGGCGGAATCGCCCCCGGTTCCTCCTTCGCGCCATGGCCGCAGCGTCACCCGCTCGCCGACGTACAGCCCGCCCGTGCCGGCCGGCCCGAGCAGGCTCTTGTGTCCGGTGAACGCCAGCAGATCGATCCGGTCGGCCTCCACGTCGATCGGGAGCAATCCGGCGCTTTGCGCCGCATCCACCGCGAACAGGCATTCCCGCTGCCTGACAAGCTGACCGATCTCGCGAATCGGCTGGACATTGCCGAGCACGTTGCCGGCGTGAGCGATCGCGACCAGACGGGTCCTGGAAGTCAGCGCGCGCTCGATGTCACCCGGGTCGACGACGCCGTCGCGGCCCGCCGGAACCCGTGTCACGCGCAGGGTCCCTTCCGACTCCATCCGGTTGAGCGGCCGCGCCACGGAGTTGTGCTCCATCACGGTGGTGACCACGTGGTCATCCTTCTGAAGCAGCCCCTTGAATGCCATGTTGAGCGCATCGGTGGCGTTGAGGGTGAAAACCAGCCGCCGGGGATCCCGCCCGCCGAACAGCGTGGCGATCTGTCGCCGGGTTCGGTCGATTTCCGCTTCGGCCTCCACCGCCATCCTGTGACCCGCGCGGCCGGGGTTCGCGCCGACCTCGCGGGCGAACCGATCCATCCTGGCGTAGACCTGCGCCGGTTTTGGATGCGAGGTGGCCGCGTTGTCGAGGTAGATCATCGCGTCGCGCTCCCGTGCCTCAGGCGCCGACGTAGCGGGCGTACACGCCCCGGGCGACAGCCGGATCCCTGGTGCCCGTGATGATGGCGCGTCCATCCGGAAAGACGGCCACCTGCAGATCGTCCACGTCGAACCTGACCATGAAACGGGTCGACTTCACCGCGACAGAACCCGGCAGCCGCGACGCGAGATCCTCCAGGCTCAGAGCCGACCGGGCTTCGGGTGTCACCTGCACCGCGTTGCGTCCGCAGATGACCACGGAGCGCGACCCTCTGCCCGAAAGATAGCTGAACTCCATCCCGTCGCAGGCCTCGCAGCGCCGGCGGCCGCCGCTGCGCGGCACCTCGACGCGGGTCATGACCTGCGTCCACCCGTCCAGGCTGACCAGATCGCGACTCATCGCCTCCCGGTTGCCCGAAAGAAGCTTGAGCGCCTCGGTGGATTGCAGGCTCGAGATCATCGAGACGACGGGCCCGAGGATCCCCGCCGTGTCGCAGGTCGCCACGCTGCCCGGCGGCGGGGGCGATTCCATGACGCACCGGAGGCAGGCCGTCTCTCCCGGCAGGATATTCATCGTCAGGCCGTAGCTGCCCAGGCAGGCCGCGTAGATCCAGGGAATGTCATGACGGATCGAGACATCGTTGATCAGGAACCTGGTTTCGAAGTTGTCCGTGCCGTCGAGGATCAGGGCGAAGCCGCGGACGAGATCCACGATGTTGTCGGGATTCACGTCCGAGACGACGCTCTCGATCGCGATGGAGGAGTTGACGCGGGAAAGCTTCTCGGCCGCGGCCACGGCCTTGGGCTTCATCTCGCGCACGTCGTCTTCGTCGAACAGCAGCTGTCGCTGAAGGTTGCTCAGGTCGACGAAGTCCCGGTCGATGATCCGGAGCCGGCCGACGCCGGCCCGCGCCATCAGGGAGGCCGAGACGGACCCCAGCGCGCCGCAGCCAACCACGACGACGGAGGAGGCGGAGATGCGCTCCTGCCCTGCCTGTCCGATTGCGGCGTAGAGAATCTGGCGTGAGTAACGCTCGAACGAAACGGGTTCGGACATCGAATCGATTATATCACCCGCTCCGCGGCGATCTGCCGAGCGACTGCCTGGCCGCTTCCCGCATGACGTCGACAGGCGCGGCGCGTCCGGTGAACAACGTGTATTGCTCGGCGGCCTGCCTCACCAGCATCTCCAGGCCGCCGAGCGTGGCGATGCCACGGGCCCCTGCCTTCTCGAGAAGCGTGGTGCTCTCGGGACTGTAAACGACGTCATAGACGAGACGCCCCTTGATCGCCGCGTCGGTGACCGGACTGCCCGGCCGGCTCGTGCCGACAGGAGTGCAGTTGATCAGCACGTCGTACTCTTCGCGCGACAGCCGGTTCAGCGGGACGAACCGCCCACCCACGGCGGCCGCTAGCGTCCGGCCCGGTGCCGCCGCCCTGCTGGCGACGACGATGGAAGCGCCGTCCATCGCGCAGGCGTGCGCCATCGCGCGCGCCGCCCCGCCGGCGCCGACGATCGCGATGGTGAGCCCTCCCGGCGAGAGCCGCTGCGATGCCAGCGCTCCGCGGAGGGCCGACAACCCCCCCGAGGCGTCCGTGTTGAACCCGATGAGCCTTTGTCCATCACAAACGATCGTGTTGACCGCCCCGATCCTGGCGGCCGTCGGTTCCACGACATCGAGGTGCTTCATGACCTTGATCTTCCATGGCGCGGTCACCGAGAGGCCCCGGATCCTCAGCCCGCGGGCCAGCGCACCCAGCCCGCGAAGGTCCTCCGGCCGGGGAATCTCGAGCGGCACGTAGCGGAAGTTGACGCCGTCGGCCTGGTAGGCGGCGTTGTGCATGACCGGTGAGAGCGTGTGTGCCAGTGGATGTCCGATGATCCCGGCAAATCGCGTTTCGTCGTCGATGTCCCCGATACGATAGACACCGATCAGATCGGGCAGACTCAACTGCCCCGACGCCGCCGGCTGCCCGCTGCCCGACGAGGCATAGATGGCCCACGAGCCCCACTCGAGCGCCATCACCCGGCTGATGACCCCGGGCGCTCCCATGCAGAAGCTGATCAGAGGCGGGCCGGAGCGACCGTGCCGCCCCAGGAGGTCGCGCACCTTGATCGCATCGGACGGCCGCTTCGCCGTGCCGACGATCTTGACGGCCTTGGCCGCCTTGACTCTCGACATGCGCCGATAAAGGGCGTCGGGATCGCGCGGCATACCACGCGTGTCGTGATGCGAGACGATCACCCCGATGCCCGGCGCGCTGCCCGGCAGGCTGGACAGGGCGCCCGCGGCGACGTCGGATTCGATGTCGATGTAGCTGGCGCCCGCGCGCGCCGCCTCCCACAGGATTTCGTGTCGCTTCGTCTCGCTGCCGGTGTACAGCCCGCCGTCGGCCTTGCGCCGGCAGGTCGCGATGATCGGCCGCGGCGCCCCTCCGAACAGCAGCCGGGGGTCGGCGCGCGGCACGGCGTCGAGCCGCACCTCGAGGGCGTCCGCCTTCTCGGGAGCCGAAAGAATCGCTCTTCGCATGGCAGCGACGTCCCGCTCGACGAGCGAAAGGATCATCATGGCGCGAGAGTCTACCACGCGCGCCGGGCCCCTCCCTGGTAGACGGCCGACGGTCGATGGTCGATGGTCGAAGGTCGACTGTTTGACGCGCTGGAGCGCGGGGGATACGCTTTGCCGGCCGAAGTATCTTCAGCCAGTCGAACAGGTCTGACACACGGAGATGGCGATGGCGACGGATCCGGTGTTCAAGCTGACCCGGTGTGCCGCGTCGGGTGGGTGAGCGGCCAAGCTCAGCCCGGTGGAACTGGGACATCTGCTGGCACGTTTCGAGCGCTCGGACGATCCGAACCTGCTGGTCGGATTCGACACTTCCGATGATGCGGGGGTCTACCGGGTCAGGGACGATCTCGCCCTGGTGCAGACGGTCGACCTGATCACACCGGTGTGCGACGACCCCTACCTTTTCGGCCAGGTGGCGGCCGCCAACTCGCTGTCCGACGTCTACGCGATGGGGGGAAAGCCGCTGACGGCGCTCAACGTCTGCTGTTTTCCCGGCAGCGGCGTCCCCGACGGCGTGTTCGCGGAAATCCTCCGCGGCGGATGGGACAAGACGCGGGAGGCCGGCGCGGTGATCGTCGGAGGCCATACCGTGCGCGACGCCGAGCTCAAGTACGGCCTCGCGGTGACCGGCACCATCGACCCGCATCGAATCCTGCGCAACACGGGCGCGCGCTCCGGCGACGCGCTCGTGCTGACCAAGCCGATCGGTACGGGAGTCATGATCGCCGGAGCGAAGAAGGGGCTCGTGTCCGAGCAACGATTCACCGCGGCGGCGCAGACGATGGCGAAGCTCAACGACGTGTCGTCCGAGCTGGCGCTGGAGCACGACGCCACCGCGTGCACCGACATCACCGGCTTTGGCCTGGCCGGGCACGCCCTCGAGATCGCTCGTGGCAGCGGAGTCGGAATCCGCCTGAGCTGCTCGGCGGTGCCTCGATACGAGGAGGCTCTCGATCTCATCGAGCGTGGGATGACCACCGGGGTGACCGACTCGAACAGGTCGCTGGCGGGCGGCGACATCCGGTTTGCCGCCGGCATCGATGACCGGATGAAGACGCTCTTCTTCGATCCCCAGACCTCCGGTGGACTGCTGATCTCGCTGCCGGCGGCGAGGGCGGCGGCGCTGGTCCCGGCGCTCGTGGCGCGCGGAGTCGCCGACGCTGCCCTGGTCGGAGAGGTGTTCGCCAGCAGCTCTGCCTGCCTCGAGGCGATTGACTGAGCGGGGTGCTAGAATCCCCTCTCTATGAAGCTTCCCGCCGTCCCCCAATTCCTTCATCCGCGCAATCCCACCACCTCGGTCCGGATCGGCCGCGTTTCGATCGGTTCGGCCCACCCGATCGCGGTGCAGTCGATGACCGCGACCAGGACCCAGGACATCGAGGCCACCGTGTCGCAGGTCCTCCAGCTCGAGCAGGCCGGGGCCGACATCGTGCGCATCGCGGTGGACTCCGCCAAGGACGCCGAGGCGCTTTCGCGCATCCGCGAGAGAACACGCGCCAATCTTTCAGTCGATCTGCAGGAAAACTACCGGCTGGCAACGGTGGTGGCGCCGCACGTCGACAAGATCAGGTACAACCCGGGTCACCTCTATCATCACGAGAAGAGCAAGTCGGTGCGCGACAAGGTGGCCTTCATCGTGGAGGCGGCCGCGCGCCACGACTGCGCGATCAGGGTGGGGGTGAACTGCGGCTCGGTCGACCCGGACAAGGCGGGCCGCTTCGGCGACGACACGATCGCGCCGATGATCGCATCGGCGCTCGAGCACTGCGCGATGCTGGACGACCTCGGCTTTACTCGATATGTCGTCTCGCTGAAGGACTCGGACCCCAACAAGGTGATCGATGC
>DASROJ010000273.1:0-13811 GCA_035646975.1 Patescibacteria group bacterium
AAGTGGAGGTGTACACCAAGGGCAACGACGTCAACAACGATGGCGTCATCGATGACGCGACGTCCACGGGCGACTTCCTGACCTGCGACTCGATCCGCTCGGGCGGCCATACCCATGGCACGATTGCCGCCGGCGGCGCCGCCGCAAACCCGTCCAACGGTCCGATCGGCCTGGGCCGGCAATACGATGACGTCGACGTCGTGGACCAGTTTTTCAGCTTTTTCAACGACACGCGGGAGCAGGGGCTGCCCCTGGATGGGCAGGCGCCCGGCGCGCGCGTCATCTTCGAGGACATCGCGGTCACTCCGATCTCCTCGCCGCCCGCCTGCGCGACGAATTTTCTCAGCGATGTCGATGCCGGCGACGTGCCCGCAGCGAGGCTCCAGGACCTGACCTTCAGAAGGGACCTGAACATCGCGAACAACACGCTGAACGCGCGCGGCGCGAAGGTCACGCTGTTCGCCTTCGGCAATCCGATCAACTTCGACGACAACATCACCAACGGTCAGGGCAACTACAACAACGGCGCGAACACGGTGGATGCCTTCCTGTTCCAGAACCGGCGTGTCATTCATGTTCAGCCGGTGGGCAATGACGGCGCGGACCCCAGTGACGGGACCGACATCGACCCGTTCATCCCGAAGGATCCCAACGATCCGGGCCTGACACCCGACGACATCCAGGTCAACGACCTGGCCACGGCCAAGAACATCGTGACGGTCGGGGCGAACAATGCCGACACCATCTCGCCGGCCGGGATCGATCCGTCTGAGTTCATCGCCAACTTCACGAGCAAGGGCCCGGCGACCTTCAGCTCGCTTCGGATGGCGCCGCTGGTGGTGGCTCCCGGCCTCGACGTGTTCACAGCCCGCGAGGGGAATTTCGGCGACGACTATTTCGTCTCGTCGGCGCAGGTCGTCTCGTTCGACAACGGCAACGACGTGTCTCCCACCGCGGTGGAGAACATCGTCGTGCAGGGCGAAGCGGGCACATCGGTGGCGGCCGGCAAGATCGCCGGGGCCGCCCTGCAGGTGCGCGATTACTTCGCCAAGGGCTTCTATCCGACCGGTGCCGGTGTTGTCGGCGACCGGCTCTCCGACATGTCGGGAATGCTTGTCAAGGCGTTGCTGGTCAACAGCACCGATTTCGCATCGCAGGGGCCGCTGATTGCTTCCTGCACCGGCAGGTTCTGCATCGAGGAAGGCTACGGAAAGGTCGAGCTGGCCAATACGCTGCCTCTGCAGAACTACCGCAAGGAGCGGCGCCAGCTGAACCAGTCGAATGCCGAGCCGGTGAGCAACGTCCCCCAGGGGCTGGTGGTCGTCGATGAGTTCTTCGATGGCGGCGCCAGGGGAAGCGGCACCGACGGCAGCACGACCGGCATCGGCGTGGTGCCGGTGGGCGGCTCGGTTTCGTTCGACGTCCTGAGACGCCACGGCGCCGATCAGTTCCGGGCATCGCTGGCCTGGTACGACGCGGAAGGCGAGCTGCTGAAGAACAACATCGATCTCGAGGTCACCACGGGTGACTACGATCTGTCGGCCGGCGGCGCGGGTGTCTGCGGAGCGGCCGGGGCGAACGTGCCGTCGATCTGCGGCTTCTGCAAGTACGCCGCCAACGAGCCCGGCTCGGGCGGCTATTACGATCCGACGTCCAACGACCCGTTCGTCCAGATGTACCGCGGCAACCAGTTCCGTCAGTTCGGCGGCCAGTTCTCCCTGCGCGTGGAGTGCGACCCGGCCACCGGCGCCGTGCTGCCCGCGGCAGACCCGAATGGCCTGGTGGTTCGCCCGCAGAACTCGTTCGACGCCCGGAACACCACCGAATCGGTGATGCTGGGCTACGTCGGCGATCCGGCGCTCTTCGATTCCACACGCGGCGGTGGCGACAACGGCTTCTACCGCGTGCGTGTCCGGTTCCCGAACAGCGTGTCGACCACTCCCGTGCCCAACGCCCCGGCGATCACGGCCGGGATCAACGGCGTGCTCAACACGGCGCCGCTGGGCGACGACACGGTGCTGACCTTCGCCAACGGACAGAGCTACATCGGCGCAGGAGCCAACGGCACCGTGCAGACGACGAAGTCGGGCGACGATGTGCAGCTCATCCCCAACGGCAGCTACGGCCAGCCGTTCGGACTTGCCATCGCCGGACCGGTATTCAATCCGCGGATCGGCAGCGTGATTTCGACGAACCGCGACAACTACGACTGCTCCGAGAAGGTGCTGTCGCTGCGGGTTGCGGACGGCAGCGTCCCGACGACATCGGCGACCAGCGTCTCGAACAACACGCGCGTGCAGGCGATCGATCCGAACGGGACCGTGCGTGACGAGGAAGGCGGATTCACGATGACCAACGACCCCGGAGACCCGACGCTGCGTGTCTCGCGGTCGATGCACTACAACTCGGACAGCCGCAGGGTTCAGTTCCTCCCCGTGGCCTCCCGTCCGGGCGCGCCGAATCCGATCTTCAACAACGGGATCATCGAGGCGGCCGACGGCTGGACCCTCAAGGCGATCTACGACGACAAGACCCCGACCGCCGCGGGCGGGCCGGAGCCGGATGATGCCACCACCATCGCGCGCGTGAACTGCAAGCCGTTCCTCGGCGATGTGCTCCTCGGCTCGGCCCAGGACAACGCCCGGAGGACGCTGATTACCGGCGGTTGCGATGTGGGCCGCACGGTGAACGGCAGGGGCGACTACTTCATGGATGCCGGCGAGACGGTGATCTACCAGGTCGGCTTCGACAACCAGAACCCGTCAACACCGATCAATCTGAAGGCGACGATTTCCTGCAGCGATCCGGTGCCGGGTGGCGCCAATCCCTGCAGCTTCCTGAGCTTCCCGCAACCCACGGTCGAGCTGGGCATCATACCGCCCGGCCGCGAGGGAATCGGCGCCTGGACCATCGTGGTCGACGCCGGCGTGAAGACCCTGGCCACCACGGACCGCGCGGTGGACCTGCAGATCAACTTCGCCTCGCGCAGCACCGACTTCGGCGACGTGCTGGCGACGCAGACCTTCACCTTCCGCGAAGGGCTGCAGGCGGACATGGAGACCCTCCGTTACAACACGGACTTCCCTGGCGGCGGCACTCAGGCGGCCGACAGGAACCGGGATGGGTTGATCACCACGGTTCCGGCGGGCTCCACCGCCCGGAACAGGGAGCTGGCCACCTATCAGCCGCTCAACAACGGGGGCAACCCGAACGCCGCGATCGCGGCGCTGATGCCCTGGCACTTCGACAGCAACAACGGCGGGTTCACGGCCTTCCGCACGGCCGACAGCAAGCCGGGATCTCCCGGCTCGTCGCAGAACAGCCTTGCCTGGTTCTACAGCACTGCGGGTGGCTGTGGCTGGCAGACGCAGAACAACGGCGTCGTCACCACCGGCTCCACGGCCCCGAAAGGCGTCTGGCACGCGGGGCATGGCCCCGTCGGCGCTCCGGGTGCGCCCGGCGCCTGCCCGCCCTACACCGACCCGACCGACCCGCTCACCGCGCCAAACACCGAGTTCATCCATGACGTTCTGCAGTCTCCCGTGATGAACAAGGTGAACCAGGGCCTCGACGCGCGCGGCATTCCCTTCAGCCTGCACATGGAGGCGATGGGCTGGAACGAGCAGCAGAACTTCGGCGACGCTTCGACGGTCACCACCATCGAGGTGGACTCCAACGTCGACGACGACGGCCCGGTCATCCTGGGAGACAGCTACACCTACCGTGAGCCGTTCACCAGCATCGGACCCAAGAGCAGCGCCGCGGACAACCAGCGCACCTTCGGCCCGCTGAGGGACAGTGACGGTTCGCTGGCGACAAAGACCGGCGTCAACGGCGACGAGGTTGGCGTGTCGTTCTTCGGCCAGCGGGTCGAGACCAACTTCCTCGAGCGGCCACTGATGGCCTACCCGGTTGCGGACGTCGACGCCAACACGCGCGGGTTCCAGAGCAACACCAGCATCGACGGCGTCACGGGGCTGCCGATCATCCCGGGCGTCTGCACCTCGCTGGTCTGCGTGCAGGGCGGCGATGCGCAAATCGGCACTGCGTGCACGACCAACGCGCAGTGCACCGGACCCGGCACACGCCTCGGCCACACCACCCCGTGGGGACCGGTGCGAAACCGCGACCGCAACGACAGCTCCGACGAAGTCGTCGACTTCGCCAGCAGCTTCGAGGACTTCCGCGGCGCGTCCGGCACGAAGTTCCAGTTCGAGTTCGAGTGGGCCCTTCTGGAAGGAGGCACCGGCTCGATTGGATGGACCGTCGATGACGTCTACTTCGAATGGTCGGAGCAGCACCCGATCGACCAGAGCAATACGAGCGTCAACGATTGCGCCAACATTCCGACCCGCGTCGGCGCGAATCCAAACGCACGGCAGTGCGCCACGCTGACGTTCGAGCGGCTCTCGCTCAACAATTGCACCTCCGGCGTGAAGGTGACCCTGACCGACGGCACCACGACGGGCACCGTTGGGACGGGCGGTTGCGCGGCCGGGCAGGTTCCCGTCAACGTGCGCAGCGTGGACGAGCCGGCCGGTGAGACGCTCTGCCTGACACCCCGCGGCGGCGGCGTGTTCGATGGCGTGGCCGAGTTCAGCGCGCTGGCGAACCAGAGTGGAATCGTCTACGTCAACTCGGCGCCCGGCGAGAATTTCAACGTCACGGCGTCGTACAAGGATCCGGAGTGCGATCAGGACAGCGACGGCGAGCTGGGAGAGAACAACTTCCTCGATCTCGACGGCGATGGGATCCTCAACTTCGGCTCCGATGGGATCGCCAGGGACGTCAGCACCACCGATTTCCTGGCCGAAGGACAGGGGTCGTCGGACGACGACAACTGCTTCGACGGGCTGCTGATCAGCGACATCTACAATCCGCCCGGCATCCCGCAGCGCGACAACAACAACGGCGGCACGATCTCGTCGGAAGACTGTCCCGCGGTTGGCCAGCTGCACGGCAGATCGCCGCGCAATGGCCAGTGCGACTATGACGACGACGGGTTCGGCGACCTGTGCGACAACTGCCCCATCGTCGCCAACAACAACCAGCTCGATTCCGACGGCGACGGCGTCGGCAATGCCTGCGAGAACGACGACATCGACCATGACGGAGTCACCAACGCCGGCGACAACTGCCCGACGCTGTACAACCCGAGCCAGGCCGCGGCGGGGCACAACCGCAACGGTCTCGTGTGCGACTCCAACTCCGATTTCGACAACGACCTCGTCCCGGAAGGCAGCGACAACTGCCCGAACGAGACGGGCGGACTCGAAAACGGCGTTCCCGCGCCACCGATATCGACCACCTACAACCCGGACCAGGTGGACACCGATGGAGACGGGATCGGCGACAAGTGCGACAGCGAGGACTTCGATTCCGACGGTGTGATCAACACCGCCGACAATTGCCCGACGGTCTACAACCCGGCCGACCCGGTCTTCCTGACACAGGCCGACAGCGACCTGGACGGATCCGGCGACGACCGCAACGGCATCGACGTCATCCCCGGTGCGCAGGCCTACTGCGACCCGGGCTCGGCGGACGACAACAACAGCGGCGTGCCTGACGATCTCGTTCAGGTGGCCGCCGAGATCAATTGCAACTCGAACCAGTTCGGATTCGGCAATGTCGCCGGAGTACAGTCGGCCGTCGGAACGATCTCCATCGCCGGCGCCCAGCTCATCGACGACGGCACGGCGGATCCGACCTGCATCGCCGGCGATCCGGACCCGAACAACAGCCCGCTGATTCCCCAGCGGTGCCCATCAAGGCTGAACTCGGCGTGCGATACGCCGGGGCAGCCGGGCAGCGGCGTCTGCGCGCCGGTGTCGGACGGCACCGCCGATCCGGGCGAGCTGTCGGAGCTGCGGCTCACGCTGACGAACGCTTCGGTCGATCGCCAGACGGGCGCCGGTCGTGACCTTTCCAATCTCATCGTCGGTCTGCGCGCCACCACACCATCGGTGAAGTGCTCACCGAGGGCGCAGGTCTTCATCGGTTCGCTGGCCGCAGGCGGCACCGCGCTTACGCCTGCCGGCTCGCTGACCTTCATCGTCGACCCGGCCAACCCGGGCCCAGGGCAATCCTCGGCGGCCAAGCTGGCCGAGGCGGAGTTCAGCCTGACGGCACAGGCCGACGGGATGGAAGGAATCGCCCCGGCTCAGTCGCTCAAGTTCTTCGTCGACTCGGACCGTGTCGACTTCGGGAAGATCCCGGCGTCGTGCCCGCAGTTCCCGTCCGTGAACGCGGCGGGCGTGTTGTGCGAAGACTTCGACACAGATCGCAATGGCGTGGCCGGGTACCAGTTCACACGCCTGCCGATCTCGGCGGATCCCAACGACCCGCTCAGAGCCTACGGTGATCCCAACGACGACGTCCTGGGCTTCACTCAGGACGGCGGACCCACGCCGTTCGGAACCGACGGTCAGGATTGCTCCGCGGACCCGCCATTCAACCCCGGCCCGACCTGCGCGAAGGCTCTGGCCGAGGAGGATGACTGGCACCTGCACGCCACTGACGGCCCGGGCGACGGGTACGACCCGCAGAATCGCGTCGGCATCGGTGCTCCTGACGGCGGCAAGGCTCACAGCGGCGTTCGCTCCATGCATTACGGACGCCACCTGAGCGCCACCGACACGCTCCAGGACACCACACGGTTCAGACAGGTCTCGGCCTTCGTCATGGACCCGCCTGTCAACATCGGACCAGCCACGTCGCTGGAGTTCTGGCACATCATGCAGATGCTCGATGATGCCTCGGCTGGCATCGACCCGGGCACCACCTTTGGCGGCGGGCAGGTGCACATCAGCCTGTTCAACTCGAGCACCGGCAAGTTCGAGAAATGGCAGAGGCTGACGCCCACGTTCAATGGCTACAACTCCACGGTGCAGGACGTCTTCGCCGTCTGCCAGTTCGATCCGGGAGACGACCAGTCGCTCACCAACAACGAGAACATGTGCGAGAAGTTCCCCATGTGGTCCGACATCGGCGACGTGTTCGGCACCGATGCCAGCTGCACGGTGGACACCGACGGCAACGATCCGGCCCACAAGGACTGCGGCGACCTGCTCAGCTGCAGCGGCGGACCAAATTGCACCAGCGGTGGGACGGTTGGACGCGGGGTCTGGGCGCGGTCGGCCTTCGACCTTTCCCCCTTCGCCGGGCGCAACGCGCGTCTGCGGTGGGTCACTTCCAACAGCGGCGGCTGGGGCTTCGGCGTGACGCGTTCGGCTCTCGAGCCGGCCTCGGGTGCCGCGTACCAGTACTTCGAGGGTGACGACGGCTGGTGGATCGATGACATCAAGCTGACGGACCTGCGAGTGCTGCCGTCGATATTCGCCGATGAGGTGGAGACGGGAACCGCCACCTGCACGGTGGGCACCAACACCGCCAACTGCGGCGTGGTGAGCATCGACGTCGCCGGCTCGGTGGCGCTGGGAAGCCGACGGTTGCTGACGCTCGACTCCCTGCTCCAGCCGGTCAGCCTCGACGCGCGCCACACCGTGGCCGCCGATGATCCGGCCACTGTCGGCGTCACCGAGGGGGCCTGCGAGAACGGCATCCTCGAGACTCAGTGGAGTCAGCTCGATCCCAATGGCGTTGTCATCGACGTTCTGTCGGCGTTCTCGCCGGGTGCCGAGGTCAAGGTGGCACCGTCGCGGGACACCGTCTACAGGGTCGATGTGAGATGCTCGTCCGATCCTGCGTGCCTCGCGTCCAAGGACGTGCTGGTGAAGGTCTACACCGGCGATGGCTCCGACCTGAACGCGACCTACGACGCAACGGGAAGCCAGGTCGAAGGTCTGGTGGTCACGGGCGGTGCCACGGCGACTCTCTCCTGGATGTCGCGGCCGCAGCCACCGGGAATCGCTGGATACGACGTCTTCAGGTACCTGTCCGGCACGTCAACCGGCGTGGACGTTTTCTCCGGCGGGACATTCGATGGATCCTGCTTCGCCAACGCGGTGCCGCAGACGGCGCCTGGCACCAACGCCAGCACCACCGACACCGACACCCCGCCTGTGGGCAGGACCTTCATGTATCAGGTCGGACATTCGTCAACCAACCCGGCGGCCATCGCGCCTCTGGGTGTGCCACCGCTCAGCAGCAGCAGGGCTGGGCAGCTGGTGACAGCCGGAGTGACCTGCCCGTAGCAGAGTAAAGAGCTGGGTTAGGTAGCTTCAGAGTCAGGGAGAAGGGGGGCCGCGAGGCCCCCCTAATTCTTTGGGAAATGCCCCCGATGCGTGTGAGCAGATCCGTGCTGTTGTATGACGGCTGGTCGGCGGGGGCGCCACATTATGGATGAGTCGCAACCGGCGTTCGCTCGTAGCTAGTTTCATCCCTGGCATGCACTTACGGTGGTGTTGCCAGTTTCCGTAGTGATGGCACGGTTCTTCCTTACTTCTCTTCTGTGCGCTTGCTGAGCGCCCGTCTGAGCTGCTTCCCCCAGGGCCTCCATGTCTGGAGGTCATCGATGCGTTTTGTGCCCCCGTTTTGCCCGAACCGGAGGTGTCTGCTCAACCGCGGTCGTGTTGAGGGTTTTGCCCGTCGGCACGGGCGGTACTATTCCGCCGCGCTGGGCCGGTCCATCCCGCGATTCAAATGCCGGGGCTGCCAGCACACGTTTTCCTACAGCACGTTTCGCTACAGCTATCGCCAGAAAAAGCCCCATCTGGACGCCGCCGTTATGCGCCTGCTGTGCAGCGGGGTGAGCCTCAGAGGGGCCGCCCGGCTGCTGGAGGTCAACCGCAAGACAGTGCCGCGCAAACTCGAACGGCTGGGACGGCACAGCTCCCGTCTGCACGAAGCCTTGATGGGACGCACAGGGTTGCGCGGGGAGTTCCAGCTCGACGAGCTGGAGACCTTCGAGTCCAACCGGTTCCAGCCCGTCACCGTGCCGGTGCTCATCCACAAGAAGAGCTACTTCGTGGTGTCCACCCGGACCGCGCCGCTGCGGCGCAAGGGGCGCATGACGCCGCGCCAGCTGCGGATGCGCTCTGAGCACGAAGCGGCCTTCGGCCGGCGCCCCACCGACTCGGACGCCGCGGTGACGCGCTGCCTCAAGACTCTGGAGCAGCACGCTGAAGGAACCGTCGTGCTCGAGTCGGACCGCAAGGGCTCCTATCACCGCATCGGCACCCGGCTGCTGGGCAGCAGGCTCGTGCACCGGACCCACTCCAGCCGCACCCGGCGCAACCGCGCCAACCCGCTGTTTGCCATCAACCACACCAACGCGATGCTGCGCTACTGCCTGGCTCGCCTCAAACGCCGAACCTGGTGCGTGAGTCGACGACGCGGCTGGCTTCAGTTTGCATTGGACATGTACGCGGGATGGTTCAACTACTGCCGGGGGATCACCATCAAGACCCGGGTCAGCCCGGCGCAGGCCATCGGGCTGGCATCAAGAAAACTCCGGTCCACCGAGTGGCTCAGCTGGCGCCAGGACTGGGAATTCCCGGGGGCCATCCTGCCCGTCGGCATACGAGGCGCCGCATGCTGATGACATTCACCTTCACACGCACCGGGGGCATTTTCTGAAAAATTAAGTAACCAGGAGCCACGCCACCGCGTTAACCCTATTGTTGCAGCGAGGAATCCTGTCCAGGGGAACATCCCTGTCGGTCACGAGCTCTCACCACCGCCGGGTCGCCGACACGGGTGCATCGGGAGGAATTCGAAATGAAAAAACCCCTCGTCATCGGCGTGATCGCCGTCGTGGTGGGGTCGGTCGCCATCTACATGGTTTATTCCAAGGACAAGTCAGGCCCGGCGCAGGGACTCAAGACCGCCACTATCGCCCGGGAGGACGTGGCCCGCGTCGTGCTGGCCACCGGGAAGATCGAGCCGCTGACCCGTGTCGAGCTGAAGTCCCGCGCCAGCGGCGTGGTGGAGCGGCTTCTCGTCGATGTCGCCGACTCGGTCACCGTGGGCCAGGTGGTCGCCGAGCTGGACAAGCTGACACTCGAGGCTCGCGTGCGCGAGGCCCGGGGGTCCTTCGAGGCGGCAAAGGCCGAGCTGGAGAAGGCGCAGATCGAAGCCGAGCCCACCGAATACGAATACTCCCAGAAGGATCTGCAGCGCACCAAGGAGCTGTTCTCCAAGCAGCTGGTCTCCCACGCCGACATGGATACATCGGAGAAGAATCTCCGCATGGCGAGCAGCCGGTACCAGGCGGCGCGTTCGCGTCTGGCGGTGGCCAAGGCCCAGCTGATCCGGGCGCAGGCCGAGCTGGACAGGGCCGACGAAGAGCTGCGCAACTCGCGCATCCTTTCGCCGATCACCGGCATCGTGCTGAGCCGGGACGTGGAGGTGGGCAACGCGGTGGCCTCGGTCATTTCGGCGGCTTCCGGCGGCACGCAGATCATGACCATTGCCGATGTCGGCAGGATGCACGTCACCGGCAAGGTTCCCGAAAGCGACGTGGGCAAGATCTCCGTCGGCATGCCCGCGCGGATTGGGGTGGAGTCGTTCCGGGATGAGAAGTTCTCGGGCCAGGTCAGCCGCATCTCGCCTTTGGGCAAGGAACAGGACAACGTGACATCGTTCGAAGTCGAGGTCGTCATCGAGAACGACACACGAAAGCTCAAGACGGGCATGACGGCAAACGCGGAGATCATCCTGGAGGAGCACCCGAAGACCATCGTGGTGGCCGAGGCGGCGATCATCTACGGCGAGGCGGGCGACACTTCGGTGGAGATCCCGGATGCGGTCAGCGAGAGCGGCAGGAAGAAGATCCCGATCAAGGTCGGCATCAGCAACGGCATCAAGACCGAGGTTCTCGAGGGACTGAAGGAAGGGGATCGGGTCGTACTGCGATAGCGGTCAGGGAGCGGGCAATGGATCTGCGGGACGCGTTTCGCCAGAGCTTGAATGACCTGCGGCAGAACGGGCTGCGTTCCGCCCTGACCATGTTCGGCATCGCCTGGGGGATCGCCTCGGTGGTCTTCCTGGTGGCGGTCGTGACGGGGTTCGCGCAGGGAGAACAGAAGAACTTCGAGACGCTCGGGCGCGACCTGATGATTTACTGGGGGGGTCGAACCAGTCTTGCCAGCGGCGTGGCAAAGGCAGGCAAGCCGATCCTGCTGCGCTACGACGAGCTGGCTGCCCTTCGCCGCAATCCCGAGATACGCAGTCTGAGCCCCGAGACGGTGCTCTGGTCGGCGCGGCTCTCCCACCTGGACAAGTTCACGCAGGCGCGCGTGCACGGTGTCTCCCCCGAGTTCCAGGAAATCCGGTCGCTCACCGTGGACCAGGGACGGTTCATCAACCAGGCGGACACGGAACAGGAGCGCCAGGTGGCCGTGCTGGGCGCCGAGGTGAAGCGAAGGCTTTTCGGGGGCCGCGCGGCGCTGCACGAGATGATCACGATCCAGGGGGTGCCGTTCAAGGTGGTGGGGGTGATGCCCCCCAAGGAGCAGAACTCGATGTACTACGGCCCGGACAACGAGATGGTCCTCGTGCCCTGGACCGTCGCGCGGCGCGGACTGGGAGAACGCTGGCTCGAGAACCTCGTGGTCCAGCCGGCCAACGTGCTGCAGTACGAGCGCACCGAGCGGGCCGTCAAGGAGACGATCGGCTCGGCTCTCGGGTTCAACCCCGACGACCCGCAGGCGCTTCCGTGCTGGAATACCGTGAAGAATGCCGCCGACGCGCGGACGCTTTACAACGCCATCAGGACTCTGATGGGCGCCATCGGCGGGGTCACACTCGCCATCGGCGGGTTGGGCGTGATGAACATTATGCTGGTGGCGCTGAGCGAGCGGGTGCGCGAGATCGGACTGCGCAAGGCGCTGGGGGCGACGAGGCGTTCGATCCTCGGGCAGTTCCTTGCCGAGGCGATGATTCTCTGCGGGCTGAGCGGCGCCATCGGCATCCTGCTGGGATGGGGTCTCTGCCTTCTGGTGGGGGCGGTGCATCTGCCGGACGGATTCAACCCTCCGGTCATCTCCTTCGGCGCGATCGCCGCGGCCACGGTCGTGCTGGCCGCCGTGGCGATCGGTTCGGCGCTCTACCCGGCGTTGCGCGCCTCGCGCCTCGATCCGGTGACCGCGCTGCGTTACGAGTGAGCCGCCGATGTTCTTCACCGACGCCCTGAGGGACCTCTCACGCAACTGGCTGCGCAGCGGCCTGACGCTGTTTGGAATCCTCTGGGGGATCGCCTCCTTTGTCGTGCTGCTCGGCCTGGGGCGCGGATTCCAGTCCTCCCAGAGCGATCGGTTCCAGGCGTTTGGCGTGGACATGGTCGTGGTCTGGCCCGGTCAGACCGGCAACCAGGCCGGGGGGCGCCGCGCGGGAGAGCCGATCCGGCTCACCGAAGCCGACACCGCGATGCTCAAGGCCTCGGCCCATCTCGTCAAACGGATCAGCCCGGAGGTGATCCGCTGGGGGGTGAACTACCAGTACGGGCCACGCTCGTTCAGCGGAGAGGTTCACGGCGTCATGCCCGAGTACGGCGTCATCCGAAACATGGTGCTCAAGCGCGGGCGTTTCATCACCCAGGCCGATGTCGATGAGGCCCGGCGTGTGATCGTCATCGGTGGAGAAATAGCGCAGAACCTGTTCTCCGAGCGCGTTCCCCTGGGACAGCGGATCCGCGTGCGCGATACCGAGTTCACCGTCATCGGCGAGATCGAGATGAAGAACCAGTCGTCCTCCTACAGTGGGCGCGACAACAAGAAGGCCTTCATCCCGTTCTCGACCGCGCGCGCGCTGCTCTCGAGGCTCTATCTCAACGACTTCGTGTTCCAGCCCGTGGCGGCCGAACAGCACGAAGCCGCGATTCGGGAAGTGCGCGAGATTCTCGGCCGGCGCAGCGGCTTCGACCCCGAGGACAAGGACGCTCTTGCCATCTGGGACACGGTGGAGAGCTTTCGCAACATCGCCAACCTGTTCCTGTCGATCAAGATCCTGCTCGGGATCGTGGGCGCCATCACATTGAGCGTGGGCGGCGTCGGCGTGGTGAACATCATGCTGGTGGCCGTGCGCCAGCGCGTCAACGAGATCGGCGTGCGCCGCGCGGTGGGAGCCAGACGGCGCGACATCTTCCTTCAGTTTTTCTTCGAGTCGCTGGTGATCTCGACCACGGGCGGGCTCGCCGGAGTGGTCACCGGCATCGGCATCTGCCGCCTCATCGCGGGGCTGTCGCTGCCGGAGGGGTTCGCGCCGCCGTCGGTCACACCGGGCATCCTGACCGCGGCAGCCATCGTCCTTTGCAGCGTCGCTGTGCTGGCGGGAATCATTCCCGCGTTTCGCGCCGCCTCCACCACCCCGCTGGCCGCGCTGCGCGAGAGTGCGGCGACGGTCGCTTGAGAAGAACGGTCATCCCGGACGGCAGGCATCGGGTCTGGGTGATGGTTGGAAGAAGGACAGGCGCTGCGCCCCCCACCTCCTAGAGCATCACAACGAACGACAGAGGTGGTCCAGGAGGACCTGAGGAGGGTTGAGGTGAGGAGCGCAGTCTGCTACTCGCCAGCCCTAAGCTCTTGCCGACATCGCATCTTTTTTATCGTACTTATGCTATACCGGCAATCCGCCCTCAACATACGCCGAGCCAGTCCGAGCGTCAAGCGATTATTTCGGGACCCAGAACAACCCGAGCTCGACGACCTCAGCGCCTGTTTTCCCAGGTCTGACGGGCATTTCCACGATGCCCTGCGCCGCGTCGTCCCACTTCCGCTCCAGCTCGTCCAGCGCGGCGTGCGCCTCCTCTTGCATCCTGTCGAGCTCCTTCCGGGCGGCATCGTACTCGGCCTCGGATTTTTCGACCTGGGACGCGGTGCTCGAAACCATCCGCTGCCGCCCCATCACAC
>DASROJ010000274.1:0-9566 GCA_035646975.1 Patescibacteria group bacterium
CCATGTCGATGAGTCCCATCTCGCGCGTCTTTTCGGCGCGCACGCGCGCCCGCGCGGCGGACTGGAGCTGGACGTCGAGCAGGTCGATATCCTGCTGGTTCTGCAGCTCCGTCTGGCGCGACTGGATCTTCCGGCGGTCCAACTCCGCCCTCGCCGAAACGAGCGACGACTCCTCCTGCTTGAGCCGGCTGTCCAGCGATGGGCTGTCCACCACGGCCAGCTCCTGTCCCTTGCGGATCCGATCCCCCGCGTCGACCAGCAGCCGCACGATGCCCACCTCCGGGCTGTAAAGGGTGGGATGGAACGCCGCGACGATCCGTCCCTGCACGCCGAGATCCCTTTCGAGATCACCTCGGACGACCTGGGCGATCCGCACGCGCGACTCGTCCACGGAGCGCTTGGCGCTGACCCAGCGGCTTGCCGAGGGATACAGGACGGCGCCGCCGCCCAGCAGCAGCAGGCCGAGGCCCGTCACGATCCAGACGCGGCGCGAGCCTGAACGCCGCTGGACCGGTTTGTCCGTCGCTGAAGTGTCGCGGATCATGTCCAGCTCAAAGAGCAATCCTCATGCCGACGCTCCCGAAACAGGAAACCGCTGGATGCGGGGCGTTCGGGGCGGCGGGGGCGTGGTGTCCGGTGGCCACCCCGTACACGTGTTACGCAGCGGCCGGACGAATGTCCGGGCGCTGCATTCAGGGTGAGGCTAACCGAACCCGCTCGCAGGCGTTGTTACGGCATGAAGCGACAGATGGGAATCACACTCTTGACCCTGGCGGTGTCGTCGATGAACGTCGGGATGGTTTCCGCACGGGATGACGCCGTAGTGCGAGCGGAGCTGGAAGCACGGTATCGCGAACTGGCGGAAGCCCATGACAAGGGAGACCTCGGAGCCATCGTTGCGTCGAGGACGGCCGATTTCCACGCCATCTTTCCCGATGGCAGGGTGGGCGACAGCAGGACGATGGAGCAGTACTCCAGGCAGTTTCTCGAACTCAACCAGCCTCCTTACAACATCAGGTGCGCGATCCAGAAGCTGGTGGTTTCCGAGAACAAGCTCATCGCCGTTGCCGAGGTCTTTCAGGAAGCATCCCGGTACCGGGAGCTTGCCGGCAAGCGGCGCAGGGTGGATACGAGCGTCGTGCAGCGTGAGACCTGGGCGAAGACCGCCGACGGCTGGAAGCTCAAGTCAGTGGACAACGTTCGAGATCAGAAAAGATTCGTGGATGGAAAGCAGGTGGATCCCCTCAAGCCGTATGACCCGGAGGCTCCACCTTACAAGGACCCCCTGGGGCATTGAGCGACGCATGACCTGTTTCCCGCGCAGCGCGCTTCCCCCGATTTCATTGACTCCTGGGACCTGATCGCCACAGAGCCTGCTGCATCCCCGAAACCCGGCGTGGCGCGGCCGAAGTCGGGCGAACCAGACAATCCCGAATGGTTGACTCGCGGCGATCTGAACCTAAATTGCTGGAGTCGGCATATTAATAGGATAGGTGACGCCTGCCCTGCGCTTTCCTCCAGACGCCGCCGGGTCGTCACCCCCTGTTCGAGGCCTGAATGCAGCCAGACCCGCAACCCGAGCAAACATTGGTCGAGGTGCCTTTCGAGACGGCGGGGCGCTATCTCCTGCGCGAGCTGCTCGGAAAAGGATCGACCGGTGAAGTGTGGCTCGCGGAAGACCCGCAGATCGGACGGTCGGTCGCCGTCAAGATCCTCAACCTCCCCTCGGGGCTGGGCAAAGACGACATCGCCGAGTGGGAGCAGCGGTTCACCCGCGAGGCACGCGCCTCGGGAAGGCTCTCGCATCCCGGTATCGTCGCAGTTCACGATGTGGGCAAGACCGATGGCGGCCGGCCATTCATCGTGATGGAGCTGGTGCAGGGGCACAGCCTCGATGGCATCATGAAGCAGGGACCGCTCCCGGCTCATGAGGCCGCTCTCATCTGGGGAGCCCAGGTCGCCGAGGCGCTCGATGCCGCACACGCGCAGGGGATCGTCCATCGCGACATCAAGCCTGCAAACATCCTCATCGACGCTCACGGATGTGCCCGGATCGCCGATTTCGGGATCGCACGACTTGCCGAATCGGACCTGACCCGCGAGGGGTTGTTCCTCGGCTCGCCGGCCTATGCGTCGCCGGAGCAGGTGCGCGGCATCGGCGTTGACGGCCGCTCCGATCTGTTTTCACTCGGGGCAACGATGTACGCGCTGCTGGTCGGTGTCAGACCATTCCGTGGAGAGGATCTCTCGAGCCTGGCCTACGCGATCTGTCATCAGGAGCCTGTGCCGCCGCGCCAACAGGCGCCCGGGCTGCCTCCGGGCATTGACACGATTCTGCTCAAAGCGCTTGCGAAAGATCCTGCATCGAGGTATCAGACCGGGCGCGAGATGGCCCGGGACTTTCGATCCGTCTCCGGCGGCGATCTGCCCCGCCCTGCTGCGGGCATCGAGCCAGGCGTCGCCGGCCCGGAGCAGCTCGAAGCTCAGGCAGCCGCGCTCGGTTCGTCGGCCGGCATTGTTCTGGCGCGGGCGGCGATGGCGTGCGCTTCGTTCTCGCGGCGGAGTTTCGTGGCTGGACAGATCGCCTCTTCCCATCTGTTGAGGGCGGGGCGTGAGCAGTGGACTCGAGGCTGGCGCAAGAGCCCGCGCTCCCGGTTGGTGATGGGGTTCTGTGCGCTGGTTCTGCTGATCTCGTTGCTGCTGGGAACTGTCATGCTCGCCCGGTGGATCGAGGGGCGGAGAGAAACCCGGGGGGAGAAGGTCAAGAGGTTCTTCTCTTCCCTGTTCGCCGAATCGACCCGCGCGGAGCCCCCGATACTCGAGCCGGAAGCCTAGAAGCCTGGCAGCCTGCGCGTTGTTGGCCCCCGGACCGTCTGGTAACATCCCGCAGTAGTAAACGACGGCCTGCACACCGGTCATGGGAGCCCCCTCCATTTGAACCTCTTCACACCAGCGCGCTCCGCGGCGGTCGCCGGCCTCCTCGCGGTCCTGACGCTGGTGCTGTCCCTGTATGCCATGTCGCTTCGCGCCGATCCGGGGGTCGAATCGCTGATCCCAGCGCGCGGTGGCGACGCCAGGCGGTTGTCCGAGTTCAACAAGGCCTTCGGCTCCGACGAGACGATCGTGATGGCTCTTCAGGCGGAGCCGCTTTTCACGAAGGATCGCCTGGCGATCATGGCCGAGCTGACCGATCGCGCAGCCAGGATCCCCCATGTGTCACGCGTGCTGTCACCCACGAATGTCCGCGATCTGGATGGAGACAGCCTCGGCCCGTTCGAGCGCCAACCGTACAAGGACGTCCTGTCGGGCAGGACCACGCCGGCGGCGATGGGGAGCGAGCTGGCAGCTCACCCGCTGTTCGGCGGACTGCTCGTATCCACCGACGCACGCACGGCAGCCGTGCTCATCGAGCTGGCTCGGACAGACGAGGGGCAGGACTACCGCGCGGCGGCGGTTCGCGCGGTGCGTGAGCTGGCGGCGGGTCTGCCGGAGGGAATCAAAGGGTATGTCGCGGGCATGCCGGTGGAAAAAGTCGACGTCGCCGCGTACGTCGAGCAGGATCAGAGAACCTTCGCGCCCCTGATCGTGGCGATGCTCGTTCTGGTCACCGCCGCGCTTTACCGTCATCCGGTGGGCGTCATCGTGCCGTTGATGGTGGTGGGGGCCTCGGTGATATGGACACTCGGCCTTTACGCGCTGGCGGGCCGCACCTTGAACCCCGTCACGTCGCTGCTCACACCCGTCGTGCTGGTGGTATCGGTGGAAGGTGTCGTCCATCTGATGAACCAGCATCTTGCGGCCAGGGCCGAAGGGCTGCACCGGAGGGCGGCTCTGGGGCGCGCGATCCGGCACACGTGGCTTCCCTGCTTCAACGCCGCGCTCACCACCGCGATCGGTTTTGGCTCCCTCATGCTGATGCCGATTCCAGCCATCCGCGACTTCGGCCTGTTCAGCGCGGCCGGGGTGATGATCAGCTGGCTGCTCACCCTGGTGCTGGCGCCCCTGCTGCTGGCGTGGCTGCCGGACTTTCCACCGCGTGTCACCGACACGTTTCGTCCGGGACGGCTGGAGACGGTGCTCAAGAGCATCTCATCGTGGGTCTGCCGGCACCCTGCGATTGCCGGAGCCCTCTCGCTCCTCGTGCTGGCGGTGTCGGCGGCCGGCGTGGCGCGCATCAGGGTGGAGACCGACATCATCGGCTCGCTCCGGCATGGCAGCCCGCTCTACATCGCGACCTCCTTCATCGACCGGAATCTGACCGGTGTCAACGCGATCGAGATCGTCGTCAAGGACGTCCCCGTCGACGATGCCGCCGCACTCGAGCGACTGGCAACTCTCGAGCGGGAGGTTCGCGCGATGCCCGGCGTGCGCAAGGTGGTCGGCCTGCCCGATCTGTTCGCTCGCGCGAACCGCGCCTTTCACGCGGGAGACGTCGCCTTCGAACGGCTCCCGTCGGGAGAAGACGCCGGCACCGACCTGGCCGACTCTTTCGAGCTTCTGGGGCGCTCGGCTCCAGCCGACCTGGCGCGTCTGGTGTCACGCGGCGATGGTGTCACCGAGCTGCGTCTGGAGGCGCGCGTCACCGCGTTGGACACGGGGGCGTCGCAGCAGCTCTTCTCCCGCATCCGCGAGGCGGCATCGCGCGCGGGGCTCGACCGGACAGAGCTGACGGGCAACTTCGTCGTGCTGTCGGACATGTCGACCGGACTCGTCTACAACCAGATCGGCGGGCTGGTGCCGGCGCTGGCTCTGATCCTGGCGGCCCTCGCCATTCAATTCAGATCGCCGCGGCTGGGGCTCCTCAGCGCCATCCCGCACGGCGCCCCGGTCCTGATGGTGTACGGCCTGATGGGCCTGATCGGCATTCCGCTTTCGGTGCCCACCGCGATGATCGCCAACATCGTGCTCGGCATGACGGACGACAACACGATCCATCTTCTGTCGAGTTTCCGGGACAAGCTCCGTGAAGGGGTCGGCTACGTCCAGGCGCTCGATGCCATGTTCGATACTTCAGGCCGGGCGGTCGTCTTTTCCACTATCACGCTGGCCATGGGGTTCTGGGTCGGAATGCTCAGCTCGTTCCTGCCGACCGTCCAGTTCGCCGCGCTCACGGGCGCGGCCCTTCTGTTCGGCCTGGCCTGCGAAACGGTCTTGCTGCCATTGACCATGATCGTCTTCAGGCCGCTGAGCCGGTACTCCACGAAGCCGCGGCAGCAGGCCGGCGCGTAACGGCCGTCAGTGCACGCCGCTCATCAGTCGGCGGACCGGCTTGATGATGAGGAACTGGATCATCGCCGCGCAAATCGTCACGCCCGCAATCGCGCCGAAAAGCTTCGTCAGCGGAATGGTGGCGGAGTAACCCGCAATCCATCCAGCCAGCTTGTTGCCCGCCGCGATCGACAGGAACCAGACACCCATCATCAGGCCGACCACCCTTGCGGGAGCCAGCTTGGTGACGACGCTGTTTCCCACCGGACTCAGGCACAGCTCTCCGATCACCTGCAGAAAGTAGGCGCCCACGAGCCACCATGGACTGACCACGGCTCCCTCCGTGCTGGCCGCCATCGCGCCGGCGGGCAGAAGCAGGATGAAGGAGACACCCACGAACAGCAGGCCGATGGCGAACTTCGCCGGGGTCGAGGGCTCGCGCGGCGCCAGCCAAATCCACAGCCAGGCGAACAGCGGGGCGAGCAGGATCACGAACATCGCCTGGATCGAGACGAACCAGCTCGACGGCACGCTCCATCCGAAGAAAGAGCGGTTCACGTGCTGATCCACGAAAAGATTCAACGTGGAGGCGGCCTGCTCGTAGGCGGCCCAGAACAGCGCCGCGAACACGAAGAAGACCACGACCGCCGCCATCCGCTTCCATTCGGTGGCGGTGAAGCCGAGCGCCGCATGGGCGTTTTCCTGCCGGGAGGCGGACCCGGCGCGTTGCTCGGCGGCGGCCTGCGAGCTTGCCGCCGCGCGTTGGCCGGCGGGGCGCAGGCGGGCCCGGGAAAGCACGTACTGGACGATGCCGATCGTCATGCCGATTCCGGCGCAGGCGAAACCGGCGTGCCAGTCGACGCGCTGCGCAAGAGCGCCCGCGATGATCGGGCCGGTGAAGGCGCCGAGATTGATCCCCATGTAGAAGATCGAGAATCCGGCGTCCCGTCGCGCGTCCTGCTCTTCGTAAAGAGAGCCGAGCAGCGTGGTTGCGTTCGGCTTGAGCAGCCCCGTGCCGATGACGATGAGCGTGAGCCCCGAGTAGAAGAAAGGCAGCGACTTGAACGCCAGGGTGAAGTGCCCCAGGGCGATGATGATTCCGCCCAGCAGCACGCTCCGATAGGCGCCCAGAAGACGATCGGCGACGATGCCCCCGCCGATGGTCGCCAGCCATACGCTTCCCGTGTATGTGCCGTAGATGGACCCGGCGCTCTTGACATCGAAGCCGAGCCCGCCGTCCGCGACCGCTGCGGTCATGTAGAGGATGAGGAAGGCGCGCATGCCGTAATAGCTGAAGCGCTCCCACATCTCGATGAAGAACAGGGTCGAAAGACCCGCAGGGTGTCTTGTCCGGCCCCCGGCGGCTCCGGGCGCCGCCGTTTGTTCCGAGGTTTGCGCCATCATGTCCCCCATTGGCACATCGAAGACGGCCACGCCGCATGAAGAGATGATTCTACATGCACCGGAGTGAGATCTGTCATGGAATGAGGACGGCGATTCCGTCGACCGGGGTGGCGAAGAGCGACTGGCTGTCGCAGAATAGCTGTACCACCCCCGGCGGGGACGATGAGCTCGGCTCGAGCGATGTCCGGTGTGGCCGTCCCCGCCCTCCCCGCCGCGGGCGTTACCCCAGGCACCCTGACACCAGCCCGCTCGACTCAGCGTCCCGTTGAACTCCCGCCCGCACTCCCTCGCCGCACGTCGGCGGCAGCCTCGACATGGTTGCGTGGGCCCGATGCGACCGCAGCCGACCCGGGTTCGAGAACGACGAGGGAATTGGTGCATAATGACCGCTCACCCCGCGCTGCAGATGTCTAGTCGGTTGACCCAGGAGGAGTGTCATGGCGAAGCCAGGAAAGCCCGTCCCGGATGGATTCCATACCGTAACGCCACATCTGACGATGAAGAATGCCGGCGAGGCGATCGAGTTCTACCGGAAAGCCTTCGGCGCCGAGGAGATCGCGCGCATGCCGGGCCCCGGCGGGTCGGTCATGCACGCCGAGATCAGGATCGGCGATTCGCCCATCATGCTCAACGACGAGTTCCCTGAGCATGGGGCCAGAGGGCCGAAGACCATCGGCGGCACTCCGGTCAGCATTCATCTCTACGTCAACGACGTCGACGCGCTGTTCGACCGCGCGGTGAAGGCTGGCGCCAAAGTCACGATGCCCATCGCCGACATGTTCTGGGGCGACAGGTTCGGCAAACTCGAAGACCCGTTCGGGCACCAGTGGTCGCTCGCGACACATAAAGAGGATGTCACTCCCGAGGAGTGCATGCAGCGGGCGAAGGCGGCGGGGTTCTGAGGCTTGACGCCTTCCATTCCGTGCTCTACCGTGAGGGCCTAACCTTGTTCAACAATCACCCGTCAAAGGAGGGCTGTTCCACATGAAGAAGCTCGCATCAGTGCTGGCCATCCTCGCAGTCGCCGGTCTGCTCTTCGTGCAGACCGCGAATGCCGCGGACAAGAAGACCCACGAGATGACCGTCACGGTCGTCTCGGTGGACATGACTGCCAAGACGATCACCGTCAAGGACGACAAGGGTGCTGACAAGACCGCTCCCGTCCTCGCCGAGGCGCTCGACAGCCTCAAGACGATCAAGGCCGGCGACAAGGTTGTCCTGACCTGCCTGGATAACGAAAAGGGCGAGCACCAGGGCGTGGCCGCCATCAAGGCCGGCAAGTAACAGGCCCGACCGGCTCCGACCCGCACAAGGGCGTCTCGCCTTCCAAAGGCGCGGCGCCCTTTCAGTTTTTCTGCGGCTCCTTGCCTGCGGGTTTGTTTCCGGCAGGACATTCGGGTGGCCACGATTCCGAGCCGACCTCGGACCAGACGAAGAATTCACCGGACAGCGGACCCTTCGTGTCCCGTGCGAACAGCAGAGATCCGCCGCCAGGTGAAAACAACGCCCCGATTTCGGTGCCGTTCGCGTTCACCTCGGCGCCGAGCCTGACTCGGGGCGACCAGCCTGTCTGTGCTTTGCGCGATTCGTAGAGGCTGCCATCGGCCATGACGATCAGCCGTGAGCCATCGGCCGAAGGCAGTGGCTCGTATTCGTCACCAGGGGTATTCACCGCCGGGCCGAGGTTCTCGATAGTCCACTGAGCCTTGTCATCGACTCGGGCACGCCAGATGTCGTTGCCTCCCAGGCCGCCGGGTCGGTTCGAACCGAAATAGAGCCAGCCGTCGGGGCCAGGTCTCGGAAACCACTCTGTGCCTGAGGAATTCACCGGCTCCGGCAGGCGAGTGGGAGCACCCCAGATGCCTTCGGCGCTGCGGTCGACGCGCCAGATATCCAGGTCTTCCCGCTTTGTTCCGTTCAGCGAGCGTGTCGAGATGAAGTAGAGGCTCCGGCCGTCGGGTGTGAAGTATGGGTCGGCCTCAACACCGTCTCCCGCGAAAGCGGGTGGCCTGGGTTCGGACCATCCCTTCTCAGTGCAACGACTGACCAGAATCCGCCAGCCCTGGAACGCGGGCGAGCTGCGCACGAAGTACAACTCACCGGTCCTGGGATCGAAAGCGGCGTGGGACTCGAACAGCGGGCTGGAAATGCCGGCGGGAGTCCACGATCTGACGTCAGCCTCGAGCGGCAGGATGAGGCCCCAGAGGACAAGTGATGCGATGATGGTCGAGGCTTTCGATAGCTTTCCGGTCAGGTACAAAACGGTGTCGGCCACAAGCCCTCCCAACCTCGAAGAGACTCAAGAGCGCGTCCTATCGCGGCCACCAACTTCGCGGCGATATCACGCTCGTCCTGATCGATCAGGCCCTCCCGGTTCGCTCATCCCATCACCCGGCTTGGTCGCGGTCACCAGGTAGGTCGCCCTCCAGGGACCGCCCCACCACATGCGCCAGCCCAGACTGCGCCGCCCGATACTTGCCATGCCGAGTTGCGCGAGCCGTCCTTCATAGGCCCGGGTGAAGGAGAGATCGGCAACGACCAGCCGGCCACCCGGGCGCAGGACGCGAACCGCCTCGTCAATCGCGGTTGCCCGCCCGACTTGTCCCTTGATGTTGTGAATCGCGATGTTCGACACGACGAGATCGAACGTGTCCGCCGGGAAAGGCAACGCCCTCATGTCGGCCGTCAGCGGCGCGACCCTGCCGGCGACCTTCTCGGCCTGCGCGTTTCGCCGGGTCGCGGCAACCGAGTTGCCCGATTGGTCCGTGCGACTCCAGATGTCGACGCCAACTCCCAGTCCCCTCGGCAACCGCCTGGCTGCGGCGCACAGCACCGCCCCGCGACCGCATCCGAGGTCCAGCAGCCGTTCGTCTCCCTTGAGATGAAGGCCGTCCAGCAGCTCCTGCCAGACCAGGAACTTGCCTCTCAGAGAGCTGTGCAGACCCGAGCCGATG
>DASROJ010000275.1:0-3857 GCA_035646975.1 Patescibacteria group bacterium
CGCACGGCATAGCGGACACTGACCCCCTCCTTCCTGCCCGAGACGATGTTGGTCGCGCGCAGGACGGCGAGCTGTTGTGACACCACGGGCTGATCGACGCCGAGGGCTTCCTGCAATTCCTGGACGCTCCGTTCGCCCCCCACCAGCAGCTCCAGGATGCGGATCCGCACCGGGTGAGCCAGGGCGCGAAAGAATGCGGCCTTGAAGGCCTGCAACTCCTCCATGCCGCCGTCAGTCACGCTTCTCATCGGTAAGTTCATATATTGTAATATTACGATGTCGTTGCTCAACCGATCGCCACGGCCTTGGTGAACGCGGCTCCCTTCGACCTCACCGGGCTGCCGTTCGTGCTGGCGCTTCGACTCGTCACGACGGCCGTCACTCTGCTCACCGCCTCACGGCCTGGCGTGGCGCGTCGGGTGGCATTCCTTGGATCGGCCGTGGCCTCCCTGGTGACCGGCATCGTCGCCGCTCGAGCGCTGGTCGCCGTCAGCCCGGTGCAGGGCGTGCTGCTGGTGCATCAGGCCTCCGGGTTCTCACTGCGGTACGCCATCGACGGGCTGTCGGCGTGGTTTCTCCTGGTCCTTTCCGTCCTGGCGGTTCCGATCGCGCTCTACAGTCTTGGTTACATCGCCACTTCGCACTGGAGCCGCCGGTCCGTCGCCATCGGCGCGACGTTCAACCTGCTGATAGGCGCCGTCGAGGTCGTGTTCGTCGCCGCCGATGTCGTGACGTTCCTGGCTGCCTGGGAGCTGATGACATTGACGACCGCCGCGCTTGTGGCCACGGAGCACGAGAACCGCGCGAGCCGACGCGCCGCCTACCTCTATCTGACCATGTCGCATCTCGGCACGGGCTTTCTCATCGCGGGCTTCCTGATCCTGGCGTCACTCTCCGGTTCCTTCTCCTTCGCGGCCGTACTGTCGGGCGATCGGGCGATCGGACCGATCCGGCACGTCCTGTTCACCTGTTTCTTCATCGGCTTCGGCGTCAAGGCGGGCGTCGTTCCGCTCCATGTGTGGCTGCCTCAGGCGCACCCGGCGGCCCCCACCAGCATCTCGGCGCTGATGTCCGCCGTTCTCATCAAGACCGGCATCTATGGAATGGTGCGGGTCTGCGCATTCGGGCTCGGTGTTCCGCGGTTGTCCTGGGGGGTGATTGTCCTCCTCGTCGGAGGATTGTCGGCGGTACTGGGCGTGCTTTATGCGCTGGTGCAGCACGATCTGAAACGCCTCCTGGCCTACCACAGCATCGAGAACGTCGGGATCATTCTGCTGGGGCTTGGCGCCGCGATGATCGGTCTGTCATACGGCCGGAGCGACGTCGCTGCGCTGGGACTGGCAGCGAGCCTCTACCACGTGCTCAATCACGCGGTGTTCAAGGGCCTGCTCTTTCTCGGCGCGGGAGGCGTCGTCACCGCAACCGGGACGCGGCAAATCGAGCGGCTCGGCGGCCTGCTGCGCCGGATGCCGTGGACGGGCCTGTGCTTCCTCGTCGGCGCGCTGGCGATCTCCGGCCTGCCCCCACTCAATGGCTTCGCCAGTGAGTGGCTGACGTTCCAGGCGTTCCTCTTCGGTTTTGACGGCACGACCGAGCCCCTCGTGCATCTGCTCTTTTCCATGGCTGGTGCCCTGCTGGCGCTGACAACGGCGCTCGCGGCCGCATGTTTCGTGAAAGCGTTCGGGATGGTGTTCGTGGCCTTGCCGCGGAGCCGCCCGGCAGCGGACGCGATGGAATCGTCGAGCGTGATGCTCGCGCCGCAGGTGTGGCTGGCCGTCTGCTGCGTCGGGCTCGGCCTGTTTCCGGGACTGGTTGTGCGCGTGCTCGGCGCCGTGATGATCTCCCTGCCCGGCCTGGGATCGCCTGACCTCGTCCAGGGCCGGCTGGGAATGGCGTCCGGGCTGGTCTCGTTCGACCGCGTCATTCCTGCCGCGCTCGGCATCGCCCTGGTGGCGGGGTGGGCGATCGCACGCTCGCTGACGCCGCATCACGCGGCCTCACGCCGCGTCCCGACATGGGGATGCGGAGGCCGGTTGACGGAGCGCACGGAGTACACGGCGACCGCCTTCTCGAAGCCGCTCATGATGATCTTCAGCTCGGTGTACCGCCCGACGCGTCAAGTCGAGGCGCTGGGGGATGTGTCGCCGTACTTTCCGCAGGAGGTCAGGTATCGCTCCGAGATCGAGCCGACGTTCGAGCGCCACGTCTACGGGCCGATCCTGCACGCCGTGCTGCGGGTCGCCAACGGGATGCGCGTGCTGCAGGCCGGCAGCCTCCATGCCTATCTCGCCTACGTCATCGCGCTGGTCGTGAGCCTCGTGCTCTATGTCTGGTGGACGAGTTGACCGCGGCCGGACTCATCCCTCACGTGCTCGTGCTCGCGGTCATCCTGCTGATGTGGCCGGGAGGGACGCCGTGACGTCAGCGATTCCGGACGCCGTTCTCGCCGCGGTGGGGGCGATGTTACAGGGCGCGCTCATGCTCGCCGCCGCCCCGCTGCTGAAGACCGTGATCAAGAAGATGAAGGCCAGGCTGCAGAACCGGCAGGGTCCGCCGCTCCTGCAGGGCTACTACGATCTGTCGAAGCTTCTGCGGAAGGAACCCGTCCGATCCGAAGTGGCGTCCTGGATCTATTCCGCCGGTCCGCCCGTGTACTTCGCGGCGGTGCTTGCCGCGACCACGCTGGTGCCTGTGGTCTTCGCGGCGGCGCCGCTCGAAGCGGCGGGCGGAATCCTCCTGCTGGTAGGAACGCTCGCACTGGGCCGTTTCGCGCTGGCCACTGCCGCCCTGGACACGGGCAGCCCGTTCGGCGGCATGGGCGCGAGCCGCGACATGACCATCGCTGCCCTCGCCGAGCCGGCGCTCATGCTCGGGCTGTTTGCCTCGGCTCTGGCGGCCGGCTCGATGAACCTCGGGGTGCTGGTCCGTACGCTCGCGCACGAGGGCCTGACCCTCCACCCGGCCGACATCCTCGCCTTCGCCGGCCTCTTCATCATCGTCATCGCGGAGACGGGACGCATTCCAGTCGACAATCCCGCCACCCATCTGGAGCTGACGATGATCCATGAAGCCATGGTCCTCGAATATGCAGGGCCAGACCTCGCGCTGGTGGAGTGGGCCTCGGCGGTCAAGGAGCTGCTCTATCTCACGCTGCTGGTGGATCTCTTCATGCCGGCCGGCATCGCCACCAGCGCCGCGCCGTCGGCGGTCGTGGTCGGCATGCTGGCGTGGATCGCGAAGGTCTTCGTCCTCGCGATCGCCGTGACTGTCGTGGAGAGCACGAACGCAAAGCTGCGGCTCTTCCGCGTCCCCGAGCTGGTGTCCATTTCCCTTGGGCTCGCGTTCCTGGCGCTGGCAATCCGGTTTCTCTGAGGGCGCCGCCGATGACCGCCAACGTCCTGATTCTGTCAGCCGCCGGCATGCTGGTGAGCGCCTATCTCATGGTCGGCCAGAAGGCGCTGTTCACGACGATCCGTCTCTACGCCATTCAGTCGCTCCTCCTCGCCCTCGTCGCCGGCACCATGGCGATTTCCGACTCGCGTCCTGAGCTGTTCGTCACCGCCGCGCTGACCCTCGTGCTCAAGACCGTCCTCATCCCCTGGTTTCTCATGCGGACCGTGGACCGCATCGGGATACACCGTGAGATCGAGCCGTTCCTGAACGTCCCGACCTCGCTGCTGATCTGTCTCGGCCTGACCGTCATCGGCTACCGCGTCAGCACCGGCTTCGAAGTGGGCACCCAGCGCGTGACCCACCAGGTCATCGGCGTGGCGCTGTCGCTGCTGCTGATCGGGCTGTTCCTGATGGTGACGCGGAAGAAGGCGATCACACAGATCCTGGCCTTGCTGACCGTGGAG
>DASROJ010000276.1:0-2225 GCA_035646975.1 Patescibacteria group bacterium
GCGCGGGATAAATCGGCTCGGCCAGTGCGAATGCCTTGCTTGCGCCAGCGTCCACCGTGTCGGCGGCGGCGAACTCGAGGTCGGTGGCGATCAGGTAGTCGAAGGTCGGTTTGTGCGCGTTGATGTGCCAGCCATCGGAGATCCGCAGCGCCACTGCCAGCCTGAACGAGGAGCCGGGCGCGACCCGGTCGAAGGAAACGTACGGCTCGGCCTTCACCACCCGCGCGGTGGTGAACGCCTGCGCTGATGGGCCGCCTGGCCCGAGCAGGGCGGCCGCGACCGCGACGGCCAGAAGGGCGGCCACGTGATGGATCCTTCGAGGCATCATTGCTCCCGGGGGCTCCTGGATGCTGCTGAATCGGAGACAAAAGTCTAGCACACGCCATCCGGGCCGCCGCCCGGAAGGCCCGGCACGCAGCCCGAATGGCGCCGTGCGCTAGAGAGAGGAGCCCTTGAAGAACGCCCGGACGGTGTCGTTGAAACGTCCCAGACGCGCCGCCGCCAGTCCGAAGACGCTGTCTTCGGGATACGACCCCGCACCATCGGGCTTGCCGGCCGACACGCCGGTGAGGATTTCGATTCCCTCTTCGACGGTCTGCACCGGGTAGATGTGGAATTTCCTTCGGCGCACCGCCTCCACCACGTCTTCATCCAGCATCAGGTCCCGCAGGTTCGACTGGGGGACGATGACGCCCTGGTCGCCCGTGAGCCCCTTGAGCAGGCAGGTCTTGTAGAACCCCTCGATCTTGTCGTTGATCCCGCCCACGGGTTGAATGTACCCCTTCTGATCCACCGACCCCGTCACGGCGATCCCCTGCCGCAGGGGAAGCCCGGCGAGCGCCGACAGCAGCGCATACACCTCTGTCGACGACGCCGAATCACCGTCCACGCCGCCGAACGATTGCTCGAACGCGATGCTGGCCGTCAGCGTGACCGGGCTGCTGCCGCCGAAACGCTCGCGCAGGAAGCCGCCGATGATCAGCACGCCCTTGGTGTGGAAGCTGCCGGACATCAGCGCTTCACGCTCGATGTTGATGATGCCCGCGGTGCCGGGCGACACCGTGGCGGTGATGCGGGCGGGCAGGGCGAACTGGTGCGTGCCGGTATCCTGCATGACCAGGGCGTTGACCTGGCCGATGCGATCCCCCTTCACGTCGATGAAGATCTCGCCGAGCTTCAGCATCTCGCGCAGCTTTTCTTCCGTGAGATTGCGGCGATGCTCGGCCTCCTTCAGCGCCGCCCGGATGTGCCGCGCCATCACCTTGCGGCTCCTGCCTTCGTGCTTGCGCCAGTAATCCGCCTCTCGCAGCAGGTCGGCGATGTCGGCGAACCGCGTGGTCAGCTTTCCCTGGCGGCCGGCCACGCGCGCGCCGAACTCGGCCACGGCGGCCACCGCCGGGGTGTCCAGCTCGGCCAGCTTCTCGTCGGTGCAGAGCTTCCCGATGAACGCGGCGTACTGGCGCAGCGTCTTCGAGTTGAGATCCATCTCCTCGTCGAAGTCCACGAACACCTTGAACATCTTGGTGAAATCGGGCTCGTTCTCCAGAAGCATCTCGTAGGTCCAGCGCTGGCCGATGAGGATGACCTTCACGTTGATTGGAATCGGCTCCGGCTTCATCGTGATCGTGGGCATGTAGACGCCGCCGCCTTCCTCGAGGATCGCCAGCGATCGGCTCACGAGCGTGCGCTTCAGCTCGATCCAGACATCCCGCTGCGAGAAGAGATCCTCCGCCGTGATGACGAGGTATCCACCGTCGGCCGCCAGCAGGCTGCCGGGTCGGATGCGCGTGTAATCGGTGGTCCAGTGGCCCGACTGGTCGAGCTGCTTTTCGAAATAGCCGAAAAGCCGCCGGTAGGTCGGATGCGTCTCGATGACGACGGGGCACTCCTCGTGATGGCGTCCGTCGAGCACGACGTTGACCTTGAACCGATCCAGCAGCTGGCGAAGACCCGAGCGGAAGGTCATCGAACCGTCCGGGCTCACGGAGGGGGCCTCGGCCGGCGGCACCGCGGGCTGACCCGCCGCCGGCGAGGAGCCCGACAGGGGCGTGCGCCGGAACAGATCGAGGTTCGCGATGGCCTCCTCGAGGACTCCTGCGAGATATCCCGCCACGGTGGAAGCGCCGTCGCCCGGGTAGCCCGCCACCATCCGGTCGATCCGCTCCTGGATGGCCGCGCGGACCTCCTTCTTCTCAAGATCGTTGATCTCGGACTCCATGCGGGAC
>DASROJ010000277.1:0-4275 GCA_035646975.1 Patescibacteria group bacterium
GGGAGGGCTGGTGTCGGGGGTGGCCGTGGCGGTGAAGGAGCTGCGCCCTTCCGCGCGCGTGATCGGCGTGGAGCCGACCGGTGCGGCCTCCATGTACCGGAGCCTCGAGCAGGGCTCCGCGGCGCGGCTCGAACGCACCGACACGATCGCGGACGGCCTGGCGGCCCCGTTCGCGGGGGTGCGCAATTTCGAGATCGTTCGCAAGTATGTCGACGATGTGGTGCTGGTCGAGGATGATGAGATTCGATCGGCGATGAAGCTGCTGCTGGAGCGCTGCAAGACTCTTGCCGAGCCGGCGGGCGCCGCGGCGCTGGCGGCTCTGCTTTCCGGCAGATTGCCCGGGGGGGCCAAAGGTGGAAGCGTCGCCGTGGTCGTCAGCGGCGGCAACATCGCCCTGGAGACGCTGTCGGCCTACCTCGGCGCCTGATGCTTTTCTCTCTTCTCCCTCTCCTCCCTCTTCTCCCTCTTCTCATTGAGCAGCGCGACCACACGGTGGCCGCCCGGAACCTGCGATTGCCGCATCTCGGCCGCCCTGAACAGGGTCTCGAGGTCGGTGCCGCTTTCCCGCATGTAGATCTCTACCCGCCGCCAGACGGCGCGCTCGGTGAGCGTTTCCACCAGCGCGTAGCCGAGAAAGACGGCGATGGCGGCGCCCAGCGCGCACAGCACGCAGAAGCGGAACCCGGCCGCCCATGAGCCGCCGGTGTCGTGCAGCCCGGTTGCCAGTGCGACCAGCGACCCGGCGATGGCAGCCAGAGCCACGAAGCACCCGACCCGGCCGACCCGAAGGCGTTCGAAGGGGGCAAGGCTCCTGCCGCAATCCGTGAGGAACTCTCCGGCTGTCTTCATGTCGGGAGGAATCATCTACATACAGCGCGTCCTGTCAAGCGCCGGCCGGAAGCTCGCGACGTTGACGGTTGAAACTTCCCCGGATACTCTGCTGAATGCCGGCCAGAACTTGCGGCGCTGCCGGCGAGGACCAAAGAATCATGACGGATGACCAGGTCGTCCACCACGATGTCGAACAGTCGGCGGGGATGCGCGAAGCCCGCTGGTGGCGCTCCGAGGAGGACGACAGGATCCTCTGCTATCTCTGCCCGAGGTACTGCCGCATCGGGCAGGGGCAGGCGGGGTTCTGCTTCATCCGGAAGAACGTCGGCGGGGCGCTCCAGTCGCTTGCCTACGCGCAGCCCTGCGCCATCCAGGTCGACCCGATCGAGAAGAAGCCGCTGTTCCACTTCCTTCCAGGGAGCCGGATCTTCTCGATGGGCACGGCGGGCTGCAACATGGGTTGCAAGTTCTGCCAGAACTGGGAGATATCCAAGTCGCGAGAGGACCAGGTGCGGTCGGCCCACCTGATGCCGGTCGAGGCGGTCGAAGCCGCCTGCTCCCATGACTGCCCATCGATGGCGTTCACCTACAACGAGCCGACAATCTGGGCAGAGTATGTCATCGACCTGTCCCGCGCCGCGCATGCACGGGGTGTCAGGACGGTCATGGTGACCAACGGATACATCACGCTCGAGGCTCTGCCGGAGGTCTACGAGCATATCGACGCCGCCAATGTCGACTTGAAGTCCTTCACCGAGGGGTTTTACAGCAAGGTGACGCTGACCCACCTGAAACCGGTGCTCGAGGCGATCACGGCCATCGCGGCTCGAGGAGTCTGGGTCGAGCTGACGAACCTGATCATCCCCACGCTGAACGACGACATGGGAGAGATCCGCGAGCTGGCGCAGTGGGTGCTGGACAACCTCGGGCCGGAGCAGCCGCTGCACTTCACCGCGTTCCATCCGGACTTCAAGCTGATGGATCAGCCGCCCACGCCCCACTCAACCGTTCACGCAGCGAGGCAGGTCGCCCTCGATGTCGGTCTCAAGCATGTCTACGAGGGGAATGTCCACTGCGAGGAGGGGAGCACGACCTTCTGCCCCGCCTGCGCCGAACCGGTCATCGAAAGATCCTGGCAACGCGTCCTGCGCAGTCGGCTCGTCGAGGGGAAGTGTCGTTGCGGGAGGAGAATCGCCGGACTGTTTGCCGCGACACAGCAGTCTTGAGCCCCGGCCCGGCGGGATGATCGTGCTAGAATCCGCCCCGTGATGGGCCTGATCATCGAAGGCGGCGTCTACTTCCTTCTCCTCTTCACTCCCTTCGCATTCGGTGGCGTGGAGTTGTGGGCCCTCGGCGTCTTCCAGATCGTGGCGGGGCTCGTTGTCGCGGCATGGGCCTGGAGCGTTCACGATCAGGCGCCGGGATCCCGGGGCCTCTCCTCTTACAGGGGCGCCAGGACGGCGTTCTGGATTTCCGCCGCGCTGTTCATCCTCCTCGTGCTCTTCCAGCTGTCTCCGCTGCCACCGGCCTGGGTGCAGCGTCTTGCCCCGGGAACGTACGATCTCTACGCCCGCGCGCTGCCGGGCTACGCCGAGGGGAAGGAGTTCGAGGCGGCGAGTCTTCCGGCCTGGCTGCTCGTCCGGAAGGGGGATCAGATCCCCACTGCCCGCGCACCCGGTGCGCCCGCGATCCCGGAGCCTCCGAAAAACGGCGCCGAGGGAATTCCCGCGCGACACTCCGCCTGGCGGGGCCTCAGCATCAACACGTTCGAAACCTGGCAGAGACTCAGCCTGCTGCTCAGCCTGTTGGGGCTGTTCGCGGTGGTGTCCAGCTGGTACCGGACGAAAGAACGCATCGCCCGGCTTGTCGCCGTGACCGCGTTTTCCGGGTTTGCCGTGTCGATGTTCGGGATTATCCAGAAGCTGACATGGAACGGAAAGCTGTACTGGGTCAGGGAGGGGACCTACGGGAATGTCTTCGGGCCGTTCGTCAACCAGAACACCTACGCGGCCTTCGCCGGCACGATTTTTCCGCTGGCGGTCTGCATGGGGCTCAGTTCCCTCAGAGGGATAGGAAAGGGAAGGCCTGGTGCGCTGCCGCAGCTGCTCGTGTGGGGATTCGCCGCCGTCACGATGTGTTGCGGGATCTTCTATTCGCTCTCGCGGGGCGGCATTCTCTCCGCGGCACTGTCACTGGCAATCGTCGCCGCGATGCTCCTCTACTACGGCAAAGCCGGAAGAGAGCTTGCGGTGCTGGGATTGATGGCTCTCGCGGCAGTAGGTTTCCTCGCCTGGATCGGCTCGGAGAAGGTCATCGAGCGGGTCGGCACCTTGAAGGAAGGCCAGAGCGTCCCTTCGCTCGAGGTCCGCATGGGTGCCTGGCAGAAGACGCAGGAGCTCTTCGCCAGCTCGCCGCTGGTGGGCACCGGTCTCGGCAGCTTTCGCTTTGCCTTCATGAGGTTCGCCCCGCCCGGCGAGGGCTGGTGGGTGCAGGCGGACAACGAGTACATCGAGTTGGCCTGCGAGGTCGGAATCGTCGGCGGGGTGATCTTCCTCGCGGGGCTGGTCAGCTGGCTCGCCATCGTGGCGCGGCCCTGGCTGTTTCGGGGTCGGGAGGAACGGTACCATTATGTCGGCGTCAGCGCGGGGATCGCGGGGCTGCTGCTCCATTCCGCCGTCACCGCCAACCTCCAGATACCGGCAAACGGCCTGATGCTCGCAGTGGCGGCGGCCATGCTGGTCTGCCTGACCGGGATGGTCTCGAAGTCGAGACAGCGTCGGCGCCCGGGCATCGGATCCGAATCGCCCGCGACGACGACGCAGCGCGACGAGGAGGCCTCGTCGTGAGGCAGCGGGGAGCCGGGCGCATCCTCTTCGGCGCAGCGCTGCTGGTGGCGCTTGCGCTCGATACGATGTCCGGTATCGCGAAGGTGGCTGGATTCCATCACCGGCATGAAGGGGAGCTTGCTCTTTCCCGTGCTGAGCTGGACTCCGCCTTCGCGCATCTTGCCTCGGCGCAACGCTGGCAACCCGGGGACTCACCGACGTTCGTCCTGGTCGGCCGTGTGATCAGCCAGGCGCAGGCCAACGGTCTGCCGCTCGAGGCGCTGGAGGGACATCGGGCGACGGATGAATTCGGCGTGGGCGCTGCTTCCGTGATCCAGGGAATCGCCCTGAGCCCGGCGGACGCCTTTGCCTGGTTCGCCCTGGTTGACGTCTACGAGGGCTTCCGGACTGCACGCGTCCGCTACCAGGCCATGAAGCGGGCCGGAGAAGCGGTGCTGCCGGGAGCGCAGGCGGCGCCACCTCCCGTCAAGGCCGTGGGTCTCGACGCCGAGGACCAGGTCAGTGTTGCGGCGACTCTGCAGGCGCTGGAGCTCGAGCCGAATTTCTATTTCTATCGCGACTATCTGGCCAAGCTGTACTGGGACAGGGGCCTGGAGAC
>DASROJ010000278.1:0-6471 GCA_035646975.1 Patescibacteria group bacterium
CCGAAGATCTGGCCGCCGCCCGGTGGCCGCTGGCCAGACCGCCTCATCTGCTGGAGACAAGCCTGCCCGGAGTCTTCGCGGTGGGTGACGTTCGTGGAGGCAATGTCAAACGCGTGGCGTCGGCGGTGGGCGAAGGGTCGATCGCCGTCGCCTTCGTTCACAAGGTCCTGAGCGAATAGGAGGCTGATCCACCCATGACGTCCGCGATCCCTGCCGGAGCCTGCGCTCACATCGGCGCCATCAAGACGGTCAGACAGCCCGCGAAAAGAGAGTGCGAAGAGTGCGTCAAGACGGGCGCCACCTGGGTTCATCTGCGAACCTGCCAGCAGTGCGGCACGACCCGATGCTGCGACGACTCTCCGAACCGCCACGCCACCAAGCACGCGCGCAGCAGCAAGCATCCTGTGATCGCGTCGGCCGAGCCGGGGGAGCGCTGGCTCTACTGCTACCCGGACGATGCGTTTGTCGAGTATTGAGCCGCCTGGTCGCGCCATGAAGTCACATACGCGTTACATCACGCTGAACCTGCCCGGCCGTTCCGGTTTCGTCAACATCACCCCGCAGGTGGAAAGCGCGCTCGAGGAGTCCGGCATCAGGGAAGGGCTGTGCCTGGTCAACGCGATGCACATCACGGCCAGCGTCTTCATCAACGACGACGAGGCCGGTCTGCACGAGGACTACGCGAGGTGGCTCGAATGGCTGGCACCCTATGATCCGTCACCCGAGCGGTATCACCACAATCGCACCGGTGAGGACAACGGCGACGCTCACCACAAGAGGCAGATCATGGGGAGAGAGGTGGTGGTGGCCGTGACGAAAGGGCGGCTCGACTTCGGACAGTGGGAGCAGATCTTCTACGGGGAGTTCGACGGCAGGCGCCAGAAGCGGGTGCTCATCAAGATCCTCGGCGAGTAGCTCGTTGCCTACAGCCTGGCATTGCGCAGCCGCAACGCGTTGGTCACCACCGACACCGAGCTGAAGCTCATCGCGGCGCTGGCGATCATCGGGCTGAGCAGGAGCCCGAAGAACGGGTAGAGCGCTCCGGCTGCAATCGGCACGCCGAGCACGTTGTAGACGAAGGCGAAGAAGAGATTCTGGCGGATGTTGCGCATCGTGGCGCGCGAGAGCTTTCGCGCCCGCACGATGCCGCGCAGATCCCCTTTGACCAGCGTCACCCCGGCGCTCTGAATCGCCACGTCGGTGCCGGTGCCCATCGCGATGCCGACCTGGGCCAGCGCGAGAGCCGGCGCATCGTTGACCCCGTCTCCCGCCATGGCGACGACCCGGCCCTGCTGCTGCAACCGCCGCACCGCTTCGCTCTTTTCCCGGGGAAGCACCTCGGCCTGGATTTCGTCGATGCCGAGCTGGCGCGCGACCGTCTCGGCGGTGGCGCGCACATCTCCGGTCACCATCACGACGCGGATCCCTTCGTCGTGTAGCGCGCGGATCGCCTCCGCAGTGGAGGGCTTCAAGGGATCGGCCACGCTCAACAATCCGGCGGCCCGGCCATCGATGGCGACGAAGACGACGGTGCCACCGTCCCGACGCAGCTGCTCGGCCCGCGCCGCCAGGCTACCCGGCTCGACGCCAAGCTGCTCCATCAATCGACTGTTGCCCAGCGCCACGGAGGTCTGGCCGGACATCGCGGTGACTCCCATGCCGGTCACCGACTGGAAATCGCGCACCGGCGCGGGGCTGACACCCCGCTCGCGCGCCCCCTTCACGATCGCCGCTGCGATCGGATGCTCGCTCGCCGCCTCCACGCCTGCGGCCAGCCCCAGCATGGAGTCGGGCCCCTCCACCATCACCAGGACCGGTCGTCCTTCGGTCAACGTGCCGGTCTTGTCCACCACCAGCGTGTCGACCTTCTCGAGGATCTCGAGGGCTTCGGCGTCGCGGATCAGGACGCCGGCGGCTGCCCCGCGTCCGGCGCCCACCATGATCGACATCGGGGTGGCCAGACCCAGCGCGCAGGGGCAGGCGATGATCAGCACCGCCACCGCGTTGACCAGGGCATGCCCGGCACGCGGCTCGGGTCCGACCAGCAGCCAGACCACGAACGTGATCGCGGCCACCACCACCACCGTGGGAACGAACCAGGCCGAGACCCGGTCGGCAAGACGCTGAATCGGCGCACGGCTGCGCTGGGCATCGCTCACCATCCGGACGATCTGCGCCAACAGCGTGTCGCTGCCCACGCGTTCGGCGCGGATCTCGAGGCCGCCGGTGCCGTTGAGCGTGCCGCCGGTGACACGGTCGTCGACGACCTTGCGCACGGGAGCCGGCTCGCCGGTCAGCATCGACTCGTCGACGAAGCTTTCGCCTTCGAGCACGGCCCCGTCCACCGGCACACGCTCACCGGGGCGAACCCGCAGCCGGTCGCCTGGGTGGATCAGCTCCAGCGACACCTCTTCCTGGACACCGTCCGCGCCAAGACGCAGCGCCGTCGTGGGCGCCAGGCGCAGCAACGCCTTGATGGCGCCGCTGGTTTGGGAGCGGGCGCGCAGCTCGAGCACCTGGCCCAGCAGCACAAGCACCGTGATGACGGCGGCCGACTCGAAGTAGAGCGGGCGATCGCCTGACCTGAAGATCGCAGCCACGCTGTATAGATAGGCAGCGCCCGTTCCCACGGCGATCAGCGTGAACATGTTGAGGCTCCGGTGAACCAGTGAGGCCCACCCGCGCTGGAAGAACGGCCAGCCGCACCAGAGGACCACGGGTGTCGACAGCAGCAGCTGCACCCATCCGAGCCTCTCCATCATCCCCAGCACGAAGACCGGCACCGAGAGGGCCAGCCCGACCAAGAACCGGCGGGTCATGTCGGCCAGCTCGGGGTCGGGCCGATCCTGATCCGTCAGCGTGACCCTCGCCGGCTCGAGCGCCATGCCGCACTTCGGACAGGCGCCGGGTCCGACGCGGCGCACCTCGGGATGCATCGGGCAGGTGTACTCGGCCTGCGCGGTGTCGGCCTGCGCGGTGTCGGTCCAAGCTGCGTGGGGCGTCGGGGCGCGCACGGACCCCGACGCGCCGGCTACCGGTGGCGCGGCGGACGCGGGGGAGAGGTATGCCACCGGATCGGCGGCGAACCGATCGCGGCACCAGACGCTGCAGAAGTAATAGGTGCGTCCATCATGTGTATGTGAGCCCGCGGCGGATGCGGGCTCGACCACCATCTGGCAGACCGGGTCGGTCATCACGCGGCATCTCCGGAGGTTTTCATCTAGGCTATGCTAACACCTGCCCATTGGAATCCTTGGAGCGCCCATGAAGCCCAACGCGTCACAGACGGTTCACTGTCCCGAGTTTCCCTCGGGATCCACCTGGCTGAACACAAGCCGCCCGCTCACCGTGGCGGGTGATCTCCGGGGCCGGGTGGCCGTTCTGGACTTCTGGACCTACTGCTGCATCAACTGCATGCACCTGCTGCCGGTGCTCGCGCGGGTCGAGCGGCGCTTTGCCGGCGAGCCGGTCGTCGTGATCGGCGTGCACTCGGCCAAGTTCATCTCGGAGCGCGACCCGGCGAACATCCGCCGTGCGATCCAGCGTTACGGCGTGAAACACCCCGTGGTGGTGGACCCGGTTCACGACATCTGGCAGCGATTCGCCGTGAAGGCCTGGCCCACGCTGGTCATCGTCGACGCCCAGGGCTTCGTGCGGGAAACCCTGCCGGGGGAAACCGACGAAACCACGCTCACCACCGCCATCGGCTCGCTGCTCGATGAAGGGCGCGAGCGCGGCGTGCTCGCCGCCGGGACGCTCGATGTCGCCCCTGACCCGGACGCCGACAGCACGCTGCTGCGATTTCCGGGGAAGCTCCACGTGGACGGAAGGCGCCTGTATGTCGCCGACAGCGGGCACAACCGGGTGCTGGTGACCGACTTCAACGGCGGAATCGAGATGGTCATCGGGGAGGGAGGTGTCGGCACGCATGACGGCCCGGCGACCGACGCCTCGTTCAACAACCCGCAGGGGCTCTCGGTGATTGGCGAGACGCTGTTCGTGGCCGACACAGGCAACCATCTGTTGCGCGCCGTGCATCTGCCGACGTTCGAAGTCACCACGGTAGCCGGCACCGGCGAGCTGGGACAGGGACAGGGGCGCCCCGATCCCCGCGTCCCGCTCTCGGTCCCGCTGCGCTCTCCCTGGGGACTGTTGTCGCTGGGCACGCACCTGCTCATCGCGATGGCCGGCTCGCACCAGATCTGGGTTTACGATCCTGAAAACGGCGTCATCGCTCCATGGGCGGGAACCGGCGCGGAGGACCACATCGATGCGCCGCTCAAGGATGCGGCCTTCGCGCAGCCCAGCGGGCTGGCACGGGCCGGCAAGTTCGTCGTGGTGGCCGACAGCGAGGTGAGCAGCATTCGCGCCCTCGATCTGGAGGACGGCATGGTGCGCACCCTGATGGGAAGGGGCCTGTTCGACTTCGGCGATGGCGAAGGCGCCCCCGAGCAGACGATGCTGCAGCATCCTCTCGATGTCGCAGTTGGCGCCAACGTCCTTTACATCGCCGATACCTACAACAACAAGATCAAGGCGCTGTCGTTCGGTTCGATGGAGACGCGCACGCTTTTTGGTGACGGGGACCCGGCGACCCTGCACGAGCCGGGAGGCCTCGCCGTGGCGGACGGCATCCTGCTGATCGCCGACACGAACAACCACAGGATCCTCAGAGGAGACCCGCGGACGGGCGCCCTCCAGGAGATCCACCTGGAACAAAGGAGCAACTGATGCGTCGAAGAACACATCTCGTCATCGCGGGACTCATGGCCGTCATGCCGCTGGCGGCGGTCTCGCCGGCACGCGCCGTGACCCTCGAGATCGACCCGGTGCACTCGGTGGCGGGGTTCAAGGTCCGCCACATGATGATCTCGAACGTGACCGGGGAATTCGGAAAGACCACAGGCGTCGTCAACTACGACCCGGCTGATGTCGGCAAGACCACCGTGGAGGCGACCATCGACGCGAGCACGATCACCACGCGCGTCCCGGACCGCGACAACCATCTGAAGAGCCCGGCCTTTTTCGACGTGGAGAAGTTCCCCACCATCACCTTCAAGTCGAAGAAGGTGGAGAAGGCCGGCGACGGCAAGCTCAAGGTCACGGGCGACCTGACCATGAAGGGCGTGACCAAGGAGGTCGTGCTGGACGTCGACGGCCCGAGCGCTCCGCTGACCACGCCCCAGGCGGTGAAGTACGGGGCGTCGGCCACCACGAAGATCAACCGCCAGGACTTCGGCGTCTCGTGGAACAAGACGCTGGATACCGGTGGAGTGGCCGTGAGCGACGAGGTCACCATCGACATCGAGCTCGAGATGGTGCAGAAGAAGTAACTGAAGAGGGGCGGGCCGGCGCACGCCGGCCCGCTTCACGCCCCCCTGCTATTTCAGCTTGATCCCCGGCTGCTCCTCGGTGCCGCCGATCTGCGTCACCTTCCCGTTCTCGAACCGGATCTCCATCTCCTGCTTGTCGCCCGTCTTGGCGGTCCAGAAGCCTATCTTCGATCCCTCGCCACGCTGGATCGTCCAGATCTCGACCTTGGCGCCGTTGTCGGTCGATCTGGAGATCTTCTCGGGGTCGCCCACCGCCACCATCACCTGCTCGAGGGTCATCCCCTTGAGGACCTTGCGCTCCACCACCGCCTGCTTGATGTCGGCGGGCCAGTCGTACTTCTGCTCGATGGACACATCCGAAAACGCCGCCTCCCAGCACTTCGAGAAGTCGTCCATGCTCCTCAGGTCGACGAATTTGAGGACTCCGTCCCCATCGCCGGTGCGGCCGGTGCCGACCAGCTCGATCTCGAGGCTGTTCTCATCGGAATCGAAGTTGATGTCGTCGGTCTTGACCATGTCGTTGACCCGAAGCACGAGGCGCCGGCCCTCCGCATGGAAGGCGCCGCCCTGGATTTCGGCCGATTGCTCGATTTTCACGCCGTCCTTTGCGGTGACCGTCACCAGCGGCCGCTTGTAGGTGCCATACGGGTGCCTGCCGGAGAAATAAGGCACGTTCGTCTTCAGATAGAACGTCTTGCTCGACTTTGCCTTCATCTCCTTCTTGAGATCGGACTCGAGGCTTCGAGCCAGGGGCGTTCCCGCCAGCACGAAGGTGCCAAGAACCGCCAGCAGCAGCATGCGAATGGGCAATGATCTCATGGTCTCCTCCTTACCTCACTTCTTGAGCCACTGGTCCAGCCATCCGATCACCGTTTCGTGCCAGAGAATGCTGTTCTTCGCCTTGAGAATCCAATGGTTCTCATCGGGGAAATAAAGCAGCTTGGAGGGAATCCCGCGCCGCTGCAGCGCCGTGAAGACGGAAAACCCTTCGGTCTCCGGCAGCCTGAAATCCAGCGCGCTGTGAATCACCAGCATCGGCGTCTTCCAGTTGGTCACGTACTCGCCCGGCGAGAAGTGCTCGTAGACCGTCTTCTTCTCCCACGGGGTGCCGCCCCACTCCCACTCGGGAAACCACAGC
>DASROJ010000279.1:0-9711 GCA_035646975.1 Patescibacteria group bacterium
GGGGTACTACCGGACCGAGCCGGTTGTCGCGCCGGGCGCGACGGCGAGGGAGGTGTAGGGGGCGCGGCGCCCGGGGCGACGCGCAACCCGACCCCGAAAGGGCGTTGGATCGCACCGGCACGCCAGGGAGTGATGCGGGAAACTCGGATCAGAACCTGCAGATGCTGTCCATCACCACGGTGCGGCAGATCCGGTAGGTGTCGAGCCAGGGCCGGTAGTAGCTGGTCGGGGTGCCGTCAACGGCGCGGCTGGTGATATCGATCGTCTCCACGCGGCGCTTTCCGCGCGCCGCCGCCAGCAGCACCTCCATCTCGGCGTCGTACGCGTCACGGCGCAGCTCGAGCTGCTTGACGAAGCCTGCCTCGTAGAGCCGGTACCCCGATTGCGAGTCGGGGATGTCGAGCCCCGTGAAGAACCTCAGGGCGCCGCAGGAGAAACGGTTTCCGAAGCGGCGGCCGCGTGTCATCGAGGTGAAATCCATCCTGCGCGATCCGATGATCAGCTCGGCGCGCAGCTGACGATAGGTTTCCACGAGGCGCGGAATGTCGTCCGGTTCGTGCTGCAGGTCCGCATCCATCGTGATGATCGCCTCGGCGCCCAGCTCGAGCATCTGCGCGAATCCGGTTCGCAGCGCGGCCCCCTTGCCGCGGTTGGCGGGGTGCCTCGTCACCCGGGCCCCGGCGGCCGCGGCGCGCTGCGCCGTCGCATCGTGCGAGCCGTCATCCACCACCAGCACGCGGCTCAGGTGCTTCAAGGCTCCGCGCGCGACCTCGCCGATGGTGGCTTCCGCGTTGTAGGCCGGCACGACCACGCCGATCATGAGGGCACCCTTCTCATCCGCCGTATCTGGATGGAGCCATGCGCCAGCTCGCGATCCCCGGCGCGCGCGCGGCATTCGATCAGGTGGAGATCGCCGAGCTGCCGCGCCAGACGGCAGCTGACCTCGACGGTCTCGCCCGAGCGCGCGGCGTCATGGATGTGCATCCGCTTGACGCCGGCCAGCACCGCGTAGTCGCCCGGACCTCCGTTCGTGTCGTCGATCAGCAGGCCCCCGACCTGCGCCATCAACTCGACTGTCAGCACCGATGGCAGGTGGCCTTTCTCGTTCAGGCAGGCATCCCCCGGCTCGAGGCGTCGTTCGGCTTCAACCCGAACCCCCGGCTCGAGGCGAATGACGCGGCCGGGCATCCGCGCCGAACCGGTGTGAGGCAGCCGATCGAGTGGGTCGACGCCGGAATCGGCGGGTCCGGGCTGTGGTCCGCGTTCAGGCACTGGCGGTGCGGGCGCGGTGCTCGGCGATATGATCCGCAATCGATCTGACCGACTCGAAAACCTGGCGGACCTGATCGGCCTCGGTGATCTTGATCCCGTAATGCTTTTCCATCGCCACGGTCAGCTCGAGAAAATCGATCGAGTCGAGCCCCAGCGTGCCCTCCACCAGCGACTCGTCGTCCCGGATCTGCTCGGAGGTGACGTCCTTCAGACGGAGCTGGGTGACGATGAATTCCTTGATTTCCTGCCTGAGCTGCGGCTCGGCGCCGGACGCGTTGGATGCCATAGGAAAACCAGAATAGCACAGGCGCCGGCAATCGATGGCACGCCGGTGGCCCGGTTACCGCACCAGACGGCCCAGGTGGGCTGCCACCGACAGGGCCGTTGCCTTCAGGTTGTAGCCGCCTTCGAGCATCGACAGGATGCGGCCGCCACACTGGTCGTTCGCCCACGAACGCACCAGACCGGTGAGCCTGTCGTAGCCTGTCTCGGTGAGACTCATCCCCGCCAGCGGGTCGTCCTTGTGCGCGTCGAAGCCGGCCGACACCAGAATGAAGTCCGGTTTGAACCGCAGCACCCGGGGACCCAGCTCCTGTTCGAACACTCTCAGGTAATCGTCGTCGCCGCGGCCGGCTTCCATCGGCGCGTTGAAAGTGTTGCCGGTCCCCTCCCCCTGCCCCGTCTCGGACCGCGAGCCGGTGCCGGGATAGAACGGGTACTGGTGGATGCTGAAGAAGAAAACGGATGGATCCTCATAAAAGGCGTCCTGCGTCCCGTTGCCGTGATGCACGTCCCAGTCCACGATGAGAATGCGGCGCAGGCCATGATGTTGCTGAAGGTAGCGCGCGGTGACGGCGATGTTGTTGAAGAGACAGAACCCCATCGCGACATCCCTGAGGGCATGATGTCCGGGCGGCCGCACGGCACAGAAAGCCTGGCCGACGGTTCCTTCCATGATCGCGTCGGCGGCGCCGAGGGCCCCACCGACGGCCAGCAACGCGACGTCGAACGAACGCGGGGAAATCTCGGTGTCCATCGAGTCGATGATGGCGCGGCCGCCGCGGCAATACTCTTCGACGCGCTTGATGTAGGCGGGGCTGTGAACCTGCTCGATCCAGCGGGTCTCGCCGCTGCGCGGCTCGATCGGGATCAGCTGCTGCATCAGACCGGACTGCGTGAGATGATCGGTGATCGCCTTGAGCCGCTCGGGCCGTTCGGGATGCGTGAGGCCGGTGTGGTGCGTCAGGTAATCGGGATGAGTGACGATGCCGACGCGCGTCATGGCGGATGACCCGGACAGGCGCCTAGCGCCCCTTCTCGGCGAAGAACCCCGAGAACGAGTCGCTGATGCGGACGTCCTGGGGCAGCTTTATCTCATACCTCGAGGCGTTGATCTCGGAGTTGACCTGTATGTCGGCGAACAGGAACACCGTGCGGTCGCCGTCGGCTTCACGGTACTCGAGCTGACGTACCTGGTTGATCTTGTCGTCGAGCCAGATTCTCACTTCCAGAAGCCGTTTTTCCAGACGCTTCATCTTGGGCTTCATGACGATCAGATGGGTTCCCGCCAGCGTGTTGCCCGAGTCGAGGAACAGGTTGTAGTACTCCTGAAGGTCGGCGAATACCTGGCCCAGCCCGAAATACTTCACCAGCCTCTTGCTCAGACGCGTCTCGATTTCCTCGGCTTCCTTCTGCAGGGGGTAATACGCCACCAGGCTCTTCCCGTTCATCAGCAGGACCTTGGGCTCCGGTGACAGGTATTCCCAGAGGAACTTGTCCGGCTTCGTGTGGTAGAACTGCCCTTTCTGGATGACGGCGTTCTTCAGCAGCCCGATTTCTTTTCTTTCCGTGAAGTGGGCCGAGAGCGTGGTGACCTGGGCCTGGGCGGCGTCGAAATGCTCGAGAACCTGGCGCAGCGCCGGGTCGAAGGAGGCGTAGGGATCCGCCGGCGTGAGAGCGGTCGGCTGATCGGCGGCAAGGGCGCTCGAGGGCGCGGAAAGGTTTGCGATCAACGCAACCTGCACCAGCAGGAAGACCGCGGCAATGAAGGCTTTCCACGCACTATTCGCCATTCGAGAAACTCCCGACGTCAGGAATCGATTATCCAGGTGATCCAAGGGAATGTGGCCTCAACCAGCGGCAATTACCAGCCGGAATGTATTTCAGGTCTGCCATCCGGATTGCCGGGACGCAACACGACACTGGCCGGCTTGAGAACCCACGAAGAGACGCTTCGTCCTACAGACGCTCCATCCTAGCAGAGCGCCCGCCCTCCTTCAAGAGACCTTCGTCGAGCAGCCGATGGCGCCGGCCTCAGGAGTCCCGCGTCGGGCTCGCCCGTTCGTCGTACTGCTTGTAATTCGGATTGACGTCGATCCGGTTGGTCTCCATCAGCATCTTGAAGTACTTCTCGAGCGCCTCGGAGAACTTGGCCTGCTTGAGCCTGGCGACAATCTCCTTGCGGGAGTCTTCGAGGTTCGGGTCCTTCGCGACCGCATGGGTCTTCATCTTGATGATGTGCACCCCGGCCTTGCTCGTTATCGGCGCGCTCACCTCGCCGGGCTTCAACGTCATCACGGCCGATTCGATCTCCGGCGACAGATCTCCGCGCTTGAAAGGGCCGATCTCCCCGTCCTTGAACCGGGACGGAGCCTGCGAGTACTTCACCACGAGCTCGTTGAACGGGGTTCCCGACTTGAGCTCTTCCTGCACCGTGGCGGCCAGCTTGTCCAGCTCTTCGGTGGATCGCCCTTCGGCGGTCAGGACGATCTCCTGCACCGTGATGTTCTCCTCGACCCGGAAGTCCTCCTTGTGCTTTTCGAAATAGTCGGACGTCTCCTGGTCGGTCACGGAGATCTTCTCCCGCACCTCGAGATTGATCATGATGTCGGGCACGTTGAACCGCAGCAGGGTCTGGCGCAGCTCGTCCTTGGATATCCCCTCCTGCTTCAGGATCTGGTCGAGCTCCTCCTGCGTCTTGATGTTCTGCTGCTCCTTGAGCTGGGACAGCGCCTGCTGGAATACCTTGTCCAGCTCGAGGCCGAGAATCTCGGCGCGCTGAAGCAGGATCATCTCGCGGATCATGTCCGACAGCAGGTTCTTCTTCATGCGCTCGACCTGCTGGTCCAGCTCGTCGCCCACGTAGCGCGAGGAGAGCTGCGCCATCACCTGGCCTTCCCTTTCCTCCAGCTCGGACCGGGTGATGATCTGGCCGTTCACCGAGGCGACGATTTCCTCGATGACGGCAGCCCGCGCGAGGCCGGCCCCGGCCTGAAGCGCCATCGCCGCAACCAGCAGGGCCGCGGGCAGGACCGCTTTTCTCATGACTTCTCTCGCTTCATGTACGGAAACCCCAGTTTGTCCCGCTCGAACGAAACGCTCACCTTGGCCCGCAAACCGGCAACGAACTCATCGTACTTCTTCTGGCCCCGGTCCTGAAGCAGCTTCAGGGCGATCCGCTGCCGGGCCTCGTCGATGTTGGGAGGCTTCTCGGGCTGGCGGTCTTCCAGCTTGAGTATGAAGAAACCTTGAGGGTCCTGCACGACCTCGCTCAGCTCGCCCGGCTGCAGCCTGACCACCACCTTGCGCAGCGTGTCGGGCAGCAGCGCCTCTTCCAGAGGGTAGGGCTTTCCACCATCCGGCGCCAGGCTTCGCGTTGAGGCGATCTCCTCGAACTTCTCGGCGTCTTTCATCAGCTCGGCGCGGATGTTCCGGGCGTCCCCGGCGTTGTCGAGCAGGATCTGCCGGAGCACCACGGTGGCCGGCTGCCGGTATTCATCGAGGTGCTGGTTGAAGTAGGCACGGATCTCCTCTTCGGCCACCTTCACGTCGCCGAGGATCACCTGCTGCTTGAACTTTCTCGTCAGGAGGATTCTGCGGATCGAGACGTCGTTGGCCCCGGCGCTTCCAGGGACGCCGGCGCTTCCCTGGCTGCCGGCGCCCGCGGTGGCGGGACCGGCCGGCGGCTGGAACGCCCTGATCTCATCGTCGGAGACCTTCAGTCCCGCCGCCATCGCGGCCGAAACCAGCAGCTCGTCATCGAGGTACTGGTCGAGCAGCCGTGACTTCACCTCGGCGTCGGCCGCGTCGACTTCCGCCGGGCCGCCCAGCGTGGCGGCAAGAAACGCCGAGAACTCATCGCGCCTGATCGAGCGATCGCCCACGTGAGCGATGACGTCGGCGCCGGCATCCGGCGGCGGAGCCACGGAGCTGCCGCAGGCTTCGCAGCCCAGCAGCAGCGCCAGCCACAGCACCGATCGGTTTTTTCCCGCCCGCGCCAGTTTCACGCGGCGGACTGTAGCAGGCACCGGCCGCAGTGGGCAAGCTGCGGCAATAAAGTGTTGACAGTATCACTGCGCACAGTATAATGCGCTCCATGTTGAACGAGCTTCTGGGCCCCTATCGTGCGCTGGAGGCGCTGCGCATCGATGACCTGGTTCACCATGCGGCGGAGATCGTGCCCCAGGTTGCCGGGCCGCAGTGGCGTTACAAGGTCACGGCCATTCCCGACGCCCGGACCGTCCGTTACTACATCCAGCAAGGGCTGGTGGATCCTCCTCACGGAAGCACCGGCTCGGCGGCCCTGTACAGGTACCGGCATCTGCTGCAGCTCGTGACGGTGAAGGTTCTCCAGAGCCATTATCTGCCGATTCGACGAATCAAGGAGACCATCGATCAGCTGACCAACCAGGAGCTGGAAAAGCTGCTGGAGGGCTGGCGGTCCGAATCGGTTGTCTCCGTCAGCGAGCCGCAGGGCAGTTCGCCGTCGCCGGCCCGCGTCTTTCTCGAGTCGATCCAGACCGAAAGACCTGAGCGACCCGAACGACCCGATCAGCCGGCTCAGCTCGCCATGCTCTCGATGGGCCAGCATGGCGAGGACCAGGTGGGCAGCATCCAGTTCGGCCCGTCCGCCGGGTGGACACGCTACGAGCTTTACCCGGGAATCGACCTGGTGGTGAAAGACGGGGTCCAGGTCCCCTCGAGCCCCTCGTTTCTCTCGGCGCTGGCCTCCCGCCTCCGGGTGATCCTGGAAAAACTGAAAAGGAGTACACCATGACGATCTCGACACGCCCCCCGATCGTGACCCTGACGCCCGCCAGATCGCTGCTGCCCGCTGGAAGAGAAAGCACCCTGGATCTTCTCATCCGGATCGACGCGCCCGCACCGGAAGGCCCGCGCGAGCGCCGGCTGCTCAACTTCGGCATCGTGCTGGATCGCAGCGGCAGCATGAGCGGCCAGAAACTGGCGCGCGCCAAAGAGGCCGTGGCGTTCGCGGTGCGCAACATGGCGCCCGCGGACCGGGTGAGCCTGACGATCTACGACGACAAGGTGACGACGCTGGTGGGCAGCGGGCCGGTGTCGCTGGCCGGGCCGCGCATCCTGGAGCTGCTCGACAGCGTGCAGCACCGCGGCTCCACCGCCCTGCACGACGCCTGGGTGAAAGGAGGGCTCGAGGTCAGCGAACACCTCGACACCGGCCGGGTCAACCGGGTGCTGCTGATAAGCGACGGGCTGGCCAACGTGGGGGAGACCAACCCCGACCTGCTGGTGTCGCGCGCCGGCGAGCTGTTCGCGCGCGGGGTGAGCACGTCGACGATCGGAGTGGGCGCCAACTTCAACGAGGACCTGATGATTCCGATGGCAGTGTCGGGCGGGGGCAGCGGCTGGTTCGTCGAGACGCCGGACGACTTCCGCCGCATCTTCGAAGCCGAGCTGGCCGGGCTGATGTCGCTGTTCGGCGAGCGCGGCGTCATGAGGATCGAGCCACGGAGGCCGGGGACCCTGGTGGTCGAGGTGCTCAACGACCTTCCCGCTGCCGACGACGGCTCGGGCGGATGGAAGATCGGCACGCTGAGCCACGGCCAGCCGTTGGAAATCGTCGCGCGCGTGAAGACGCGCGGCGGCGAGGTTGGCCAGCCGCTCGACCTGCTCGACGTGCGTCTGTCCTGGGACGTCATCGGCCAGGGACGGTTCGAGCTGCAGCAGCTGCTCCGGATCGCGTGTGACGACGCCGCGAAGGTGGAGCTCCTGCCGGTGGACCCCGAGGTCAACCGGGTGGTCGCCCTGCTGATGGCGGCGCGGGCTCGCAAGGAAGCGATCGCTCACGCCGACGCCGGCGACACGGGTCACGCCGTGGAGCTGCTTCGACAGGAGAGCTCGATCATGTCGTCGATGTTCGTGGCAACCGGCCTCAGCGATTACCAGGCCGAGGCAGCCGAGCTGGAGGGTCTCGTCAGCCAGTACCTGGCCGGCGGTCCGGAGCACGACCCGGTGAAAGCCCGCAAGCAAGCGGCCTACCAGGCCTACTCGCGCGCCTCGAAGTCTCAGCGCAAGTCGTAACCGGGCTGGATGCGCTCGTAGAATGTGATCAGGTTGCGGTCCAGGTCCAGCACCCGACGCAGATCATCCACGTCCTGCACTTCCACACGGCAACTCGCGGTGCCCGCGATGAACGACTCGGCGCCGGACACCACCGGTCGCGAGCCGCCGCGGCCGCGCACCGGCTTCATCACGCGAGCACCGTCAGCACCTCGAGCGCCATCGCCAGCCGCTCGTGCTCGGAGCGCTCCCCCTTGATGCGCAGCACGGCAGGAGGCGAAAAGGTCGCATCGGACCTCCGCCGCACGAACCGCAGCACCAGCTCGGGATCGATCGGCGACGCCTCGTTGAACTTCACGGTCAGCATGCCGGTCTTGTAGTCCAGGTTCTGCACGTGAAGCTTTTCGGCCAGCACCCTGAGCCCCGCCATCTCCAGCAGGTTGAGCCCCTGCCGCGGCAGCTTGCCGTAGCGATCTTCCATCTCCGCGCCGATCTTCTCCAGGTCTTCCCGCGAGGTCGCCCCGGCGATCCGCTTGTAGAACATCAGCCGGTGGTGCTCGTCGCCGATGTATTCCCGGGGGATCTTCAGGTCGACGCCCAGATTGATCGTCACCCGGAACTCGGGCATCTCCTCGCCCCCTTCGCGCAGCTCCTGCACCGCCCGCTCCAGCATGCGGCAATAGAGCTCGAAGCCCAGCGCTGCGATGTGGCCATGCTGCGCCTGTCCGAGCAGGTTGCCCGCCCCGCGGATTTCCAGGTCCATCGCGGCGATACGGAAGCCCGAGCCGAGATCGGTGAACTCCTGCAGCGCCTTGAGCCGCTTGCGGGCCAGCTCGCTGAGCGTGCGCTCGGGCGGCACCAGGAAGTACGCGTAGGCCTGGCGGTCCGAGCGGCCGATGCGGCCGCGCAGCTGGTACAGCTGGGCCAGACCGAAGTGATCGGCCCGGTTGACGATCAGCGTGTTGACGCGCGGGATGTCCAGACCATTCTCGATGATCGTGGTCGAAACGAGGATGTGGAACTCCCCTCGAAGAAACTTCAGCATCGACGCTTCCAGCTCGTGCTCCTTCATCTGCCCGTGGGCCACGCCGATCTCCGCTTCGGGCACCAGCCGTTTGAGCAGCGCCGCCATCGCATAGACGCTCTCCACGCGGTTGTGCACGAAATACACCTGCCCGGCGCGCGCCAGCTCGTGCCGAATCGCCGACTGGATGATCGGCTCCTTGAAGGCCAGCAGGTGCGTCTGGATGGCGAGCCGGTTCTCCGGCGGCGTCTCGATGACCGACAGGTCCCTCACCCCCATCAGCGACATCTGCAGGGTGCGCGGAATCGGCGTGGCCGTCAGTGTCAGGACATCCACGTTCTTCTTGAGCTGCTTGATCCTCTCTTTGTGCGCGACACCGAACCGCTGCTCTTCATCCACGATCAGAAGACCGAGGTCCTTGAACGTGACGTCCTTGGACAGCAGACGGTGCGTGCCGATCACGATGTCGACGGCGCCGGTGGCGACGCCGGCGACGATGGTTTTCTGCTCCTTGGCCGTCTTGAATCGCGACAGGCTCTCGATACGCGAGGGAAACGCGGCGAACCGCTCTCGAAACGTGTTGAGATGCTGGAACACCAGGACCGTGGTGGGCGCCAGCACCGCGACCTGCTTGCCTTCCATCACCACCTTGAAGGCGGCCCGCATCGCGACCTCGGTCTTGCCGAACCCGACGTCGCCGCAAAGCAGCCGATCCATCGGCATGCTGCCTTCCAGGTCGCGCCGGATCTCGTTGATGGCGATCTGCTGGTCCATCGTCAGCTCGTACGGAAACGCGGCGTCGAACTCCTGCTGCCACTCGCCGTCGGGGCCGAACACATGACCGGTGATCGCCTTGCGCGCCGCGTACAGGTTCAGCAGCTCGACGGCCATGTCCTGCATGGCCTTCTTGACCTTCTGCTTGGTCTTGACCCAGCCGGTGCCGCCCAGCTTGTCGAGCGTGGCGACACGTCCGCCCACGCCGCTGTACTTCTGCACGAGGTCGAGCCGGGTCACCGGCACGAACAGCCGGTCCTTGCCGTGATACGACAGCACCATCACGTCGACTTCGTTGCCATCGCTGCCGACGCGCGACAACC
>DASROJ010000280.1:0-6316 GCA_035646975.1 Patescibacteria group bacterium
CTCCTGCGCCAGGCGCAGCCGAAGCGTCGGCACCGTGGGGATCGCCCCGGCCGTGCGGCAGGCCGCGGGCAGCAGCGCAAGGGCCACCAGGAGGATCAGCGTGGCGCCGTGGCGTCTCATGCGTGCTCGCTCGCGGTGGCCGGGGTTGCCGAGGGCGACGTCGTGGCCGCGGTGGCGGCCGGGGCGGATGCCGGCAGCGTGAAGATGAAGACGCTGCCGCGCCCGGGCTCGCTTTCGACTCTGATGCGACCGCCGTGGGCTTCCACCGCCATGCGGCAGAAGGTGAGGCCCAGACCCCGATCCTGCCGGGTCGCGCCGCGCTGACCCGCCACGCGCGCGAACTTTTCGAAAATCCTTTCGGCCTCCGCCGCCGGGATCCCCTCGCCGGTGTCGCCGACGCGCACTTCGATCCGGTCGCCTTGAGGCTGGTCGCCCACCGGCCGAGTCGAGATGGTGACACGGCCGCCCGCGGGTGTGTGTTTGACCGCGTTGTTGAGCAGGTTCGCGATCACGCGCTGCACCAGCCCGCGATCCACCCGCACGCGCGGCGCGGGAGTGGGGCACTCCACGACGATCTCCACGCCGGCCGCGCGCGCCATGCCGAGACACTCCTCCACGTCCCGGGCGATGACGCCGGACAGGTCGTGGTCCGCGGCCTCCAGCACGCAGACGTTGTCCTCCATCCTTCCGATGTCGAGCATGTTGAGGATCATCTCCATCATGCTGTGGCAGGACAGCCGCACCGACCCGGCCAGCCGCATCGCGCCGGGATTCGGACCTAGGTGGCTCTCGATCATCAGGTCGATCGCCGCCTGTATCCCGGTGAGAGGGTTCTTGAGGTCGTGAACGATCATCTGCACCAGGGATTCGCGCAACGCTTCGGCGCGGCGCAGCTCCTCGTTCTTGCGGGCGAGGGCCTCCTGCAGCGAACGGACGCGCAGGAGGGCCTTGACCTTGGCCGTCAGCTCCATCCGGTTGATCGGCTTGGAGAGGAAATCGTCGGCGCCGGTTTCCAGCGCATGCACCTTTTCTTCGGTCGAGTTGAGCGCCGTGACCATGACCACCGGCATCAGCGCGGTGGCGGCGCGCCCGCGAATCCAGCTGCAGACCTCGAATCCGTTCATCTGCGGCATCATGGCGTCGAGCAGGACGAGATCGGGGTTGTCCTCGATGATCCTGCGGCACGCCTCCTGTCCGTCGGTGGCTTTGAGGACCTGGTAGTCGTCGCGGGCCAGCAGCGATTCGAGCAACCTGATGTTGCGCGGTTCGTCGTCGACAACAAGGATACGTGCTGTGTTCATGACGGAACGCTCTCCTTGAGAAACCCGTCGACCAGACCGGGGAAGCGGGTGACGTCGATCGGCTTGGAGATGTAGCCGCAGCAGCCGGCGCGGCGCGCCCGCTCGTCATCTCCCTTCATCGCATGCGCCGTGAGCGCCACGGTGGGAATGTGGCGCGTCAGCGGGTCGGCCTTCAGCGAGGCGGTTGCCTCCAATCCGTCCATGTCCGGCAGCTGGATGTCCATCAGGATGAGGTCGGGGCTGGATTCACGGGCCATGCGCATCGCATCGCGCCCCGATCGCGCCTCGACCACCCGATGCCCCCGTCCCTGCAGCACGCGACGCACGAGCTTGGCGTTGACCAGGTTGTCCTCCACCACGAGAATCGTGCGCGCGGAGCCGTTCACCGGCGGTCGTTCGGCGAAGCCGGGCGCGCGGACCGGTTGCGTCACCTGCTGGATTCCCGGGTCATCGGCCGGTCCGCCCACCGGGAGATCGAAGGTGAAGCTGGAGCCCTGTCCGGGCGCGCTGTCGACCTGGATGCGCCCCCCGTGCATCTCCACGAACCGTTTCACCAGGGCGAGACCCAGCCCCGTGCCCTGGTACTTGCGGGCGAAGGAGCCGTCGATCTGCAGGAACTCCGAGAAGATCCGCTCACGGTCTTCTTCGGCGATGCCGATGCCGGTGTCCGACACGCAGACCTGGATCGCGGCGTCGTCCAGCCTCGCCGCCACGGCGACCCGGCCGTTTTCCGGGGTGAACTTCACGGCGTTGGACAGGAGGTTGTAGAGGATCTGCTTGACCTTGGACGGGTCGGCGGTGATCGCCGGCAGGTCCGTCGGGATCGAGACCCTCAGCTCGATCCCCTTGGACGCCGCCATGGGCCGGATCATCGTGAAGGCCGCGCCGGCCACGTCGTCGATGTGGAACGTCTCCAGGGTCATCTGCATCTTGCCCGCCTCGATCTTGGAGAGATCCAGAACGTCGTTGATCAGATCGAGAAGATGCTGGCCGCTCGACAGGATGTCCTGTGTGTACTCACGCTGCTCGGTCGACAGGGGCCGGCGCGGGTCGGCCAGCAGCAGCTCGGAAAATCCGATGATCGCGTTGAGCGGCGTGCGCAGCTCGTGGGACATGTTGGCGAGGAACTGCGACTTCATCCGGTTGGTGCCCTGCAGCTGCAGGTTCGACTCCTCGAGCTTCTGATTGGCGGCCCGCAGCTCGCGGGTGCGCTCCTCGACCTTGCTCTCCAGCTCGCGGTTCATGGCTTCGAACTGGTCGAGCTGGCGTCGCTGCAGATCCATCCGCTCGATGTAGGCCCTGTAGAAGAAATAGATGAGCAGGCTGGGGGGCAGGGCCAGGCCGAACGCCAGCATGCCGTAGCGGTTCAGCAGCAGGACGATCATCAGTCCGATCGACGAGCCGGTGAAATACGAGGGCGCGGACCAGAAGAAGTTCTCCTTCCAGACCGAGTGGAAGGGCTGTCGCTGTGTCAGGTGGATGATCCCGGCGATGAGGAGCGAGTTGAGCGCGTAATAGACGATCGTCGAGGCGGCGAGAGGCCAGAACGAGCCGGCCAGGTCGACCTGACCCGTCTGTCCTCCGGTCAGCAGATAGACCCGGGCCGCCGCCGCGGTCGACCCGGCGATCACCGATGTGTTCAGCAGGATGCGGGGCAGGTCGAGTCTCCGCGCGCGAACAACGCAGGCGCCCAGCGCCGCCAGCAGTGAGATCAGCGTGGCCGAGGCCGGGCCGAACGCGAGGAGGCCTGCGTAGATGAACGGCAACGCCACCGACATCTCGATCGTCGACCAGAGCCGCACGGTGCGCGAGCCGAGCAACACCGCCAGAACACACAGCACCAGGAACTCGACGCGCCATCCGACACCGCCCGAGCCGAGGGTGACGGCTGCCGCGCCCAGGCCCAGGATCGTCACCGCGCAGATGTATCCCATCGCGCGGGGATCGAGCGCCTGGGGCGGCGCCGTCTTATCGGGTTGTCGGCTGCTCATCGCTTTTGCTTCCCGGGAACGGTGACGTTACTGGGTGGCCGTCAGCGTGTCGGGGCCCGTCTGCGCGCGTCCGCCCCAGATGGCGATCTGTGCCGAATTGCGCCCGCCCCAGATGGCAATCTGACCCCATTGAGCCCTGCTGCCCCAGATGGCGATCTGGCCCGCCGAGTCGGGGTCGCTCAGGGTGCTGAACAGCCTGGCCGGGTCCAGGATGCTGATGATCTCGGAGCCGTCGGACCCTGTCGTGCAGCTCACGCGCGCCGACCGCGACTCCATGCTCTTTCTCGTGATGTCCGTCCTGGACATCGCGCCGTCCACGTCCAGCAGGCCGGCACCCATCCTGACCGCCTCTTCGGGAATCTGGTGCGCGGCGGCCATCAACCGGGCCTTGATCGTGTCGGGGTTCAGCGTGGGGTCTTTCGACAGCATCAGCGCGGCCGCGCCGGCCACCACGGGCGCCGCCATGCTGGTGCCGCTGTAGGCCGCGTAGGGTGACGGGTCGGAGCTTCCCTGCTTCATGAAGAAGGAGTAGGGGATGCGTGTCGTCGGGTAGTGGGTGTCGATCCAGGAGCCGGCTGAGCGGGTCGAGACGACCTGGATACCCGAGGCGATCAGGTCGGGCTTGACGAACCCGTCGATGGAGGTGGGTCCCATCGACGAGAAGCTGGCCACGGCATCGTCCATGTAGCTCAGCGTGTTCCAATCCGCCGCCGCCCCCACGGTGATGACGTACGGGTCGTTGCCGGGCGACAGGATCGTCGAGTATCCGTATTCGCCGAAGTTGCCGGCCGAGACGACCACGACGATGCCGGCCCTCCAGGCCGCCTCGAGGGCCTGGCAGAGCGGGTCGACCAGGTAGGACTCGTCCACCGGATGGCCGAGCGACATGTTCAGGACGCGAATCTTGTAAGTCGAACGATTGGTGATGACCCAGTCCACGGCCCTGACGATGTCGGAGGTGCGGCCCGAACCATCGGAGCCCAGCGCGCGCACGCTGATCAGGTCGGCGCCGTAGGCCACCCCCTTGAAGGTATTCAAGGCCCGCGTTCCGGTGGACGACGCGCCGCTGCCGCCGATGATCCCGGCCACGTGCGTCCCGTGCCCGAAGCCGTCATCCACCGGCGGGGGACCTGACAGCAGGCTGCTGAGCAATCCGCTGCTCACCGTGCTGACGCGCGTGACGCGCCGGGTGGTGGTGGAGACGACATCCGGGTTGGAGGCCAGACCCGAGTCGATGATCGCCACGCCGATCCCCCGGCCGCTGACTCCAAAGTCGCGCCATGCGTTGACCGCGCCGCTGTACGGGGCGGCCGAATCGGCCAGGGACAGCACCGTCCAGTCCTGGGAGACCCGCCGGACGCTGCTGTCAAGAGCGAGCGTGAGGATTCCCGTGACGGAGAGGCGCGCCGGGAAGGCGTCGATGGATGTGTAGGAGGGCCCGACGATCCCGCCGAGGGTCGTCACCAGCGTGCGCAGCAGCGTGCTCGGTCTTCCATAGGTCTGGACGATGACCGGCACCTGGGCGTCCGGCAGCAGCGTGCCCAGAGTCGCCTCGAGCGTCGAGGAGAGCTTCGAATCCAGTGCGGCGGCCGGTGGAGTGAGAAATGAGGTCGAGAGCAGCAGCAGTGCAGCCAGCAGGACGAATCGTTTCAGCGACATCGCAAATCTCCCTTCAGGGATGGCTCATGACGATGCCCGTGCTCAAGCAACGTGCGTGCCCGCAAAGCAGCCACCGCAGCTCGCGCTGGATTCACAGCGGGTTACGCCTGTCGGTTTCGGTTGTTCCTGACTGTGTTCGTGTCGGGGTTCCGTACACGGCGTCGCCGCCGGAGTCCGCCGTGTCGCGTGGTTGGACACCCCCCGCCGCGGTGGCGCACTCGGCGCCGAGACCGAATCGCTTCAGCTTGCTGTAGAGACTGCTGCGGTTGATGCCCAGCATCGCCGCGGCTTGCTTCTTGTTCCCGTGGCAGCGTTGCAGCGTCTCGAGGATGTGATCCCGCTCGTTCTGCTCGAGCGAGGCCGGGTGGGCGGTCGTGCTGGAGCGCGCCGCCTTGACGCCGATCGCGGAGCCGACGCGGGGAAGATGCTGCGGTGTCACCCGGCCGGTGTGGGTCATCAGCAGCGCGCGTTCGATGGCGTTTTCCATCTCGCGGATGTTGCCGGGCCACGCATACGCCGTGAGCACCGCCATTGCGTCGGGGGTGAAACCGTCCACGCGCCGGTTCAGCCGCGCCGCGCAGTCGAGGAGGATCCGCCCGGCCAGGGCGGGAATGTCCTCGGCGCGCTCGCGCAGGGGGGGCAGCACGATCGGGATGACGTTGAGGCGGTAGAACAGGTCCTCCCTGAAGACGCCGCTGGTCATCCGTTGCGCCAGGTCGCGATGGGTCGCCGCGATGACTCTCACGTCGGACTGGAGCGTCTGTTCTCCGCCGACTCGCTCGAACCGGCGCTCCTGGAGAAAGCGAAGCAACGCGAGCTGGGCCGACGGCGGGATGTCTCCGATCTCATCCAGGAAGACAGTGCCCCCTTCCGCCAGCTCGAAACGCCCCTTCTTCTGCTTCGCCGCGCCGGTGAACGCGCCGATCTCGTGGCCGAACAGCTCGGACATCAGCAGCCCTTCCGAATAAACCGCGCAGTTCGTCTCGATGAACGGATTGGCTGCGCGAAGGCTGTTCAGATGGATCGTTCGCGCCAGGTGGCTCTTGCCGGTTCCACTCTCGCCCAGGATCAGCACGGTGGAGTCGGCGCGAATGACCTCCTCCACGAGGGCGCGCACATCGCGCATGCAGTCGCTCAGGCCGGACAGCTGCGACAGCGCAAACCTGCTCTTGATGTCCTGCATGAGGGTGGCATTACGGCGCTTCTCCGCGCTGAGCGCCTCGCCCGCGCGACGCCCCTCTTCGGCCAGCCTCTTCATCTCGAGGACGCGACGCACCATGCAGACGAGCTGCTCGTTTCGCACCGGTTTGACCAGGTAGTCGTGCGCGCCCTTCTTGAGCGCTTCCACCGCGGACTCCACCGTCG
>DASROJ010000281.1:0-9012 GCA_035646975.1 Patescibacteria group bacterium
AAACCGGCGGGCCGATTCATTTCAAGCCGCCGGTCCGCGAAAGGATCTCCCGTGCGGCCGGATCGTCGGGAGCTGATTTCAGGATCCTCAGCGCCCGTTCGCGCGCGCCGGCCGAATCTCCTTCCGACATCAGCAGCGCCGCCATCGCTCGCGCCACGTCGAGACTGCCCGGGTCGGCCTTCTCGGCCACCGACAGGTTCGCCAGGGCTTCGGCGGCAGCCGCCGGACCATGCCGCATCAGTATCAGTCCGAGGTTTCGTCGTGGCAGCACGAGATCGGGCGCCAGCTCCACCGCCTTCCGGTACTGCGACTCGGCCCGATCGAGCTGGCCGGATTGCGCCAGCGCAACACCCAGCCCGTTGCGCAGCGCCGCGTCGTCCGGCGAGGCCTGGACCGCCCGCTCGTACCAGGTCACGGCGGATGCGAGGTCACCCTGTTTTCGGAACGCCTGCGCCATCATCCAGTCATCCCGCGAGGCGTCGGTCTGCCGCAACCCCGCGGAGGCACGCGTCATCGCCAGGCCTGCCAGCACCACGCAGACGATGTGCAGAAGGGCCCTGTTCCGGGTCAGACGAAACCGCAGCAGACGCCCGAGCGTGATCAAACCGCCGGCCCCCATCACCATCAGCGGAGCCACCACCGGCGCGCGGTACCGATCGGCGACGAAGAATGGCAGCATCGTCACCATCGGCACCAGGACCAGCAGAGCCAGCAGGACGATCGCTGCGTTGCTCAGCATCCGCCGCGCCGTGCCGGCGGCCAAGCCGTACAGACCGAGGGGCGCGACGAGGCCGAAGCCGAGCGGCATGAGCCAGAGCGCCGGAGCCATCGACCTCATGAAAGTGAAGTCGAGATGATTGGGGACTTCCTCGGCCCCCCAGAACAGGGCCAGCTTCCGTGCGGCCAGACGCGCGGTGCGACCGGGGTGCTCGCGGGCGAACTCGAAGCCCTTGTGAAACCAGAACGCCGACGCGTCCACCGGATCGAGCGGCCGCCCCGACATGCGCCTGGCCATGGCCAGACTCGACTCTTCGAGATCGTAATGGCTCAGCGCGAATTCGCGGTCACCGGCTGACCAGGGTTCGTCGAAGGTGCCGGTTGCCCCCTCGTGATTGCCGATGTAGAAATTGATGCCGCTCGACGTCGTCAGCAGCACCCACCTCCCCGAAGCCGCGTGGTTGAGCCCCGCCACCGCGATGAGCACCAGGGCGGCGCCCGACCAGAGCGCTGCACCCGCCGCGACTCGCCATCGAGGCGGAGCGAAGCAGAGGCACCAGAGCGCCAGCGCCGGGATCAGGAGCAGCAGGTTCGGGCGCTCCGTCGCCGCCAGCGCGAAGCAGACCCCCGCGCCGGCCATCCGCGCCGCGCAGGGGCCGGGTCGTTGCTGCCGTATCGCCTCGAGGGCCAGCAGCCCGCCGGACATCATGAGCAACAGCGTCCATGAGATCATCAGGATATCGGCCTCGAAAAAAGCGAACGGGCCGTAGAACAGCGCCATCGTCGCGGCAACGAGCCCCATCCAGGGCGCTGCGGGTGCCTCGTGCCCGGAAGCCGAGGCGATCGTGAAGCGGTAGAGCACCCCGGCGAGCGCGCAGCCCACCCCCGCCTGCAGCAGGCAGACCGGATAGAGGTTGGATCCGAACAGCAGGAGATCCAGCGCGAGGAGCCAGGGGTAGAGGATGCCCCCGTAGAAAAACGGCCGGTCGGCGATGAGCCGGCCCTGCAGGATTTCCCTCGCGCGCTCGAGGTACCGGGCCGAGTCACCCACCGGGTCGTGGAAGAAGGGCAGCGCGGCAGCCTGGTTCAGGTAGATCACGCGCGCGAGCAGCCCGGCCAGCAGCAGGTAGAACAGCAGTCGACGGGCGCGCATCCGCGGGCGCCGCTCCGTCTACTTCAACTGAGCGCGGAGGATATCGGCCACGGCGTGCTCGATCGAGCCGCTGGTCGGCTCCCCCGGGATGCGCCCGAGCTCCTTGCCGTCCTTCCAGAAGATGAAGGTCGGGATCCCCGTGACATTCTTGGACCGGGCGGGATCGTATGTGCCGAACCCCATGGGCACGCCATGATAAGAGACGCTCAGGCTGGGATTGGCGGCCACCTTGATGGTCTTCATGAACTTGGGGACGAGCACCTTGCAATGCGGGCACCAGGTCCCGAAGAAGACTTCGATCTCCACCGGTGTCCTGATCGACTGCAGATACGCGATCGAGGAGGGCTCGGGGGTGTAGGTGTCGATTCCCTTCCTGTAGAGCGGCGAGTGGCGAAGGATCTCGTCCTGTCCGGTGGGCCCCACCAGCGGCTGCTTCGGCAATATCTTGAGCCGGTTCGAACCGACGTAGAAGACGACGCCTCCCTGGGCGGCATCGACGGTATAGGTGGACGTGGCGGCGGTGGTCTCCGCGCCCGGTGTCAGACGGGCGGCGTCGCCGTCGCCTTCGACCTTCACCTTGGACCGATCCACGGCCGTCACCTTCATCCCTTCCTGTGTGATGATGCAGACCTTGGGCACCTCCGGCGCGTTGATCAGGATCCGGCGGCTGTCCCGTTCCTGGTAGAAACAGGCATCAGGGGATGGCTTGCCGTCGACTTCGAGGGCAAAGTCGTACCTGGCCACCCACCAGGGGTCGGGTGTCTTGCCACCGGGCTGCGTCTCACCCGTTGCCCCCGGATTGGTCGGTGCCGCCGGGGATGCGGCAGGCGGGGTCGCAGGAGACGATGTGGACGCGGCGGATTGAGCGGGCGGCTGTGCGGGGGCGGGGCCTCCGCAGGCCATTCCGACGACGAGAAGGACGATCGGGAGCATCGGTCCGGCCATCCGCCCGGTCAGGCGACCCGGGTATTCGCTCATTCGTGGCATCTTCCAACTCCTCCTGCGCGGTCAGCCTTTGCCCTGCTCGTACTGAAAGAGGATCTTGACCAGCTCGTGCTCGACGCTGCTGTCCCCCGGCACGGCGCTGACTCTGCCGATCTCTTTGTCGCCGGCATACACGATGAAGGTGGGCACCCCCTTGATGTTCTTTTCTTTCGCCGGGGGGTAGTCACCGAACGGTGGCGGCGGCACACCCACGAAGGACACCTTGATATTGTCGTTGGACGCCACGCTCATGCTCTTGAGGAACCGCGGCACAGCCTCCCGGCAGTGCGGGCACCAGGAGCCGAAAAACACTTCCACCCGGACCGGCAGCTTGTAGCCCTTCAGATAAACCGTGTCGGACTCCGCCGGCGCGTACTCCTGCATCCCCTTGCGGTAGGCCGGCAGCTGTGCGATCAGCTCCTCCGAGGTCGCGGGGCCGAGCAGCGGCGGCTTCGGTCCCAGCCGCACTTTCCGGCCATCGAGGAAGAACACGACCGCATCGCCATCCATCGTGTAGGGAGATGGTGGACCGACGATCTCGGTATCAGGCAGCAGCACCTGCTCGGGTATCGGACCTTTTTCGATCATCGCGGGGTTCACCGTCTTGACCTCGCGTCCGGTGACATCGATCACGAGCGGCTGCTTGAACTCGGGGGCCATGACCAGGACCGCCGGGCGACCGTTCGTGCTGAATACCCGGGCCTGGGGCGAGGCGACGCCATCGATGGCGAGAAGATAATTGAAATTCTCGAACCAGGTCCGTTTCTGGGCCGGCAGCGTCTGCGCGCGGGCGACGCCGCCGCACACTGCCGCCGCCAGCGCAACGCACAAAACGAGCCGCCTGCTCATCCGGTCACCCCTCCAGGGACTTCGCAATCTGCTCCTCCGTGGGAACTTCGTTCCAGGTGGCTCTCACCTCGCCATCCCTCAGCAGGAACAGTCGCGGCAGCCGGCGATGGAGCCGGCCCAGATCCGAGCCCGCCGCATGATAGAGCGGAAACGCGGGTCCCCGGGTCCAGAAGAACTCGTTGTAGGCCGTCGCATCGTCCTCGTACAGTCCGACCACCGGCACTCGTCCCGAAGCCGCCAGCTTGTTGAGCCGATCGACCGCCGCGATGGTGGCCGTGTCTCGCATTCCCATCAGCACCACCAGGTGGGCGTCTTTTTCGAGATCCACCTCGGCCAGCGCGACGTTGAGGTCCGCCCAATGCACACCCGGTCTGAGCGCCGTGGCCATGTCGTCGATGGGCAATCCGGGCGCGGCGAACACGAACGCGCCAGACGCCAGCGCCGACGCCGCCAGCACCGGAGTCTTCCATTGTCCGGTCTTCCCGCCCGCGATATCCGGCCGTGGACCGCCGCGCAACGCCGCCATCCCCACCAGCGCGGCTGCCAGGAACCCCACATCCTCGACCAGAGTCTGCCGGGGCGTCCTCGGCGTGTTGCGTCCGAAGCAACCGCACTCCGTCAGCGGCTGGTCGGTGACGATCGCGAATCCCACGGCACCGATGAACACCAGCAACAGCAACGCCGCCACCGAGAAGCTCAGGACGGGGCGGAAGTTTATCAAAAGGGCGATACCCGCGACCACCTCAACCGGGATCAGGACGTAGGCGAGCAGGCGCGCCATCGCCCCGGCCACGATGCCGTACTGGATGATTTCGTGCGTGAATCCTTCCGGATCGAGCGCCTTGAGCAGACCGGCCAGCAGGAAGACGCCCGATAAGAGCAGGCGGCAGAGATGCCCCACAAAACGGAAAAGCGCCGGGACACGCGAGGTCATCTAGAGCAGTCCCCTGCAAAGACCGCCATCGACCTGTATCACCGTCCCGGTGAGATAGGCGGCCCGCTCCGAGCAGAGAAACGCCACCAGGTCCGCGATCTCCCCTGGCTCGCCAATCCTGCGGAGCGGCACGGCCTGCGCCATCGTTCTCATGATCTCCTGGTTGGTCGTCCCCGCCTCGCGGGCCCGGATTTCGGCCAGCTCGGTCAACCGATCCGTCAGAGTGTAGCCGGGGCAGACAGTGTTCACCAGCACGTTGAAGGGTCCGCACTCGTTGGCGAGCGTCTTGGAGAACCCGGCCACGCCGGCTCGCAGGCTGTTGGACAGCATCAGACCGTCGATCGGCTGCTTGACCGATATCGAGGTCAGGTTGACGATGCGGCCCCACCGGCGTTCCTTCATGCCGGGCACCACCTCGCGGCAGAGAAGCACGGCGCTGCGAAGGTTCAACCGGAACGCCTCGTCCCACGCATCCGGCCCGAGATCCTCGAACGCACCCGGGCGCGGCCCGCCTGCGTTGTTGACCAGGATGTCGATCCTGCCGAACCGGGCCCGGACCTCCCGCGTGATGTTCAACGCATCGGACAGGACGCCGACATCCCCGGTCACCGCGAACAGGTCGGCGCCCGTGTCGCGCTCGATGGCCAGGGCGGCGTCCAGCAGCGGTTCCCTGCGCCGCGCGCAGATCGCCACCTTGCACCCCTCCGTCGCCAGCGCACGGGCCACCGCGCGGCCGATACCGGTGCTGGAGGCTGCAACAAGGGCGACCTTGCCTTCGATGCCCAGATCCATGACGACCCCTTTGAGGTTGTGCCCGCGAATCATACTACCGGCAGGCCGCGGCGCTCGCAACGGGAGCGCCGCAGTTTTTCGGCTCTCGCTCAGCCCCCCCAGAATCGCGTCAGAAGGATTCCGGCGAGGATGAAGCAGCCGCCCAGCGCGAGACCCGGGGTGAGCCGATCGCCCAGCAGCCACACCCCGAAAAACGTCCCCAGGACCGGGACGAGGTTGGAGTAGATCGCGGTGCGCAGGTTGCCCACCTGCTTCACCGATCGGTACCAGAGCACGTAGGAGATCACCAACGCGAAGACGCAGGAATAAACCAGCCCGGCCCAGGTCCGGCCGGACACCGCGTTCCAATCCTGTCGGCGCAAATCGGGAATCGCCGGCAGGGCCATCAGGGCCGTGCCCAGCGACATCGACAGCGCGGTGACCTTCAGTGGCGAGTGCCGTTCGAGCAGTTCCTTTGAGAGCACGGTGTAGATCGACCAGCAGAGCACCGCGCCGAGCACCAGCAGGTCGCCGAGGACCTCGGTTTCACCCGCTGGCGAAGCGGCCGCATCGAGCGGGCCGGGCATGTGGAAGGGCATGTGGACCTGTGGGGGGCCGGCGGCGCCACCGACGATCAGGTAGACACCGTAGAAAGCGAGCAGCGCGCCGACAGCGCCCGCCGGCCCGACGCGCTCGTGCCCCGCCAGGCGGGAGAGCAGCCCGACCACGACGGGGCTGGCCCCGAAGATCAGCGCGGTGCTCGACGCCGTGGTGCGCGCGAGCCCCAGCACGAAGCAGAGCTGGTAAAACGTGTGCCCCACCACGCCCAGGACCACCAGCCGGCCGAGATCGCGTCTGTCGATCCACGGCGAGTCTTCGAGCCACCAGGTCAGGCCCAGCAGCACCACCGAGGCACCGACGAACCGGATGATGTTGAAGGCGAGCGGCTCCATCTCGCGCAACGACATCTTGACGACGGTGACATTGAACGCCCAGAAGGCGACCACGCAAAGCAGCTCGAGATCGTTTCTGCCGAGACGGTGCTTCACGTTGACAGCCTCTGAGGGTGTCCGATAGTCTGACGGGCGCGATAGGATACATCACCCAAAACACTGCCGAGGTGACCCGCCATGCAACAGCCGCGTTCGATTCCAGCCTGGCTCGCCCTGCTCCTTTCCTGCACTTCTGCGGTCGCCGCGGTCGAACCGATCCCACTGCGTCCGGTCCATACATTTTCGATTGTTGCGCGCGACCCGGTCACGGGCGACCTGGGCGTGGCGGTGCAGTCCCACTGGTTCTCCGTCGGCCCGACGGTGCCCTGGGCCGAAGCAGGCGTCGGCGCCGTGGCCACGCAGTCGTTCGTGAGAATCGACTACGGGCCCGAGGGGCTCGCGCTGATGAAGCAGGGGGTGGCCGCGCCCGAGGCGCTCAAAAAACTCGTCGCGGCGGACGACGGACGCGATGTCCGGCAGGTCGCGATGATCGACGTCAACGGCAGAGTCGCCGCGCACACCGGCAGTCGCTGCATCCAGGCTGCGGGGCATCTTGTCGGCGACAATTACTCTGTCCAGGCGAACCTGATGGTCGACGCAGGGGTCTGGCCGGCGATGTCGGCCGCCTTCGAAGCCACCCATGGAGACCTCGCCGAGCGGATGCTGGCGGCGCTCGACGCGGCGCAGCGGGCTGGTGGCGACATCCGCGGGCGGCAATCAGCCGCGATCATCATCGTGAAAGGCACGCGCAGCGACAAACCCTGGAACGACAAGCTGCTCGAGCTGCGGGTGGAGGACAACCCCGCGCCGCTCGTCGAGCTGCGCCGCCTGGTCGGGCTGTGGCGCGCCTATGAGCACATGAACGCCGGCGATCTGGCGGTGGAGAAAAACGACATCGACGGGGCCGTCAAGCACTACGGAGCGGCCGAGCAGATGTACCCCGAGATGGACGAGTTCGTCTTCTGGCACGCCGCGACGCTGGCCCAGAAGGGCCGCCTCGAGGAATCGCTGCCCTTGTTCGCGCGCGCCTTCCGTCTTCAGCCGGGATGGTTCCTGCTGGTGCCGCGTCTTCCGGCCTCGGGGCTGCTGCCGGACGACAAGACGGTCATCGACCGGATACTCTCGATGAAGCCGAAGCAGCGGTAGCGGGCTACTTCACCTTGCCCGCCGTTCCGCCGGGGCATCGGCCCGGCTCGTACCGCTCCACCGACGGGTCCCATCGCACCAGCACGAGAGGATTCTCCAGACCGTATCGGTTGGAATCGAGTCGTCGGATCTGAAGACAGATCCCGCCGTCGCCGGCCGTCATGGTGAAGCGCAGCCCGATCCCGTCGCGCTTGTCCACTGGCGCCTTCCATCCGATGACGCCGCGCGCGTTCTCGATCCGATCGGAGGTCAGCAGGACCGGCTTCCACGCCTGCCGTTTGTCGGCGCCTGATTCGAAAATACCGGCCTTGCGCGTGACCCAGTAGAATCCCATTCCCCTGCCCCAGGTCCGCTCGCTCACCACGGCGAGCACTTCGGAGCGCCCGTTGGCGTTGAGATCGCCCAGGCAGATCGGCGCGGCATCGCCTCCGAGAAAACCGTCGATGGCGGTCCTGGCTCCCTCGGGCAGCTTTCCCTTCGCTTCCGGACATTCGTACGAAGGCGGCTCGAGTCTCTGCTGTCTGGGTGCTCGCGGGGATTCCTCACGCGCAAAGGACGTCGCCAGCAGGGCGCAGGCCAGACCGGGCAGCAGCACCGCGTGCCCGATCTTCGAGGCCTTGCTTCTCATGTGCGCAGGCCGCCGCGGGCGCGCGTCAGGCGCCGGCTTCAGGCCGTGGCGCCCGAAGCGGCACGGCCACGAGAATGATGCCCACGAGCAGGAACACGGGCAGACCGAACCAGCCGCTGCCCCCGAACTGAGGCAGGGAGATGTTCAGATTGACCAGGATCGCGATCAGGATCGCCATCAACGCCTCGCCCGCGATCAACCCCGATGCCAGGAGAGTCCCCACGTTGACGCGGTGCTCCACTTCGGGCGGTCCCATCTTCCGCCGCTCCATGACCAGATCCATGATCCAGCGGATCACGCCCCCCACGAAGATCGCCGACGACGTGGCGAAGTCGAGATACATCCCCACCGCGACGATCATCGGCGACTCGCAGCCCAGCATGATGAGTCCGATGGCAAAGGCGATTCCCATCAGCACGAGCGGCCAAGCCATCTCCCCGCCGACGATCCCCTGCGCCAGCATCGCCATCAGCCCCGCCTGCGGCGCCGGCAGATGCTCACCCCCGATGCCGGCCCCGCCCTTGAGGATGTCGGCCCGGTGCAGCAGCATGATCGGGCCGACCAGGACGAACGACGTGAAGACCACCGCGATGATCTCGGCAAGTTCCATCGTCCACGGAGTGCCGCCGAGGATGTGGCCGACCTTCAGGTCCTGGATGATCTCTCCGCCGATCGACGTCGCGCAGCAGACCACCGCCGCCACGGCGAGAACGGCCATGACCCCTCCTGAACCGGTGACACCGATCGCCACCAGGAGCAGTGCCGCCACGATGAGGCTGCACAGAGCCAGCCCCGAGATGGGGCTGGCCGACGAACCGATCACTCCGATGAGATACCC
>DASROJ010000282.1:0-4350 GCA_035646975.1 Patescibacteria group bacterium
TCAAGGAAGCGGTCGACGCCCAGTGGCAGAACCTCGACGCGTGCGTGGGTGAGCGCGTGGACCGCGTCAACCCGGATTACGTCCGCTACATGCGGCTCGAGACCAAGCAAGGCCCCAAGCGCGTCTGCTGGAACTCCTGGATCGCGCCGCACAACTTCGAGGGATTCTTCCTGAACTTCGGCGACATGCTCGTGAAGGCCGGTGACCCCGTGACCGCGGTGAAGATGTACGGCAACGCCAAGCTCACGCCCGACTACGCGACCTGGCCGTACAAGCAGGTGCTGGAGGAGCGCATCACCAGTGCGGCGGCCAACGTGGAGGTGTTCCGGCGCCAGGACCCCCAACCCGGCGCGCCGACGATCATGATCCGCTCGACGTACGCCTGCATGGGATGCCACCAGCAGTGAGTCAGTGATCCAGTGTCGGCGCGTGTTGGAGCGATCGCCTAACCAGCAGTAGTCGCGAACGGACCACCCCCGCTCGGCCATCGCATGCCGTGCGAATCGTGTGGCCATGGGTCCGAGTCCCAGCTGATCACCTGCGAGGGCCCGTCGCCGTGCAACGTCGCGTTTCGTCTTCGTCCGGTCACGCAGTAGGGGCAGGTATTCATTGACGCCTCGAGCCCGATGCCCGATATACAGAGTTACACGTCCACGGACTTTGATGCTGACATCGGAGAATCACGCAGCCCGGCACTAGAGGTGAGAGCGACGCCACAACGGGAAGCCATCTTGCGGCTGGAAGGAGAATCTCATGTTTGGTTCAACGGCCCTTGAAGTCGCGATCGGCGTGGTCTTTGTCTTTCTATCTCTGAGCCTCGTATGCACGGCCGCCAACGAATTGATTGCGTCTTTGATGACCTGGCGAGCCAAGAACCTCGCGGATGGAATCCGAAATCTTCTCCAATACAAGAACAATGACGAGCTCTTGCAAGGGCGAGGGCTTTACAATCACCCGTTGATACAATCCCTCTATAGAGACAAGAAGACCCTTCCCTCCTATATTCCCTCTCGAACGTTTGCTCTCGCTCTCATGGACATCGTTGTTCCTGCGGGTTCACCGGATCGCGACAGTCTAAAGGGTATCCGAGCGGCAGTGGAGAAGGCCACGGCAGAAAAACTGATTGGTGAGCAAGTAGGTGGTACGCTGCGTATCCTCATAGACGAAGCCAGATCCTCCAAGGAAGCGGCAACTGGCATTCAGAAGGCGGAGACGGATCTAAGCCGTGTCCAGGAAAACGTCGAGACGTGGTTCAACGACTCGATGGAGAGGGTCGCAGGCTGGTACAAGAGAAAAACTCAGACATTGACCTTCGCGTTGGCCCTTGTATTCACCGTTGCATTAAACGTTGACAGCATCATGATAACGAAGCGGCTTTCATCCGACACCACATTGCGCGCTGCAGTCGTTGCAACCGCCGAGAAGTCTGCTCAACAACCTGCCGCTATCGTGGTCACTCAGCCAGCAAGCGTCGGCGGAGCACAGGCCGCTGGACAAGAGAGTATCGAAGGTCGCACCAGTGCCGCGTATCAAGCCCTTCTCAAGAATCAAGCTGGCCTACAGAGTTTGGGGCTGCCGCTCGGATGGGGAGATGAAAATAACTGGCCAGCGGGTTCTGGTTCGTCAGCCTACTACTGGAACTGGATCGCCAAGGTATTTGGCTTGTTACTAACGGCTGGCGCCGCTTCTCTAGGCGCTCCGTTCTGGTTTGACATGCTCAATAAGGTCGTTTCTATTCGTTCTGCCGGCAAGGCACCAGAAGAAAGGCAGAAGTCCCCAAAGGAAGTGCCAACCCCAACAGAAGCAGGCCAGACTCCGAGAGAAGCCAGAGAGTCACGCGATGTGCTGAGCGAGCTCAGAGGAACACCCAGCGAATCGCCCGAGGGCTTGAAATCGAAACCACTGTGAGGTGGGACCCATAAAGACGCTTGGCTAGCGCATCATCCGCGGCAGCCAGAGCGAGATGATCGGAAACGCGACGAGGATGGCGAGGCGGATGACGTCGGCCCACATGAACGGCATCACGCCGCGGAACACGGTGCCCGTCGAGACCTCGGGCAGGAGCGTCTTCAGCACGAACATGTTCATCCCCACGGGCGGGCTGATGAGGCCGATCTCGACGACGCAGACGATGATGATGCCGAACCAGATGGGGTCGAAGCCGAGGTGCACGATCACCGGGAAGAAGACGGGCATGGTGAGGAGCACCATCGACAGCTCCTCCATGGCGGTGCCGAGGACCACGTAGATGGCGCAGATGGCGGCTACCACCATGATGGGATGCACGGCGAAGCGCGAGACGAAGGTCGTGAGGTCCTTCGGCATCGTCGTGATGTTGACGAACTCCGCGAAGATCAGCGCGCCGATGAGGATCACGAACAGCATGGCGGTGGTGCGCGCGCTCTCGAGCAGCGCGTCGTACAGCGTGCGCCAGGTGAGGGCGCGGCGGGATACCGCGAAGGCGAGCGCGCCCATCGCGCCCATGCCCGCGCCCTCGGTGGCGGTGAAGAGGCCGCCGTAGATCCCGCCCATCACGAACAGGAACAGCACGGCCACGGCCCACACGTCCTTCAGGGCCCTCCCGCGCTCGGCCCAGGACGAGCGCGGGCCCCGCGGGCCCCACGTGGGATGCCGCCAGGTCGTGCACACGATGGCCAGGCACAGGAGGATGGCGCCGAGGATGCCGGGAAGGATTCCCGCCATGAAGAGCTTGCCGATGTTGGTCTCGGTGAAGACGCCGTAGATCACCATGATGGTCGAGGGCGGGATCATGATGCCGAGCGTGCCGGCGCCGGCGACGGTGCCCGCGGCGAGCTGGTCGGCATAGCCGAAGCGCTTCATGGACGGATAGGCCACCTTGGCCATGGTGGCCGTGGTGGCGATCGAGGAGCCGCAGATGCCGCCGAAGCCGGCCGACGCCCACACGGTGGCCATCGCGAGGCCGCCCCGCAGGTGGCCGATGAAGGTGTAGGCGGCGCGGAACAGCTCCTCCGACATGCCCGCGCGCGTGACGAAGCTGCCCATGAGAATGAACAGCGGCACCACCGAGAGCGTGTAGTTGCGCCCCGTCTCGTAGATCTTCGTCTGGACCATGGCGGACGCCACCAGCCAGTTCCAGTCGCGCATGTACGCGTAGCCGACGATCCCGACGATGCCCATGGCATAGGCGATGGGCACGCGCAGGAAGGCGATGACCATCATCGCGGCGAGGCCGACCAGGCCCTCGATCACCGGCGCGCGCCCGCTCTCGTGAGCTCGACCGCCTTGTAGAGATGGATCACCCCGGCCAGCCCGATCGTGACCGCCATGAAATACACGAACGGGCCGTACACGATGCGCAGCACGTCGGTCGCGTCACGGTAGGCCCAGATTCGGTCGGCCTTGAGCCAGACGATCCAGGCGAGGAGGAGCATGAGCGCCCCGCAGAGCACTTGCACGGCGCCCTCGAGCCAGCGCTGCGCACGCCGACCCAGGAGGCGGTCGATGAAGTCCATCAGCGCGTGCTCGTCGGTGAACGACACCAGGGGCAGGCCCGCGAAGATGAGCACCAGGAGCATCAGCTCGGTGACTTCGAAGGCGCCGCGCACCGGCCGGTTCACGACGTAGCGCGCGACCACATCGACGAAGGTGAGGAGCATCATGGCCAGCAGGATCAGGGAGGCGGCGACGCCGAGGACGACCTCGACGCGCCGCTCCCAGCCCGCGGCCGGAGCGCTCACTGGCCGGCGGAGACCTTCTTCAGCTCAGCCCTGAACTCGGCGAGCACGGCGGCGGCGTCGATGCCCTTGGCGCTGGCCTTCTTGATCCAGTCGTCGATGATCGGGGCGGAGCGCTTCTGCACCTCGGCCACGAACGCCGGATTGGCGTTGACGATCTTGACGCCCGACTTCTGGAGCGCCTCGAGGCCCTTCTTGTCCGCCTCGTCCCAGGACCCGCCGGCCAGGCGCGCGAGATGTTCGCCCGACAGCTTCGCGATGATCTCCTGATCCTGCTTCGGCAGCTTGTTCCACTTGTCCTCGTTCATGAAGAAGCCGAACGCCGAGCTGTACATGCCGCCCGGGAACAGCGTGGCCTGCTCGAGCACCGTCTCGAGCTTGAAGGAGACGATGGACTCCATCGGGAAGAAGACTCCGTCGGCGACCCCGCCCTTCAACAGCTCGTAGGACTCGGGCGCGGGCTTCACGAACGCGGACGTGCCCAGCGCCTTCGCCACCGCCTCCGCGATCCCGCCGCCCGTGCGGATCTTGAGGCCCTGGATGTCGTTGATGCCGGCCACGGGCTTCTTGGTGAACATCTGCCCCGGCCCGTGGGTGAACACGCCGAGCTGCTTCACGCCCTTGTACTCGCCGA
>DASROJ010000283.1:0-10613 GCA_035646975.1 Patescibacteria group bacterium
GTCCACCACCAGGTCGGCGCCCCGTTTGCGGCAGAGCGCCGACACCGCGGCGATGTCGGTCAGCGTCAGGATCGGGTTGGTCGGCGTCTCGATGAACACCATCTTCGTGCTCTTCGTCATCGCCGCTTCGATGTTGGCCACATTCGACGTGTCGACGAACGAGAAGCTCAGCCCAAAGTTTTTCAGCACGCCGTTGATCAGCCGGAAGGTGCCGCCATAGACGTTCTCGGAGATGACCACGTGATCGCCCGACGACAGCAGCGTGAACACCGCATTGATCGCGGCCATGCCCGAGGCAAACGCGAATCCCCGTTCGCCTCTTTCCAGCGCCGCGATGCTGCGCTCCAGCGCGCTTCGGGTCGGGTTGATCGTGCGGGCGTAATCGTAACCGGTGGTCTTGCCCAGCTCGAGGAGCTGGTAGGTAGAGGTCTGGTAGATCGGTACGGTGACCGAGCCGGTGGTCGGGTCCGGTTCCTGGCCCGCGTGAATCGCGTCGGTGGAGAATCCCATGTTGTGCTGGCCCTCGGAGGCATGCGGTGACTCATTGACGGCACTGCCGGACCGGCATGATAAGACAGGGGGGATCAGCTGTCAAAGGCTAATCTGTGAAGGAGTTAGGGGAAAAGCTGGGGAGAGCCTGGCGGCTCTCCCCATCCTGCTGAAAACGTCAGTCGCGATCGTGACCGCGTTCGTTGTCCTTGCCGTGCCCTTTGGCCCAGCCTCTGCCGGGGTTGCCGCCGCGACCTTGCTGCTCGTTGCGGCCGTTCTGCCCGGGTCCGGGTCCCTTGGCGTGAATGACGCGGTACTGCCTGGCCGCCATCGCGTCATAGCGCTGGCCCGACCCGCGCCACTCGCAGACCTGTCGAGGCTCGAAGTGGCCGTAACTGGACACCGTGCGCAACCCCACCCAGTAATGGACGTCGTCGTTGCTGATGACATCGCGGGGCATCCGGTCACCCTGCTTCTTCCAGTGGCCGTAGGCGTTGCCGAACGGCGGACCAGGAGAGCGGGGCAGGTCGACGAACAGGGCGCTGGGCGGCACACCGAAGTGCCACATCACGTTGGTCCAGACATGTCCCTTGCGCTTGTATTCCCATACCGTGCCGATGTCGACATGCGCGTTGAAGGCGATGAACGCCAGCACCGGATAGTCGTCATACGGGTTCTGGATCTGATGGAAGACTTCCGTCACCCGCTCGCGCGGCATGGGGAACACTTCGTTGGTCGCGTGCAGGTAGACCTGCGCGCTGTCGTCCGGATTGGGGTTCCACAAGACGTCGACGTTGAAACGAACCGCGGCAGCCGCCGGCGACGCGCAAAGTGGAAGAAGCGCGACGATGGCGACAACCAATAGCCTGAAGAATGTCTTCATGCCTGGGCACCTCCGGGGGTTCAACACGACTGATGGCCGTCGAATATTGTTCTGATTCGGACATCAGTCAAACACCCGGGATCCCTTTAGAAATCAATCCCTTTCTGGGCAAGTATCCCCTGCTGGTACGGATGCTTGATCTCGGTCATCTCGGTGACAAGGTGGGCCCGTTTGAGGACTTCAGGATGCGCGTTGCGGCCGGTCAGGATGATGTGCAGCTCGTACGGCTTGGCGTCGAGAATCTCCAGCAGCGGCTCCACCGGCAGCAACCCGTCGGCGATCGCGTTGTTGATCTCGTCGAGGATGACCAGGTTGTAGACGCCCGAGCGCACCTTGTCGCGGGCGAATTCGAGCCCGAGCCGGGCCGCCTCGAGATGTTCTTCCTCGGGAAGGCGGTCGCCCATGATCTTGAAGAACCCTTTGCCCGTCTTGACCAGCTCGAACTCCGGGGCGAGCCTGGCCGCGACGAGCTGCTCGCCGCTCTTCCACGGCCCTTTGACGAACTGGATCATCAGGACCTTGTGGCCGTAGCCGCAGGCCCGCAGCGCGGTGCCGAGCGCCGCGGTGGTCTTCCCCTTGCCGTTTCCGGTGTTCACGATGATGAGGCCGATCTTCTTCGGTGCGGGCGAAGCGGCCACCGTGTCGGTCATCCTGTGTCTCCTCTTTTTTGATCGCGCCCCCCAGATCGCTCCCCCGCCGGCTGCCATGCCGCGGGTTGCCCAGCTGGCGTGACATTATAATGGCTGCATGCGAACCGCCGGAATCCTCAGCGCCATCGCCATCCTGGCCCTGCCTGCCGCGCTGGTGGCGCTCGCGGCGCCGCCGGCGCCCCCGGGCGCGGAAGCTCCCCGCGTCACCTTTCGCGACGTGACCCGGCAGGCCGGCATCGGCTTCGTGCACAACATGGGAAAGAGCGGAAAGAAGATGATGGTGGAGACGATGGGGTCGGGCGGCGGGTTCATCGACTACGACAACGACGGCGACCTGGACATCTACCTGGTCAATGGAGCCCCGCTGCCGGGCTACACCGGCCCACGCCCGCTGCTCAACGCGATGTACCGCAACGACTCGGTGGGCACGACGCTCAAGTTCACGGACGTCACCGCCTCGACCCGCACCGGCGACAAGGGCTACGGCATGGGCATCTGCGCAGGCGACTATGACAACGACGGCCTCACCGATCTCTATCTCGCCAATTTCGGGCCCGACGTCCTGTACCACAACACCGGCGATGGCACCTTCTCGGTGGCCACCGACGAGGCCGGCGTGAGCGATGCCCGCTGGAGCACGAGCTGCGCGTTTCTCGACTATGACCACGACGGCGATCTCGATCTGTACGTGGCCAACTATGTCGACTTCACGCCCGACAACGACAAGTTCTGCGGCGACTACACGCACAACGTGAAGGCCTATTGCCATCCCAACGTCTACAACCCGCAGAACGACATGCTGTACCGCAACAACGGCGACGGCACATTCACCGACGTCAGTCGCGCGGCCGGCCTGCAGGCAAAGGACGGCAACGGCCTGGGAGTCGTCACCGGCGATTACGATGACGACGGCGACACCGACATCTACGTGGCCGACGACAAGACGCCCAACATCCTCTACCGCAACAACAACGACGGCACCTTCACCGACATGACCCTGATGTCGGGCACCGGGTTCGGACTCAACGGAGAGCCGCTGGCCGGAATGGGAACCGACTTCGGCGACTATGATGGCGACGGCGATCTCGACATCATCGTCACCAATCTCGATTTCGAGAACAACTCCCTGTACCGCAATGAAGGGGGCGGAGTCTTCTCCGACGTGAGCTTTCCTTCAGGCATCGGCGCCGTCAGCCTTTCCTTCGTCGGGTTCGGCGCCAAGTTCTTCGATTACGACAACGACGGCCGCCTCGACCTGGCGGTGGCCAACGGCCACATCCTGGACAACGCCCCCTACTTCAACGATGCGACGACCTACGCTCAGCGCAACTTTCTTTTCCATGGAGAAAGCGGCGGGCAGATGAAGGAAGTCGGTCTGGAATCCGGCCCTGACATGAAGGTGGCCAACGTGGCCCGGGGCCTGGCGGTGGGAGACATCGACGGCGACGGCGATCTCGACATGCTGTTCACCGTGTGCGGCGGGGCGCCTCGCCTGATGCTCAACGAAGCGCGGGGCATCGGCCACTGGATCGGCCTGCGCCTCATCGGCCGCGCGTCCAACAGAAGCGCCCTGGGCGCGCGGGTCAGGGTGAAAGGTCCGTTCGGCATCATGACCGACGAGGTGCGAAGCGGCTCCAGTTATCTCTCGCAGCCCGACCTGCGGCTGCACTTCGGGCTGGACTCGGCCACCGCAGCGCCGGCACTCGAGATTCGATGGCCCTCGGGCACGACACAGACCATCCAGGCGGCCGGCATCGACCGTGTGCTGACGGTGCTCGAAGGGCAGGGGGTCGTCAATCCTTGAGAACGATACGCGTGATGAAACATTCGCGCCGACTGCCGTCCATGTTCTTCGTCTGCTTCGTCTGCTTCGCGCCGGCGCTGGCCATGCCTCAGATCCGCTCCCAGGCCCCGCCGCCGGTCACATCGTTGTTCTCCTCGTTGATGACGCAGGGGCAGGCCGCGCTGAAGGCCGAGGATTATCCCTCGGCCCAGGCGGCCCTGGAAAAGGCGATCGCGGCGCGGCCGTCCGATGTCGACGCCCACTATCTTCTGGGGCGCGCCTACGGCCAGGACAAGAAATACCAGTTCGCCGCCCAGCAGTTCAGAGAGACGCTGAAGCTTTCACCCGGCCACACGCTGGCGCTGATCGATCTGGCGACCATCGAAGAGACGATGGGCCACTTCGACGAAGCGTCGGCGCACTACAGACAGGCGCTCAAAGCCGGCCCCAACGCGCGCGCGGACCGCGGGCTGGCGTCATTGCTTTCCAAGCAGGGGCGGCAGGACGAGGCGATCGCCGCGCTCGGCCGGGCGATGACCGCGGCTCCGGATGATGAAGAAACCCGCTATCAGCTCGGGCTGGCCAGGATGCAGAAGGGAGACTGCGCAGCGGCCATCCCCGACTTCCGCGCCGTGCTGACGCGCAAGCCCGCCCATCTCGGCTCGCTGTTCAACCTCGGCAACTGCCTCAACCGCACCGGGGCGCGCGAAGAGGCGGCGCGCACGCTGGCGCAGTTCCAGAAGGCCTCGCAGGACGAAGCGGGCCGGGTCGGCCGCCGACGCCGCGCCTATTTCCTGACCCTCGAGGCCGACGGCAAGCTCGAGTCGGGTGACATTGCCGGCGCGGTCAAGGCGATGCAGGAGGCGATTGGGCTCAACCCGGAGGACGCCGGAGCGCAGGCGATGATGGGCCAGGCCTACGACGCGGCAGGGGATCTCCCACGCGCGCTGGCCTCGTACCAGAAAGCGGCCCAGCTCGAACCGGGAGATGCGATGGTGCTGGTGGAGATCGGCAGGCTCAACGGAAAGGCCGGTCGCATCGCCGACGCGCTGAGCTGGCTGCAACGTGCGGCACGGCTCGACCCTCTCATGCCCGAGCCGCACATGCTCATGGCGGCTGCCTATCAGCAGATGGGACGCACCGCGGAGGCGGCCCGGGAGGATGCCATCTACCGCAGGCTCGCCGCGGCATCCCGGCAGACTCCAGCCCCCTGAAACGCCCGTCCGGCGTATGTTGGACGGATGTTCCGTTTGACTGGCAGGCCAACGCGCCATACACTCTGGAACGAGGATAACTGAATGATGATTGAAATCACGCCCAAGGCCACCGCCCAGGTTCTCAAGCTGATGAAGGATCAGGGGCTGGAAGGCGCCGCGCTGCGTCTGAGCGTCAAGCCGAGCGGATGCTCGGGTCTCGAGTACGTGATGGACTTCGACCGGCAGACACGCGACGGCGACCAGATCCTGGATACCGGGGGCCTCAAGGTGCTGATGGACGGCAACAGCGCCGCCTACCTTCAGGACATCCGGCTGGACTGGGGTGACGGCCTGCTCGGCTCCGGCTTCAAGTTCTCCAACCCGAACGCCAGCAAGACCTGCGGCTGCGGCAAATCCTTCAGCGTCTGAGACTCCCCCCTCCCCGCTTCGCGGTTCAGCGACGCGGCTGATTGACGGCGGCGGTGGTGTTGGGGGTGCCCTGCTGCAGTGACTCCTGGGCGGCCTCGCGCACCTGCGGGCGCGGGTCCTTCTGGACAAGCTCCTTGAGCAGCGCCACCGCTTCGTTGCTGCCCAGCCCGCCCAGCGCGCGGGCGGCCGCTGCCCTCAGCTCGGTCGGCTCGGTGTAACCCAGAAACCCCTTGCGCGTCAGAATCTCCGAAAGCACCGGCAGCGCCTCCTTCGACCCCATGCGGCCCAGTCCGGCAACCGCCTCCTGCCTCAGCTCGAGCGGTGCGTTTTCGAACGAGCCGGACCGGCGCGCCAGATCGATCATCACCCCGAGGGCGCGTGGTCCTTTGAGAGAGGCCAGGGCGTTGACGGCGGTGATCTGCACACCGCGATCTTCATCGCGCAATGCCGCGATGATCAGCTCTTCGCACTCGGGAGTGGCGAACCGCACGAAGGTGCGCACCACCTCGCGTCTCACACGCGGGTCGCTGTGGGCGGCGACCTTGCGAAGCTGGGGCATGATCGACACGTCGCCGATGTCGCCGAGAATCCCCACGACGTTGCGCACGAGGTACCACCGGGAGTCTTCGAGACGGGCGGCAAAGGGCAACGACGACCCCTTGCCCGTTTCCTTGAGCAGCATCACGAGCCGCGCCCGGTGCGAGCGGTTCTCCTCTTCCGCGAGTCTTTCGATCAGGTAGTTGGCGGACCGGCCGCCGCCCCGCTTGAGGATTTCCGCGGCCTCCATGCTCGACTGGTCGGTGCCCGTGAGCAGCATTTCCGTGAGGGTCTTGAATATCTTGTCGTTTCCGGCGCGGGAGAGCGACTCGGCCAGCCGTTCGCCCCGCTCCTTGAGCGCGGGGGTGGTGGTGTTGCCGATCTTCTCGGCCTTGCGCATCAAGTCGAGCGCGGCGCCCAGGTCCCCCGATCGCAGCCTGAGATCCACCAGGAAGGCCAGCACACCGGAGAGCCGGGCCACCACGTCGGCGTCCTGCTCGTCCTGGAACCGCGTGAAGAACATTTCCGAGATGCGGGTCAGCATCGTCAGGCACTTGCCGGTTTTTTCCAGCAGCTGGAGGATGTAGCGGGCGTTGTCGGCCACGCGTCGGCGAATCTCCAGGTCATCGCCCATCAGACCGCTGAGGTATTTCTGGATGAGTGTGGTCGCCTCCTTGAGCTGATCGGTGGCGAGCAGCTTGACCAGCACTTCCTTGAACCGGGAGAAATCGACGCGCCAGAGATAGTCGCCCTTGTAGAGCAGCTCGAGGCGACGGTTGACATTCACCTCGCTCCAGGCCAGGTGGTCCACCAACTCGCGGTAATCCTCCTGGCTGAGCCCCTGCGCCACCATCTTCGCCTCGAGCGAGACGAGCGCCGCGGCGCGGTGGTCGCGCCAGATCAGGGTGCGATTGAGGATCTCGGTCAGTCGTCTGAAGTCTCCTTCGGCCCTGGGGTAATGTGCTGCAACCAGCTCGGCGATCTGGTCGGGAGGCAGTCCATCCACGGCGGAGGCCAGGTTCTTGCGGATCGAACGCGGGCCCGCCTTTTCCAGGAACAGCGGAGGATGAACCTCCGGGTCGGAAGCCACTGCGGCGCGGCCCACGTCGGCCAGGATCTCCTCCCGATCACGCTGATGCTCTTCGATGGCCCGCTCTGCCAGACGCTCCAGCGTGTCGGCAATCAGCTCGGCCATCGCTTCGGGAGTGGAGGGGGGGTTCTCGCGGCTGCGCGCCATCTCCTCGATCGCACGGGTCAGCGCGACCGGATCGCGCTGCAGCACCGAGGTGACCGTCGGCATCGGTGTCCCGTCGAGCCGCGAGGTGGCCGATTCCGCCGGCGTGCCATGAAAGACACCCGTCGATCGAACCTGGTGCATCAGAAAGGCGCTCAACCCGGCTTCCCCCAGAAGGCCGTTGTCGACGCTTTCCCGCTGGCGCATCGACCGTCCCGAGTTGGTCTTGACCGAGGAGACCCCTTCGTCCATGAGAATCTGGTCGAAGCCGCCCTTCTCCGAGACTGCGTCCGGCTTGGCCATCATCGCGCGGATCAGGCCCTGGTGCTCCTCCGGTGTGATGGTGGAGTGGAAGACCAACGAATCGACGTTGCGTGCGTTGAGGTCGTCGACGAACTGCTGGCTCAGGCCCCGGTCGCGATCGAGCAGCGTGCCGTCGAGGTAGAGGCGCCCGTCAGCGCGGGTCAGGGTGGTTTCCCGGCGCTCTCCGATCAGCCGGCGCAGCGATTCGTAGGCCCGGTCGAGGTACTCGCGACCGCGTGGATGGTCCACCGAATAGAGCGAGACGTTCTTCAGCGCCAGGCAGAAGTCCTTGAGCCAGTCATTGGCGAGGCCGCGTCTCTCGTTGGCATCCATGCGGGAACATTCATCTACCGGGGCGTTCGTTTAGATTTCTCTCGGGCGCAGAGCCAAATGTTATGTAGCCCCCCGGGGGCTGTCAACATTGAGACGGTCGGGGGATCCGGGCGCCCTGTGGGCTCCGATTGGACCCGATTGGACCCGATTGAGTTGCGGGGTGACCCGGAATATGCCGAAAGTCAAGACGAACCGGCCGGTAGGCCGTTCAGCGGCCGGCCGATCTCCTGAAAAGCCCGCCCTTGCCGCCCCTCTTCTCGATCAGGCGGATCTCACCGATGACCGCCTCGCGGTCCGCGGCCTTGACCATGTCGTAGACCGTCAAGCCGGCCACCACGACCGCGGCGAGCGCCTCCATCTCCACCCCCGTCACGGCGCGGGCCCTGGCTCGAGCTTCGATCAGGACGCGCAGCGACCGGGCGTCGAGCTGCAGGCTGACGTCGATGCCGTCGAGCGGAATCGGGTGGCACAACGGCACCAGCTCCGAGGTTTTCTTGGCCGCCTGGATTCCCGCGAGCTGCGCCACGGCCAGCACGTCACCTTTCGCCACGCGGTTTGCAGCCACGAGATCGAAGGCGGCCCGCGACAGACTCACGCTGCCGCGCGCCACGGCCTGGCGGCGGGTGACTTTCTTGCGTCCGACGTCGACCATCCTGGCCTTGCCCCTGGCGTCGACGTGCGAAAGCTTCGGCATCGAGACGGCCTCCTGTGTGAGTATACTTCCGGCTTGAGTCCCGGAGGGACACGATGCCCGTTACCGCCGCCTTCCTCTTAATGAGCCTGCCGAGCCTGATGATCCTGATGACCGGTGCCGCACCCATTTCCAACATGTCCAGCATGTCCAGCATGTCCAGCTTGTCGAGCACATCCAGCACATCCAGCACATCCAGCACGCACGCCGCCGACCTGATCCTCTACAACGGCAACATCTACACCGTGGAGTCCTCCACCCCGCATGCCGAAGCGGTGGCCGTGCGTGACGGTCGGATTGTCTTCGTGGGCGGCAATGCGGCGGCAACGGCCCTGGATGGTCCCGCCACGCGGAAGATCGATCTCCGCGGCGCCACCGTCGTGCCCGGTCTGATCGATGCGCATGGCCACGTGTCGGGCCTCGGGTTTCTGTCCACCCGGCTCGACCTGGTCGGCACCGGTTCTGCCGACGAGATCGCGCGGATGGTGACGGCCAAGGCCGCCACGCTCAAGCCGGGCCAGTGGATCCGGGGACGGGGGTGGGACCAGAACGACTGGAAGGAGATGGCGTTTCCAACGCGAGCGACCCTGGATGCGGCGTCACCGGGCAACCCGGTCTCGCTGGGGCGCATCGACGGGCACGCGATCTGGGTCAACTCGCTGGCGCTCAGGATTGCCGGGGTGACCCGGGACACGCCCGACCCTCCGGGCGGGCAGATCATCCACGACGCCTCGGGAGAGCCCACGGGCGTGCTGGTGGACCGCGCGGAGAGCCTCATCGACTCGAAGATACCGGAGCCGACCCGCGAAGAAACGCGCGAGGCGTTGAAGGCCGGCATGCAGCGCTGCCTGGAGGCCGGGCTCACCGGTGTTCACGACGCCGGAGTGGGCGCCCTCGAGCTCGAGTTGTACCGGGAGCTGCTGGTGAGCGGCGACTTCCCGTTTCGCATCTACGCCATGCTGGCCGGCGAATCGGCGCCGGTGGAAGGGCGCCCCATCGCGGGATGGCTCGAAGCCCGGCTCGACAAAGGGCCCGAGCTCGGGCTGGGTGACGGACGCCTCACCGTGCGCGCGGTGAAGCTCTACATGGACGGCGCGCTGGGCTCCCGCGGCGCGGCGCTGCTGGCTGCCTACCAGGACGACCCGAAAAACGTCGGCCTGCTGCGGATGGACCCACAGCGGATGCGCGCGATGGCGGAACGCTCCGCGAAGGCCGGCTTCCAGGTCTGCATCCACGCAATCGGCGACCGCGGCAACCGCATCGCGCTCGATGTGCTCGAAGCGGCGGGCAGGGCGGGCGGCTCGAAGGATCAGAGGCACCGTATCGAGCACGCCCAGGTGCTCTCGGCCGACGACCTGCCGCGCTTTGCCCCCCTCGGAGTCATCGCCTCGATGCAGCCAACCCATGCCACTTCGGACATGTACTGGGCGGCGGATCGGATCGGCCCGCAGCGGGTGACCGGTGCGTATGCATGGAGGAGTCTGTTGTCATCCGGCGCCCGGCTGGCCTGCGGGTCGGATTTCCCGGTCGAGTCGGAAAAACCGCTGCTGGGTTTCTACGCCGCCGTGACGCGGCAGGACGCGAAGGGATGGCCCGAGGCAGGCTGGTTTCCCGAGCAGAAACTGACACGAGAGGAGGCGCTGCGCTGCTTCACGCTGGACGCCGCCTACGCGGCGTTCGAGGAGACTCAGCGCGGATCGATCGTGGCGGGCAAGCGGGCCGACCTGACAGTGCTGAGCCAGGACATCATGAAGGTACCGCCCCCCGAGATCCTGAAAACCACGGTGAAGATGACCATCGTGGGTGGACGAATCGCGTTCGAACCGAAATGAAGCTGATCAAGCCTGCCGCGGCGCCACTGCTCATCCAGCTGATCTCCTGGATCGTCGCGTTGACCGTGGGCGGCGCCATCGCTTACCTGGTGTTCAACTTCGGCTACTATGCCAGCGGCCTTGCCGCCTACAACGAGGACGTCCGCCGCCGCCAGGAGACGCCGATCCCGCTGAGCTTCGGCGACCCCAACACCGCACCACCAGCGCCCGCCCCCGCCGATCCAAACGCCGCCGTTCGCGACCCCAACTCCCC
>DASROJ010000284.1:0-28470 GCA_035646975.1 Patescibacteria group bacterium
GCCCCGGTAGCCCCCGCAGCCAACGCCCCCGCGGGAAGCGGAATCCGCCGCTGGTTGCATTTTCAACGCCTGTTCCCACGGTGACTCAAACGGGGGGAGTGTCTATTGGGTGTGCGGGCGAATGGATCGTCCGGCAAGGGATGTCAACGATCTCGATTCGTCGAGAGGAGAGATGAGATGAACACGACAACGGGGACGGCGGTGTCCGGGTCCGTTCGACCGACCTACAACTACCAGGAGACGGTGGCGGCCGCTCAGCGGGTGAACTGGAGGGTCGAGGACATCATCGGTGGCGAACGACGCCTCGATTTCTCACGCTCGTTCATGCCCGAATCGCTGGCCCGCGTCGAAGGATTGGATTTCCTCACGGCGGACGAGCGGCGGACGCTGAACCAGATCCGCGGCAACACCTACCTCTGCATCTTCGGACTGGTGGAGGAGTTCATCCTTCCGTTTGTCCTGGACCATGCGCGCCCGATGCTCCACGGGGACGACTGGCGCGTGCGTGCCCTGCTGCAGTTCGCCGGTGAGGAGGCAAAGCACATCCAGCTCTTCAGGCGGTTCCGCGAGGAGTTCGAGAAGGGGTTCGGGACGCGATGCGAGGTGATCGGGCCGCCCGAGGCCATCGCGCAGGCGGTCCTGTCCAAGCACCCGCTCGCCGTGGCGCTGGTCATCCTGCAGATCGAGTGGATGACACAGCGGCACTACCTCGACAGCGTCAAGGACGACCAGGACCTCGACCCGCAGTTCAAGAGCCTGCTGAAGCACCACTGGATGGAAGAGGCGCAGCACGCCAAGCTCGACACGCTGATGGTCGAGAGTCTTGCCGCCGTTTGCGGGTCGGACGAAATCGACCGGGCGGTGGAGGGTTACCTGGAGATCGGCGGGATGCTCGACGCCGGCCTCATGCAGCAGACCGCGTTCGACATGGATGCTTTCGAGCGCGCCACCGGACGCCAACTCACCGCGACGGAGAAAGAATCGTTCATGAGCATCCAGCGTCAGGCGAACCGGTGGACCTACCTGGGCTCGGGCATGACGCACCCGAAGGTCCTCGAAACGCTCGAACGGAGCATCCCGGGCGCGAGGGCGAAGATCGAAGGCGTTTCCTCCGCCTTCTGCTGAGTCTGGAAGGGCCGGCGCCGCGCGCGGGCGGCGCCGGCCCTCGGGATTCGGAGGCCCTGACTCGCGGGTGGATCAGGTCTGCGTCCCCGATCTTGAGCCAGGCGACCGTGCTCGGGCAGTCGCGAGGGGGCGCGGTCGAGGGCGGGGCGCGAGAAGCGATTCGCGGTTGCCGATGGTCCTCGCGAATCGAACTCTTCCATGAAGCTCTGAAGCCATGACATCGCCGGGGGAAGCCCAGCTCGGCTGTAACGCTCAGTGAATCGGTGTCTCCATGAGAGAGGCCGGACCGGAAACATGACCGATTCACCAGTCCCGCCAGGAGTGGGGATTATCACTGGGGCAGGGCGCACAGCGTGAGTGTGAGAACACTCACACCGCTCGTGTGCCGGCCGACCGTGCTGGAAAAGCGCTGGAACGAGACCGGCTGCCAACGATCCTCGTCTGTCGCTGCGCCAGGAGACCTTCGCATCGCAGACGACTGGCACCGTACCAACCGCTAAGTCGATTCCTGTCAATACCAGACATCGAGCAGCGTCCTCGACCCGTCAATGCCTGGGCCCGGAGGTGGGAGCGGCCAGGTTCTCGTTCACGTGCTTTCCGGTTGCGCCGCACACGTTTTCGCTTATAAAGCTCGACACCGAATCCCTCCAGGTGGTACGCGGCTTGCTCTTCCAGGTTGACCTGCGCGCCGGGGCCTGTGCCGGCTGCTGTCGAATCGACCGGGAGGGGCTGCGCGCCGTGGCGCCCGGCACATCCGAATTCTCTCCTGGGCAAAGCCTCACCTCATTGTCGTGTGGAATAGAGTCGCGGGCCGTGCTCGAAGCGGGGCTCGCTGGGGATAAAGGCAGAACGACGGCCCGGGCCGTCATGGATTCGGGGGGTGTTTCATGGCGAGGGGGATCTACGACCGTGCTCGAAGACCGTCGGGGCTTCTGCTGCTGCTGTTATGTCTGGCCACACCCGTTGGATGGAAGCTCCTGATCGGTGCGGACAGTCCGGGCGTTCGCCACGACTCCGGTAACGATGCCCCCGCGGCCCCGGTGGTCGCTTCAGCGTCCCTGGACCCCGCGGTCATCGCGGCGCTCAAGTCATCCTTCGGTCAGCCGGCATCCCTGGATCCCCCGGCGTCGCTTCCGATCCAGGTCGGTTCGGGATGGCGCTACTTCAAGGGCGCCGCCTCCTCACCGCCCGCGGCCTGGAACACGGTCGGTTTCGATGACGCCACCTGGTTCCAGGGGCAGAGCGGCTTTGGCTATGGCGACGGCGACGACGGCACGGTGCTGTCGGACATGCTGAACGGCTACGTCTCGGTGTACATCCGGCGCGAATTCACGGTCCCCAATCCCGGCGCGATTGGCGGCCTGAAGCTCACCATCGACTACGATGACGGCTTCGTCGCGTATGTGAACGGTGTGGAGGTGGCGCGCAGCGCCAGCATGGGCGGGACGGTCGGCACTCCGCCCGCCTTCAATGCCACCGCCGCGAGCCACGAGGCGGTGGCTGGGGGCGGCGGACCCGAAGAGGCGTTTGTCATCGCGCCGGCCAGACTCATCGCCGGCACGAACGTCATCGCGATCGAGGCACACAACCAGGCTGCCGGCAGCTCGGACCTGAGTCTGATCCCGATCCTCGAGGTGCTGAACACGCCACCCGCTGTGCCGGCGGCGCCCAGCCCGTCGAACGGCCAGACCGGTGTCTCGACGTCGCCTGAGCTGTGTGTCACGGTGGATGACGCCGAGCAGAACCCGCTCGACGTGACCTTCTACGGCCGCGAAGCGACCAGCACGGCCGGAGATCCTTTCACCATCGTCGCGCTGCCCGACACGCAATACTACGCGGCCAGCTATCCGGCGACCTTCAATGCCCAGACGCAATGGGTCCGGGACAATCGCATCGGCCGCAATATCGTTTTCGTTACCGAGCTGGGCGACTGCACCGACCAGGGCGGCATCCAGGCCCAGTGGGACAACGCGAACACGGCCTTCAGTCTCATCGAGAACCCCGTGACGACCGGGCTGCTCGACGGCATTCCGTACGGCGTCGCGGTGGGCAACCATGACCAGTCGCCCAATGGCACCGCGCGCAGCGGCTCGGACGAAAACGTCACGACAACGCTCTACAACCAGACCTTCGGCAAGCCGAGATTCCAGGGGCGCGGCTATTTCGGCGACAACTATCCGCTGCCAGGCTTCACCGAGAGCATGGACAATCACTACGAGCTGTTCAGCGCCAGCGGCATGGATTTCATCATCTTCCATCTCGAGTGGGACGACACGAGCTGTTCGTGGCCGTCCGATGGCTCCGCGCCTGCACCGCCCCTGACGACCTGTCAGGGTGTCCTGTCATGGATGCGCAACATCCTGACCAGCACCTATCCGAATCGGCGCGCCATCATCACCACGCACTGGATGGGAACACCGACCAGCGGCGGCACGGGCACTCCGGCGTTCTCGACGCAGGGACAGGCGATATTCAACGCGGTCAAGGTGCTGCCAAACGTGTTCATGACCCTGGGCGGTCATCTGGATCAGGCGGACCACAGAACCGACCTGGCAACCGACGGGCATGCGATCCACACGCTGATCTCCGACTTTCAGTCGCGACCCAACGGCGGCGACGGCTGGCTGCGGATCATGACATTCGATCCCCAGGCCGACTCCATCCATGTCGAGACCTATTCGCCCACCCTCGGCCGGTTCATCAACAAGCTCAGCGATGGGACTCCGAGCAACCATGCCGACAACCTCGCGCCCACCGAGAACGAGCTGACTCTGTCGTACGACATGCATTCAGGCACGCCGTTTGCGGCGATCGCGACCGATGCGGGCGTTCCGGCGGGCGGACAGGCCTGCGTGAGCTGGCCTGGGCGCCAGGCTGCCACCACCTACGAATGGTACGCCGTCGCGAGCGATGGCGCCTCCTCCACGGCGGGCAGCCGGCAGTCATTCACCACGACCACGGCGTGCGGCGGAAGCTCGGAGTGCGACGATGCCGACCCGTGCACCGTGGACGACTGCAACAATTCGCTTTGCGAGCACGCCGCCGTCGCCAATTGCTGCGTCACGCCGGCTGATTGCGACGATTTGAACGTGTGCACCGACGATGCCTGCACGGCGAACGAGTGCTTCCATTCGGACAACAGCAGCTCGTGCAACGACGGCAACGCCTGCACGACGGCCGATTTCTGCAGCGGCGGATCGTGCGCCGGCGGGACCCCCGCCGGCTGCGACGACGCCAACCTCTGCACCACCGACTCGTGCGCCACGCCCGCCGGTTGCGGGCATGCGTACACGCCGTCGCCAGGCTGCTGCACCGCGGCCGCCGACTGCAGTGACGGCAATCCCGGCACGGTCGACAGCTGCGTGTCCAACAACTGCCAGAACACGATCATCGCCAGCTGTACGACTTCCGCCGACTGCAATGACAACAATGTCTGCACCACCGAGGTTTGTGGAGGCTTCACGAGCGCCAACGCTTTCGCGCTCACCTTCGACGGGACGAACGACTGCGTGAAGATGGGCTCGGCGCCGGGCCTCAACGCCGCCCAGTTCACGCTCGAAGCATGGTTCAAGCGCAACACGACGCCGGGAGTTGCCGTGAGCACCGGCACGGGCGGGATCACCGCGGTGCCGCTGCTCGCCAAGGGAGCCGCCGAGAGCGAGGCCGCCACGTTGAACATGAACTACTTTTTCGGCCTGCGTGATGTGGGCGGGGGAGTGTGGCGTCTCGTGGCGGATTTCGAGGAAGGCGCGGGCGGGACCGGTCCGCTCGGCCTCAACCATCCGGTGACGGGTCTCACCGAGGTCACCGCGAACGTCTGGCACCATGCCGCCGCGACGTACGATGGCGCGACCTGGAAGCTGTATCTCGACGGCAATCTCGACACCACCCTAGCCGTCAATCAGCCCGCGGCGTCCGACAGCGTTCAACATTTCGGGATCGGCACCACCTCGAACTCGAGCGGCACCACCACCGGCTTCTTCGGCGGAAAGATCGACGAAGTCCGAGTCTGGAACGTCGCGCGCACCCAGGCCGAGATCGTGGCCGACAAGGACCGGGAGGTGACCACCGGGGCCGGGCTCATCGGCCACTGGGGGCTCAGCGAAGGCGCCGGCCTCACGGCGGGGGATTCCACCACGCCGGCCGAGAACGGCACTCTGACCAACGGACCGATCTGGGAGGGGACCGACAAACCAGTCTTCGGCTCGGGGACCTGCTCGTGGACGCCGGTGAGCTGCGACGATGGCAATGTCTGCACCGTCGACACCTGCAATCCGACCGCGGGCTGCGCCCAGGCCCCGGGCAACGACGGCGCCGTTTGTGACGACGGCGATTCCTGCACTGACGTGGACATCTGCTCGGCCGGACTCTGCGCGGGCGTGCCCAGCGGCAGCTGCTGTTCCGCCGACTCCGACTGCGATGACTTCAACGGCTGCACGGCGGACGTCTGCTCGCAGCGCAATACGGCGGCACTCTCTTTCAACGGGACGAGCCAGGGGGTCGAGTTCGGCGCCGCCTCCACGCACCCGCAGCTGGGTCTGAGCCGATTCACGATCGAATTCTGGTTCCGGCGCAGCGGCGCCGGCACACAGACCGGCTACTGGTCGGGTGGCACCACCGCGGTTCCGCTCGTCACGAAGGGAAGAGGCGTCGGTGATGGCGGGACGATCGACCTCGACTACTTCATCGGGATCGACCAGACGGGCGTCGTGGTGGCCGATTTCGAGCAGGTCGAAGCGACAGCCGGGGCCGACAATCGCGTGGCCGGCACCACGACGATCGTGAACGACGTCTGGTATCACGCGGCCGCGACGTATGACGGGGCCGCGCTGAAGCTCTATATCAACGGGCTGGTGGAAGGATCGCTGGCCACCACCAGGACTCCGCGGTTCGACAGCGTGCACCGCTTCGCGATCGGCACCGCGTGGAACGACGATCCGAACGGCGGCGCTCTCGGGCCGGCCGGATTCTTCCAGGGCCAGATCGACGAGGTCCGCGTCTGGGATCATGCCCGCACGCAGGCCGAGATCCAGGCGGGCAAGGATGCCTCCATCCAGGCGGGTCCGGGTCTCGTGGCTGGCTGGAGGATGGACGAAGGCAGCGGGACGGCCGTGGCCGACTCCGTGGGGGCCACCACCGGCACCGTGAGCGCGAGCCAGTGGGTCACCGCGAACCTCCCGTTTGCCGGCACCGGCACCTGCGTCTTCACGCCCACGCCGGGTGCCGCCTGCGACGACGGAAACCTGTGCCTCACCGGGGATACGTGCGACGCGAATGGGCTCTGCCAGCCCGGGACGACATCGCTCGATTGCAACGACGCGAATGTCTGCACGGACGACTCTTGCGACAACGAGCAGGGGTGCATTTATCTCAACAACCAGTCTCCGTGCGATGACGGCGACGCCTGCACGCTGACCGATTCGTGTGACGGCGGAAGCTGCTCGGGCGGGCCTCCACCGGTCTGCGACGACGGAAACCCGTGTAACGGCGTGGAAACCTGCGCTCCACCGACTGGCTGCGTGGGTGGAACGGCGCCGTCCTGCGTGCACGGATTGCCGTCGTCGCAGGACTCGTGTGGCGCGGGCGGTTGTGTTCACACACAGATGGCCGCGGGCACATCGTGCGCCGACGCCGATGTCTGCAACGGCGCCGAGACCTGCAATGCCGCGGGTGAATGCACGGCGGGTGCGCCGCTGACATGCAACGACGGCAACGTGTGCACCAACGATTCCTGCAACGCGGTGACCGGCTGCATGTTCACCAACAACACGGCACCCTGCGACGACAGCAGCGCGTGCACGCAGACCGACACCTGCGTCATGGGTGCCTGCGTCGGATCGAGCCCCCTCGTCTGCGACGATGGCAATACCTGCACGGACGACAGCTGCAATCCAGCGAGTGGATGCACGTACGCGAGCAATACGGCGCCGTGCGCCGACGGCCTCGCCTGCACCGGCCCGGACATCTGCTCGGGCGGGAGTTGCGTCGGAGCGCCGATTTCAGGATGCTGCGCCGTGGATGCCGACTGCGCCGATGCCAGCGGTTGCACGGTGGACTTCTGTCCAATCGGCACCAACGCCGCGGCCATCCGGTTCGATGGCGTGGACGACTACGTGACGATGGGGCCGGCGCCCGGTCTCAACGCGACGCAGTTCACGGTCGAGGGCTGGTTCCTGTGGGAAGGCGGCGGCGTCTCCACCACGAGCGGCGCCGGCGGCACCGACATCTATCCCCTGGTGACGAAGGGTGCGCCGCAGGCGGAAGCCTCGAACGTGGACGAGAACTACCTTCTGGGCATCCGCTCCACCGGCAGTCCGGTCCTGGCCGCGGACTTCGAGGAAGACGCAGCAGGAGCCTCGCCCGGGCTCAACCATCCGATCGCCGGCACGGCGGTCATCACCCAGAACGTGTGGCATCACGCAGCCGTGACGTACGACGGCAGCTGCTGGAAGCTCTATCTCGACGGCGTTGCCGATCAGCTCGTCGGCACGGCGTGTCCGGGTCAGCCGGTGCGGTCCGACTCGATCCAGCACTTCGGCATCGCCACCGCGCTGACGTCGACGGGCGCGCGCAACGGCGCCTTCAGGGGGAGCCTCGACGAAGTCCGGGTCTGGAATCGCGTTCTGGCTCCGTCCGACATTCTGGCCGGAATGACAAGGGAGCTGGTTTCCGGCGCCGGTCTCATAGGGCGCTGGGGGGCCAACGAGGGAGCGGGGACCACGATGGCCGACTCCACGTCTCCCGCCGAGACAGGCAGCCTCACCAACGGACCGACCTGGGTCGGCACGGGGCTTGTCGACTTCGGATCGGCAAGCGTGTGCGAGCACGATTCGATCGCGGGGTGCTGTGTCACGTCCGCGGACTGCGATGACGGCAACGCGTGCAACGGCGCCGAGACGTGCGCCGGTGGAACGTGCCAGGCTGGCACGGCGGTGGTCTGCGGCGATGCCGACAAGTGCACCACCGATACCTGCGAACCCTCCACGGGCGCCTGCGTCTACGACCCGATCGCAGGTTGCTGCCAGTCCGACGCTCAGTGCGACGATGGCAATACCTGCACCACCGGGTCGTGCGACACGCTCACCGACGCCGCGGTCGCACTGGACGGCACGAACGACTGCGTGACGATGGGTTCGGCACCGGCCCTGGGCACCCAGACGTTCACGCTCGAAGCGTGGGTGAAGCGAACGGGAACCGGAGTGACGACCTCCACCGGGTCAGGGGGAATCGCGAACCTGGTCCCAATCGTCTCGAAGGGACGCGGAGAGGCCGAGGCGCCCGCGAATCTGAACACGAACTACATCATGGGCATCTCCGGCAGCGTCCTTGCGGCCGACTTCGAGGACAAGGCGACCGGACTCAACCACCCGGTCTGCGGCTCCACCACGATCCCCACGGACAGCTCGTGGCACCATGTGGCGGCAGCCTACGATGGAACATGCTGGAGCCTTTACGTTGATGGAGTCGCCCAGACCTTGTCGACCAGCTGCTCCACCTGCTCCGGCGGCGCATGCACGGTATGTCCCGCCGCCATCCCCGAGAACACGAGCATCCAGCATTTCGGCATCGGCACGGCGATGACCTCCACCGGAGTCGCCGCGGGCTTCTTCATGGGATCGATCGACGAAGTGCGCGTCTGGAGCCGTGCGCTGACACCCTCGGAGGTCATGGCGGCCAGGAACCGTGAAGTGACTGTCGGCACCGGTCTGCTCGGACGATGGGGCCTCAATGAGACTCTGGGCACGGTCGCCGCGAACTCCGTGCCCGGCAATCCGGCAGGCACCCTGAGCAACGGAGCCGCCTTCTCCACGGCGAATCTTCCACCGGTCGGCACCGATGCATGCCAGCAGAGGCCCGTGCCCGACAACACCTCCTGTAGCGATGGAGATGCCTGCACGCGGGCCGACAGCTGTCAGAGCGGCGTCTGCGCAGGCAGCGACCCGGTCATCTGCACGGCCAGCGACCAGTGTCATGTCGCGGGAACCTGCGACGGGGCACTCGGACTCTGCTCGAATCCGTCGGCACCGGATGGCACCGGGTGCGACGACGGTGACAGCTGCAGCGCGGCAGACCGCTGCACCGCCGGGTCGTGTCAGGCAGGCCCACAGCGCGATGACGACGGCGACACGCATACGGCCTCGGGCTGCGGCGGTGACGACTGCGACGACAGCCAGAGCTCCGTCTGGACGGCGCCGGACGAAGTCGCGGAGCTTCAGTTCGCGGATGACACGACGCTGACGTGGCTCCCCCCGGCCGGGATGGGAGGAACCACCGTCGTCTACGACCTGATCCGCTCGGAAGACGCGGCCGACTTCGTGACGTCGGCCGTCTGCGTCGAGAGCGGCGACGGAGCCGATACCAGGGCTGTCGACGCCACCATCCCGCAGGAAGGATCGGTGATCTTCTACCTCGTCAGGCCTGCGAACTCGTGTCCCTCCGGCCGGGGCGTGCTGGGACAGGACTCCAACGGGACACCGAAGCCCGGGCGTGTCTGCCCGTAGTGGAGGATCGCGCAGAGGCGACTTGATCGAGACGGGGGAGGATGAGGACGACCTCGCGTTCATCATCCTCCCGCCTCGACCTCGGTGCGGTCCCGGCTCGCACGAGACGGCCTGGTCACCGGAGGAGCCTGGAACCCGGCCCACCTTTGCCGTGGGATGGGCGCGCCTGCGCCAGCCATTGGCCTCGGCTTATTGACGCGAAATCGATGAGCGCCGGCTCGCAAGTCAGCGGGCGTTCCATTCTGACTAGCCCGCACTTCTCACCAGATTCCTGCTACGGCCGCGGATCCGGCCGCCCTGACAGACGTCCTCGCGGCTTGGCCCCATCAGCGTATGTTCAATACGCTTCGGGTCCTCGCCTCTATGGGCGCCTGTCATGACAGCCGTCTGCACGGCCTCGCGACGAAATCTGGTGAGAAATGCGGGCTAGCCCACCAGCGTCATGTCGGTCCTCCTCGCTGGCGGCAAGCGCGCGGCGATTATTCTGGAGGATCGCGTGAAGCGGAGTAGGATCGACGGACTCCAGTCAGGTGCCCCTCCCGCTGTGCGGCGGAATCCTCTGTTCGCGCGCCAGGGCGTGTGATCCGGCGCAGTGCCCCTGCAGCTCTCGGCGTCTTCCAGGCGGGATCTTCGCCTTACCCTTCAATTTTTATCGGGCACGAGTCTTGCTTGAGGGTCGTTCGACGGGTTCTCCCAACCTTTGGGCAAACAGACCTGGACCAATGGGGGATCCAGGTCATGGGCAGGCCCACGAAAGCCTTGGTTGGGCAGGATGGCCAATCACCCGGCGTCTCACTCCGCTCTACGAAACGCGGATTCAACCGAGTTCAATCTCGTGAAAATAGGAGGTAGAACCATGAGGAGACTCTCGATCGCGGTGTTGCTCCTGGCGGGACTGGTCGTGGTTCCCGTCACGCGGATGCAGGCGGACGACGACACGCAGGTTGCCGTCTCGTCACTCACTTTCCCGCAGTTCGTGGACCCGCTGCCAGGCCTTGCCATCGTCGATGGCACGCAGCCGGTCACACTCACGATGTGCGAGTTCAAGGCGAACGTGCTCCCCACCGGGACGTTCGAAGCAGGCGTCAAACCCGAGACGTGGGTGTGGGGATACATCGTGGGAACGCAGTGCCCCACCACGACCCAGCAGACCTACCTCGGGCCCGTGATCGTGGCCCGGCGCGGCATCCCGACACAGGCCACGTTCATCAACAAGCTCGGGTACGCCTCCACAACGCATGTCCTCGCCTACAAGAACTCCACGGATCAGACGATCCACTGGGCCGACCCTCTGAACAAGGAGGCCAACGCCTGCAACGAAGAGAGAATGGTGAACGAGGGGAAGCCGCCGGTGGGAGAGTGCGCCAACCATTATGACGGCCCGATCCCGGCGGTGGTTCACCTTCATGGCGGCGATGTGCCGCCCGAGCTGGACGGCGGGCCCGATGCCTGGTTCACCAGTGACGGCCTCTACCAGGGGCACGGCTATTACAGCTTCCCCGGAACGGGCGGTCCAGGCAGCAACACGGCTGTCTACCGGTACCCGAACGAGCAGGAACCGGCTCCCATCTGGTTCCACGACCACGCCCTTGGAGCCACCCGCCTGAATGTCTACGCGGGACTGGCCGGTGGTTACCTCATCACCGATCCCTCCGACACGTCGATTCCAGCGAACCTGCCCGGGCCGATCCCTCTCATCATCCAGGACCGGATGTTCGACAAGAATGGGCAGCTTTATTTCCCCGCAGGCTATCCTTCCATCCCGAATCCCGACCATCCCTACTGGATTCCGGAGTTCACCGGGGACACCATCGCGGTGAATGGTCAGGTATGGCCCTATCTCAACGTGGAGCCGAAGCGGTATCGCTTCCTGTTCCTGAACGGCTCCAATGCCCGCACCTACGAGATGTTCCTGACCAACGTGGTCACCAAGGCGAAGGGGCCGGCGATCTGGCAGATCGGCACCGACGGTGGCTATCTGGACTTCCCGGTCAAGATCGATCCGGGCGCGCCGGGCAGCCAGCTCCAGAAGCTTCGCCTCATGCCCGGCGAACGGGCCGACGTCATCGTCGATTTTGCCGGCCTGGCTCCGGGAACCACCCTGATCCTGCGCAACGTGGCCAAGACTCCGTATCCGGCCGGCGACACGGTCGACGGAAGGACAATGGGCAGGATCATGCAGCTTCGTGTGGTTGCGGGCGGCGGTGTCGACACCAGCTACGACCCGGCCGGTGGTGCGGCGTTGCGCGCTCCACTGGTGCGACTCGTCGATCCGGCGTCTGGAACCCTGGCCCCCGGCGTGATCGCCCAGACGAGACGCCAGATGACTCTCAACGAGGTGCTCGAGGGGCCCACCACGGTGGACGGTGTGGACTACGAGGGAGGGCCGGAGGAAGTACTGGTCAACAACACTCACTGGTCTGGCCAGGACGGGGACGGAAATGTCCGCCCGGATTTCACCCCGATCTCCGTGGGAGGCATCACGGCCGGATATTCGGAGCTTCCACGGGAGGGAGAAACGGAGATCTGGGAAATCATCAATCTCACCGCCGACGCGCATCCGATCCACCTGCATCTGGTGCAGTACCAGCTCCTCAACCGCCAGAACCTCGATGTGAAGAAGTACATGAGCGCCTACGCAGCGGCGTACGGCGGCGCGGTGGTGAACGGGTTCGGTCCGCCCAACGACTACAACATCCCCAACGCGGATGGCGCTCTGGGTGGCAACCCGGGTGTCGGGTCCTTCCTGAAGGGCCCCGTCAACCCACCGGCGGCGAACGAGGCAGGCTGGAAGGACACGGTGACGATGCTGCCTGGCCAGGTGACCCGGATCGCCGTTCGGTGGGCGCCGATGTCTCTGCCCGCGGCGACATTGCCGATGAACGCGTACTACCCGTTCAGTCCGGACGGTGGTCACGGCTACGTGTGGCACTGCCACATCATCGATCATGAGGACAACGAGATGATGCGGCCCACTAGCGTGCAACCCAACGGAGCAGCCACGCGCACTTACATCAAGGGGATCGACTACTGAAGCTTTCGTCGAATGCGGCGAGGATCGTCCCTCGAGGCGATCCTCGCCTTGTTCTCCCGAAGAACGGAACCATCGCCATGCCAGTCCTTCCTTGCGGCCGCTCTGTCAGGATGGCGGTCTTCGTCCTGCTCCTGTTGCTGGCGGCAGACCCATGGGCCGGGACAGGAGTCGTGGGGCGGCAGAAGGACGAGAGGGACGCAGCCCGCCAGTTCAGGGTCGATCGCTACGATGAGGGGATCAGGATCGCGCCGATCGACCCGCTTCCGCTTTCCTGGGATTGCGGAATCTCGTTGACCCGATACGGCCCACCCGGGGATCGCCGGGGAGCGGGCGCCGCCGCCGTGACGATGGGCACGGAGCGGGTCGAGTATCTCCGGGGACCGCTGATCGAGTGGTATCGAAACACCTCGGAGGGAATCGAGCAGGGACTGGAGATTCGGGAGTCGGCGGACTCAGACCTGCTTTTCTTCGATTACGCGATCACGGGAACCTTGACGCCGAAGGTGTCGCAGGATGGTCAGACGGTGGAGTTCAAGGATAAATCCGGATCGCCGGTGCTTTCCTATCGGGATCTGCGGGGCCTGGACGCCGAGGGGCGCGAGGTCCCTGCCCACTGGGAGAGGACCGAACTTCGGGAGGACATCGACCGTGGTCTGCGTCTGGTGGTGGAAGGCGCGGGGCGGCTCTTCCCGATGCGAATCACCGGCCTGCTGGTCGCTTCCAAGGGATCCTCGCGGGCGATTGCATCATCATCAGCTCAGGTCGGCACCAGCCTCCTGGCGGCCCCGACGAACGACCAATGTGGAGGAGCGAGTGTCATCCCGGGCGCCGCCCCGTTTCCCTATCTCAGCCCGGTTGTCGACATCACCGACGCCTCCACCACCGACGATCCTCCGGTTCCGTCCTGTCAGACCCATCTATCCCGGAGCGTCTGGTTTGCCTTCACCCCCGTCACGACCGCCGGCTACAGCTTCTCTGTTTGTTCCGGTGCCCCGACCGCCACGACGGTGGAGGACACCGTGCTGGCGATCTACTCCGCTTCGGGAGTCTGCACGGGGCTCACCGAGGTCGGTGGAGGGTGCGATGACGACTCCTGCGGTGCGGGCGCGCTTCAGTCGGTCATCAGTGACGTCACCCTGACCGCCGGGACTCCCTACTACGTGGTCGCCTGGAGCTACGGGACCGCTGCTCCTCCGCCCGGTGGCGGCAGCCTCCAGCTGCAGGTGGTCCAGCATGCGCCCTCCGGCTCCGCGCCGGCCAACGACCGGTGCGACGATGCCGAGCTGATCCCGGGAGCGGGTCCCTTTCCGTACCTGACGTCGCTCACCAACGACATCAGCGGGGCGACCACGGCGGGCGATCCACCGGCCCCCTCGTGTCAGCCGAACGTGTCACGAAGCATCTGGTACACGTTCACTCCGGCGTCGAGTGGTCGATATTCCTTTTCGACCTGCGCCGACTGTCCCAGCGGATCCACCGTTGACGACACCGTCCTGGCTCTCTACGCATCGTCGGCGGCCTGCTCAGGTCTTGTACAGCTTCCGGGAGGGTGCGACGACGACTCCTGCGTCGTCGAGACGGGCCAGTCGCGCATCGAGGACATCGATCTGGGCGCCGGGACGACGTACTACCTGGTAGCGTGGCAATTCGGGACCACCGCGCCGGCAACCGGAAACCTGGCCGTCCAGGTGGAGGTGCGCCGACTGACCGCTCCCATCGATGACACCTGCGCCAACGCCGCGAGCCTCGTACTCGACACCCCGGTCCCGGGGACGACGATCGCCGCGGCCAACGACACACAGCTTCCCGTCGGATCGGCTTGCTTCTCGGGCGCGGGACAGACGACCTCCACCGCGGCCGGCGTTGATGTGGCCTACCGGTTCACGGCTCCTGCCGACGGAAGCTACTCCTTCCGGATCAACGGCTACGAGACCGGCAAGAACGCGGTGCTTTACGTCTCTTCAGACTGCCCGTCGGGGGCGTCTCCCTCCACCCCGGCCGCCTGCCTCGCGGCGGCCAACCGCACCACCGCGTCGGCCGAGGAGGTGAAGTGCCTGCCGATGTCCATCGGGCAGGCAGTCTTCGTCTATGTCGACGAGGACGTCGCCACGAGCGGCAGCGCGTTCACCCTGGAGGCGACCCGATGCTCGGAGGAGCGCGAGGTGAACGGCGACCCTTCCAGCGCAAGCGATCTCACCTGCGGCCTGGAGGGCTCGGTCTCTCCGGCCGGCGATGTCGATTTCTTCTCGCTCGGGATGCCGGCTGCGGGATCCCGGGTCTTCGCCATGGTGGATGGGGCTGCGGCGGGCACCAACGACTTCGACCTGAGGGTTACGACCGAAATCAATACCCTGGAGTACGATGACTCCAACAACGACACTCCTTTCGGTGCGGTAGCCCCGAACGTGTCGGGCACGCCGCTTGACGGCTCGGCTTCCTACCTGAGAGTGAACCACTACAGCGCCTTCGCGCAGGCGGAGCCGTACCGCATGTACGCAGCCATCCGGCCCGCATCGGCGAGGGCCACGCCGGAGGTGGAGCCCAACGAAGGGATTGCCTTTGCCACCGGCGGGTCCAGCGGTTACTTCTCGGGGAGGCTTTCCAGCAGCGCCGACCTCGACTTCTTCTCCTTCACCGCCGTCGCGGGAGAATCGATCCAGATCGGCCTGGACCTCGATCCGACCCGGAACAACACCCCCTTCAACGGATCACTGGCGCTCCTGGACTCCGCCGGAGTGACGCTGATCGCGGTGAACGATCCCTCCTCGAGTTCAAACGTCTCGCCGGGGGCGGGCGCTCTGAGCGGCACCTCGCCCATCTCTCCGGCAGAGGCGCTGGTCTATCGGACCCGAAACAGCGGGACTTACTACGTCAAGGTCGCCTGGTCTTCCGGCACCGCAGGCGACTACCTGCTGTCGGTGGCGCACGACTGCCTGATCGGACCTCCCACCGATCTGACCCTGAGTCAGGCCGACGCGCCCGATCCGGTGCCGCCGGGCGGCAACGTGACCTACACGGTGACGGTTCGCAACGCCGGTTCGGAACCGGCTTCAGTCGTGAGCCTGCGTGACGACCTGCCCACCGGCACGTCTTTCGTGTCGGCGACACCGACGCAGGGGATCTGCATGGGAACAGGCACGGTGATCTGCCACCTGGGCGATCTCGCCCCAGGAGCGTCGGCTGCGGTGGTCATGGTGGTGGCCGCCCTCGGCTCGCCTGGTCCGCTGACCAACAGCGCGCGGGTCTCCAGCGCGGTCATCGAGGCCCTCACCGGCAACAACATCTCCAGCGAGACCACGACCGTCGGCTCCCTCGATTCGGATGGCGACGGTGTTCCGGACGCAAGCGACTGCGCGCCGGCCGACGCCATCACCTGGGCCGTGCCGGGCGAGGCGACCGATCTGATCTTTCCCAACGCGACCGATCCCGCCCGCCTCCAATGGAGTGCTCCTTCCAGTTCTGGTGGCACGATGGTCCGCTACGACTTGATCCGGAGTGCCGTGGCCGGCAGCTTCCTGTCGTCAGCCTGCCTTGCCTCGGACATCACCGCTACCACCGCGAGCGACCTGCTGTCGCCTGCCACGAGCTACTTTTACCTGGTGCGCTCGGAAAACCCCTGCGGGAGCGCTCTCGGGACCCACTCCGACGGGACACCGCGGGCCGCCGGGCCCTGCCCCTGACCGCAGCCCCCATGCGCGACTTTCCGTAGTCGGTTTTCATGCCGCCGCCCTCCGCCTCGGGCCGGCCGTGGCGAACCGTGACTTCCAGAGCTCCCTCTTTTCGGTACCATCGGGTGTCCGGCCGATGGTGACAATAGACGTCATCGACCTCGACTCTTGTTCCGGGTAATCTGACATGTCAGACGGATGGGGGCCCGGCCATGCGGCGGATTCGCCGAGGAGTTCTCCCGCGGCCAACGAGCTTGAGCAGGAGATGAGGTCATGCGAGTGGCGCCAGGAGGCGCCCTTACACCTGAGCCGAGGAACGGCTGAAGGCAGGGCCGTTCGGGCGACGCTTCCGCACCTCGCGAAGATGACTGCCGACGGGAGTCTCCGACCCACCGGCATGGGCAATGTGTGGAATCCGACGAATCAAACATGCTGGTTTCGCGTCCCGGCTTCCTGTAGAGTGGCGCCGGCGGGAGACGGCATCAGCCGGAGATCGGTTTCCCCCGGAGGCAACGACCATATGCCCGAGCCGACCTCTCCATCCGAACTCCCTGACAGTGCCGATCTCGACCCGGAGCAGCTCGGGCATCCGCGCGGCACGCTCGTTATCGTCGTCATCTTCGGAGTCCTGTTCGGGTTGGCCTGGCTCGCGATGTACCTGTTCCTCTTCCTGGCCCGTGCCACGACCCATTCGTGAGCCGGCAGCGGTGAGCGTATGAACGTCGAGCTGTACGAGAGGATCTGGATGTGGGCCGCCGGCGTCCTCATCGTGATCTTCCTTGGGGCAATCTTCCTGAGCGCCGGTCTGCACGCGGTCGAGCCGCCCAGCCACCTCGAGACGGTGGACCCGACGACACTGGCTGACAATCCTGAGTTTCGCGACCCGGGCGTGAAGACGCGACCTGACGGCAGCGTGGTCGTGTCGGTCCTGGCACAGACATTCGCCTTCAGCCCCGACCCGATCGAGATACCGGCGAACCGCCCTGTCACCTTCAGACTTACCAGCGCCGACGTGATCCACGGATTCGAAGTCGTAGGAACGAACGCCAACGTGATGATCATCCCCGGCTATGTGAGCCAGTTCACGCTCACCTTCTCGCAACCTGGTGAGTACCTGATCGCCTGCAACGAGTACTGCGGCACCATGCATCACAACATGGTGGGCAAGCTGATCGTGAAGGAGAATTCTCTTTGAAGGGCCGGCACTCGCTGGCCGCCGCTCACGTCGGCGTCGCCGTCGCCGCGTTCGGCGTGGCCTCGACCATGGGTGTGCTGCAGGGGCTGTCCCTGGCCGACGTGCCGTTCCCGTACCGGAGCGAGTCGCTCTATTACATCTCGCTCACCGCGCACGGGGTCCTGATGGCGCTGGTCTTCACGACCTTCTTCATCATGGGGCTTGGCTATGCGCTCTCACAGGAGACCCTCGGCCGGGTTACCGGTCGGCCCGCCGCGTGGTTCGCCTTCTGGCTCGGAGTGATCGGCTCGGTGGCGGTGGCGACGACGATCCTGCGCGGGCAGAGCACCGTGCTGTACACCTTCTACCCGCCGCTGCAGGCTCATCCGCTGTTCTACATCGGCGCCACGCTGCTCGTGGTCGGCTCCTGGATCTGGGGCGCCGTGCTGATCGCCAGCTACCGGTCGTGGAGGCGCGACAACCCGGGTGTGCCGGCCCCGCTCGCGATCCATGGGATGCTGGCCACGATCATCGTCTGGTACCTGGCGACGGTCGGGCTGGCCGCCGAGGTCGTCGGTATGCTTATCCCCTGGTCGCTGGGCTTGGTGGGGAAGGTGGACCCGTTGCTGGCGAGGACCTACTTCTGGTGGTTCGGGCACCCGCTGGTCTACTTCTGGTTGCTACCTGCCTACGTGCTCTGGTACTCCGTGCTGCCCCGTGTGGCCGGCGGAAGACTGTTCAGCGATCCGCTCGCGCGGATGGTGTTCGTGCTCTTCGTGCTGCTGTCCGTTCCTGTCGGGTTTCACCATCAGTTCGCCGACCCGGGCATCAGCTCGGGCTGGAAGCTCGTCCACACTGCTACCACTTACGCCATTCTTTATCCGAGCTTCGTCACGGCATTCACGGTGATCGCCTCGTTGGAAATCGCCGGGCGCATGAAAGGGGCGAAGGGACTCTTCGACTGGATCAAGCGGCTGCCCTGGAACGATCCGTTTTTCGCATCCGCGGCGCTGGCCATGATCGCGTTCACTTTCGGGGGTTTCGGCGGCGCCATCAACGCCGCCTACGCGATGAACTCGATGGTGCACAACAGCGCATGGATACAGGGGCACTTCCACGTCACGCTGGGCACCACCGTCGCGCTGACATTCATGGGGGCGACCTACTGGCTGCTGCCTCGGATGCTGGGTCGCGCGCTGCGGTTCGAGGTGCTCGCCCGGGTGCAGCCGTACCTCTGGTTTGTCGGGATGACGCTGTTCAGCACCAGCTATCACATGGCGGGACTGCGCGGACTGCCCAGACGCATCTATAGCGCATCGCTCACCGGAGAGTATGGAGCGCCGTGGCGGACGCTGACGCAGGTTGCCGCGGTCGGTGGCGTCATTCTCTTTCTCAGCGCCCTTGCCTTCGTAGTGGTGGTTGCCGCGACTTGGTCGACTGGGCGAAGGATCGATCCGCCCGCCTTCGAGCTCGCGGTGCCTCTCCATCGCGTGACGGGACTCGGCGTCTGGGATCGGTTGGGATTGTGGACGGTGATTGCCGTGCTGATGGTCGCGGCGGCCTACGCCTACCCGATTCTCCATCTGCTCTCGCACCAGCGCTACGGTTCTCCGCCCTTCCAACCTTTCTGAGCGACGTCAATCGTGATGCCGGTGGCCCGCCCCAGCTTGCAAGAGACGACTTGGTGTTCGGGTGAGCCTGCAGCCTGTTCTACCTTGCGGAAGGGCTTCACTGAGACAACGCAGCGCTAGCAGCGGAGGCCCGCTGTACCGTATCCGCTCCGGCGTCGGTCAACGCACCAGCGCGAGCAGCCGCGCGATCCTGTCCTGGATCGGCGGGTGGGACGAGAACATCGTATTGAGGGACTGCCCCGACGCGCGCATCCGTTCGAGGGGATTGACGATGAAGAGGTGCGCGGTGCCGCGGTTCGCGGTGTCGACGAGCGGGTCGGTGTCCCCGGCAAGCTTGCCCAGGGCGGAGGCGAGCCCCTCGGGATTGCGCGTCAGCTCGACGCCGCCGGCGTCGGCCAGGTATTCGCGGCGGCGGCTGTAGGCGAGCTGAAGCAGCCGGGCGAACAGGGGGGCGATGATCGCCAGCACCAGCGCGATGACAATCACCACGAGCACGGCGGCGCCGCCATTCTTGCCGCCGGATCGCCGGCCGATGCGGCCGGTCCGAAAGGCGATGCGCCAGAACGCGTCGCATGCGAAAACGATGAGCCCCACCATGGTGGCCATCAGCATGCCGAACCGGATGTCGAAGTGCCGGACGTGCGCCACCTCGTGGGCCAGCACTCCCTGCAGCTCGTCGCGTGTGAGACGCTGGCGCAACCCGGTGGTGATCGCCACCGCCGCGTGCTCGGGGTCGCGTCCGGTGGCAAACGCGTTCATGGCGCTGTCGTCGATCAGGTAGACGCGCGGCATCGGCAGCCCTGCCGCGATGGCGATCTCCTCCACGACGTTGAACAGCTCGGGGTCTTGGCTCTTTTCGATCGGCCGCGCCCCCGACATCGAGAGGATGGCGCTCGCGCCGCCGAACCACGACCAGGCCGTGGCCAGCGACCCGGCCAACAGCGCCGCCAGCGCGCCCAGCATGACCGAACCGAGAAGCTCGCCAGGATCCAGCCCGGAGTAAAACGCCAGACTCGCCGCGATCGCGCCGCCGACGCACATCCCCAGCAGGATCATCACGATCATGATCATCGCGCTGTCGCGCCGGTTGCGGCGGATGAGGTCGAGATAAGTCAGGCTGCCGGGATAGGCGCTGATTTTCTCCTGGAGCGAACCGTTCACGTGAAGCTGACTTTCGGCGCCTCGCGGGCCGCCGGCTCCTCGACCTTGAAATAGTCGCGCTTCTCGAAGTTGAACGCGCCGGCGACCAGGTTGGTCGGAAACGTCTGACGCGACTCTTCGTAATGCGCCACCACGTCGTTGAAGTGCTGGCGGGCGAATCCGACCTTGTTCTCGGTGCTGGCCAGCTCTTCCTGGAGCCTGCCGAAGTTCTGATCGGCCTTGAGGGTGGGATAGGCCTCGGCGATGGCGATGAGACGGCCCAGGGCCTGGGTCAGCATGTTCTCGGCGGCGGCCTTCTCGCCGGCATGCGCCGCGTCGCTGGTCACCCCGATGGCGCGGGACCGTGCCGCGACGACCGCTTCGAGGGTGCCCCGCTCGTGGGCGGCATACCCCTTCACGGTTTCCACGAGATTGGGGATCAGGTCGTAGCGCCGCTTGAGCTGGACGTCGATCTGGGACCAGCCATTGTCGCAATCGATGCGTCGGCGCACCAGCGCGTTGTACATCCCGACGAGCCAGACCAGCAGGATGACGACAAGAGCTATCGGCACTACGAGCAGCAGCAATCCAATCATGCGAGGCCCTCCGCCGCGTGTCGCGGCCATGGCGACGCGCCGGATCGAGGAGGCGCCGCGAGAGCCATCCTACCCCGGCAGCCCTCCCCGCGCCATCCGAGGGATGGTCTTTGCGGAGGGGAGGGGCGTCGACCGTCGATACCTTCTACGGCGCAACGAGCCCCGGGATTTCATGAGGCCCTTGACAGGCACACGCTATCCCTTCACGCAGATCAGCTGTTTGAGGTGGGCGACGACTTCCACCAGGTCCGCCTGATGCGCCATCACCTCCGAGATGTCCTTGTAGGCGCCGGGGATCTCATCCAGCACACCGGCATCCTTGCGGCATTCGACCCCGGCCGTCTGCGAGACAAGGTCCTCGACGGTGAAGGCCCGCCTGGCCGCGCCGCGGCTCATCCTGCGCCCGGCCCCGTGAGAGGCCGAGTGGAACGAGTCCGGGTTGCCCAGCCCGCGCACGATGTACGAACCGGTGCCCATGCTGCCGGGAATGATCCCCATCTCGCCCGCGCGGGCGCTGATGGCGCCCTTGCGCGTCACGAACGCTTCTTCTCCGAAGTGGGTCTCCTCGGAGACGTAGTTATGGTGGCAGGAGATCGGCGGTGCGAAGGTTGCGTCGGGGTATCGTCTGGCCAGCTGCCGCAACAGCATCCTGAGCATCGAGGCGCGGTTGATCGCGGCGTAGCGCTGCGCCCAGTACAGATCGCGCCGGTAGGCCGCCATCTCCGGCGTGCCCGCGAGATACACCGCGAGATCGGGATCGGGCAGCTTTGCGTTGTGGGCCAGCTTGCGCGCGCGATGGATGTGGAGTTCGGCGAGAGTCTTTCCGATGTTGCGCGACCCGCTGTGAAGCATCAGCCAGATCCCGCCACCCATGTCCCGGCACAGCTCGATGAAGTGATTGCCCCCGCCGAGCGTGCCGACTTGATCGAGCGCCTTGCCCAGCTTGTCCTGTACGCGCGCGTCGAGCCGGGGCCACTCCTCGAACAGCGCGCGCGCGTCGTCGCCGACTCCGTGCGCGTTACGGTGGGAATTGAAGCCGACCGGTATCGTGCGTTCGAAGTCGTGACGGATCCCGGCCAGACTGCCGTCGAGCCGGCCCTCCGTCAGGCTCGTTTTCACCGCCGCCATGCCGCAGCCGATGTCCACACCCACCGCGGCGGGGCTCACCGCTCCTTTCATCGCGATGACGCTTCCTACCGTGCAGCCCTTGCCGTAGTGCACGTCGGGCATCACGGCGACGTGATGAAAGACCCATGGAAGGGAGGCCACGTTGCGCAGCTGCTCGAGCGCCTGGGACTCCACGCCGGCAATCGGCGTCCAGATGCGGACGTCGACTCTGTTGCCCTTCAGCGTTTCATAGGACATTTCGGTTCATCCCGTCGGCGCATGCCGTCGGCTCATGCCGTTCCGTCTCCGGGACTCAGGTTACCATCATGAGAACCGTGCCGACCGGTGAGATGGTCCGGTGAGCTCTCCCGGCGAGCCGGATTCGAAGCGGCCCGCCTGTGCGTTCGCACAGTCATTTCCTCCACACACCCGGCATGACGGCCATCCATCGCCGCCGACCTGTACTTCTACACAGTAGTGTCGTGTGGCTGCCTCGGTAGAATCGAAGCCGGAGGCACTGGAGGATCCATGACGCATCATCGCAGCCGACTCGCTCTTTGCACCCTGACGATCGTCCTCGCGCTCGCGGTTCCCGGCCGGCCGGCCCACGCCGGCATCATCTCGGGCTACAAGTGGTATCCGATGGGGCCTGCGCCGAGCTTCCAGTTCTTCCCCGGCGGCGAGACGGGCCGGGCCACGGCCATCGCCGTGAACCCGGCCAACGCCGACGACATCTGGGTCGGCACGGCGGGAGGAGGCGTCTGGCACTCGGTCAACGGGGGAAAGAACTGGTCGCCGATGACGGACGACCAGGCTTCACTCGCCATCGGCTCGATCGTCCTGGCGGGCTGCACGACGGGTGGCTGCAATCAGGTCTATGCCGGCACCGGTGAGAACGCCATCCGCCGCGATACCTACTATGGGGCGGGACTGCTCATCGGAACGGTCAACGGCGCTTCCTATGTCTGGACGCTGCGCGATGGCAAGCCGCTGCTCGATTTCACCCATGGCTCGATCTACAACGTCGTGCTCGACCCCAACACGTCGGGCGCGAGCCAGGTCATCTACATCACGATGTCGAGCGGCGTGACCGCGTCGGCCACCGAGTCCACCGTCACGGCGCCGCCCCCCATGCCGGGCGGCTTCGGTATCTTCAAGTCGTCGGACAACGGGGTGAGCTGGACGAAGCTGTTCAGCGCGGGACGGCCCACCGATCTCGAGATGGATCGCACCAACTCCGGCATCCTGTACGCCGGGTTCCTCGGGCGGGGGATCTTCAAGTCGACCGATGGGGGAGCCACCTGGTGCCCCGTGAATCCTGGTCTTCCGAAGCCCAACGGGTGTCCCGCGACCACCGGTCTGCCCGACACCAGCCTGGCAACCACGATGTTCGACCATGTCGAGATCGACATCGCCCGAACCGACCACACGCATCTTTACGCGACCTTCGGCCAGTGCGCCGACCGGCTCGTGGCCGACTGCGCTCCGATGGTGTACGAGTCCACCGACGCGGGGTTGAACTGGACACAACGCTTCGCGGGAGACATCTATCCGACGCTCGCCGGGTTCGACTTGAATTGCCCGCACGGCTACAGCCGCTACACCCACGGGCTGACGGTGCACCCGGCGGATCCCAACATCCTGTTTCTCACCGGTTTTCACCTGTGCGAGTCGCTGGACCGCGGCGCCAGCTGGTTCGCCACCGACGACAACACGAACGGATTCATGCTGCATCCCGATCATCACGCGGTGGCGTTCTACCAGGCCGACCCCAACCGGGTCTATGACGTCAACGACGGCGGTGTCGCCCTGTCGACCGACGGTGGCACCACCTGGACCCCGAGCATCAAGGACCTCGCCAACGTCGAGTTCCAGTCGATAGCGACCTCTGCGCTGACGTCGCGGATCATCGGCGGGACGCAGGACAACTCCGGCATGATGTGGCTCGGCTCGAAGCAGTGGACCAATCTGCCCTGCTGCGGCGATGGCGGTTTCGCGGTTCTCGATCGCACCAACGTCAACAACATGTACCTCACGACCAACACGGGGGGGCTTGCGGGCCTGACGGTCGTCCCGGTGCGTTCGTTCGACGGCGGCAAGAACTTCCCCAGCCCGGGCCAGTTTCCCAACTACGACATCGGCATCAACACGTCCGAGGCGCGGTCGTTCTATCCGCCCTTCTTCCAGTCGGTCTCGGCGCCGTTCTTCTTCGGCACCAACAGATTGTTTCGGAGCAACAACAGCCTGACCAACTGGTTCGCGCAGAGCCCCACCTTCAGCACCGACCCGGAAACCGAGATCTTCTCGCTTGCCGACGCCATCACGGCGATCGCCGAGGCGCCGAGCAACACCAACCGGATGTACGTCGGCATGTACAGCGGCAAGCTGTTCGTCACCAACGCGGCCTGCACGAACAGCTCCTGCTGGCCCCAGCGCAACGCGGGGCTGCCCGCGGCGCCCATCACCTGGATCGCCGTGGACCCCACGCAGCCGGACACCGCCTACGCGACGTTGTCGGGGTTCTTCGCGGGGATCCATGTCTACAAGACCACCAACGCGGGGGTGAGCTGGAGTCCGACCGGGTCGATCGCCGATCTGACCGGCGTTCCGGCCAACACGATCGCCATCGATCCGTCCGACACGAACATCCTCTGGCTCGGGACGGACAAAGGCGTCTACAAGAGCACCAACGGCGGGGCGGCCTGGTTCAGGTTCAGCAACGGTCTGCCCAACGTGCCGGTCTACGCGCTGGCGCTGGACGGCCCCAACGGCCGCCTGGTGGCCGCCACCCACGGCCGCGGAGCATGGATCCTGACGCCGGTGTTCCTGGGCCATTACGTGGACGGGCCGATCCATAAGCTCGTGCTGGACCAGCCGGTATTCGGGCATGCGTTTCGCCCCAACCAGGGGTGCGGCCTGAAGATCCTGCGGGCCAACGGCACCGTGTGCGCTTCGGGTTCGATCGACGCGCTGGGTGGCACCCTCATGACCGATGCCGAGGGCTTCCTGGTGTCGAGCAAGGCAGGAGTCTTTTCCAACCTGCCGGTGGTCTGGGCCTGCGCGATGGGAAAGTGTCTCGGCACCGACATCAAGAGCTGCAACCAGCCCGGCAACCCGATGGCCACGTTGGAAGCAACATGTGGTTCCCAGATCGCCGTCAGCCCGATCAAGAATCCCGGCCCGATAGGGGACCCGCCGAGCAGTTTGATGACGCTGGGCCAGCCCGGGCCCGTTCAGGGGCCGATGCCTTCCTCCGGCTCGTTCCAGGTTCTTCCGGCGGTGCAGGTCTCGGACGGCTCTTCCCGGCTGCTGTGCGTGGCGAACGTGTCTTACTCGGCCGGCGAGGACAGCTCGACGATCCTGCAGCACGCCAGAGATGCCATCAACACCGATCCGGCGTGCGAGGCCCTCGGAGTGAGCGCGGAGTTCCTGCCCGCCGCGTCCAACGGCGAGGTCGAAGACCTGTTCGAGCATCCGGGTCATCTCAGGATCATGGCGCCGACCGTGTCGGGCTCCGAGCTGATCCCGGCGATGCGCGCCGACGCGGGTCAGTCCACCGGCATCTGCTTCAACGCCAGCCGGCTCGGCAATCCCGTGCTCGATCAGATTCGCGCCATGAAGGTGCGCTTCGCGACGTTTGCCACCGGAGCGATGGGCGGTGCGATGACGCTGAAGGAACGCTCCAGCATGGGGGAGTGCTCCGTGACGGTGCCGACGATTCCCGGTCAGACCGCCGCGGGCATCGCCGACGCCCTCGAGCAGGTGTTCAAGAATCCTGGCCCCATAAACTCCCCGGGCTGCCCGGCGGGGTCCAACCCGCGCGACGTCGTGCGCAAGGGGGACGCCCTGCTCACCGCGCTCCCCTCGGAGATCGTCGTCTGCTCCACCGATCCGGGTGTCGGCGTCGCGATGGCTCCCCAGGAAATCTGTCTGTCCGACGCCGACTGCGACGACGGCAACCCGTGCACGTCCGACAGCTGCAACCCGGCCACGGGTCAGTGCCAGAACGCGTCGGTGCCCAACGGCGTGCCGTGCAACGACGGCGATGCCTGCACCATCGGCGGCACCTGCCAGAGCGGCACCTGCGGGACTCCCGTGGTCTGCAACGATCGCAATGCCTGCACCACCGACAGCTGCGACCCGGCCACCGGCGCCTGCCTGAGCCAGCCCGTGGCGTGCGACGACGGCAACAATTGCACCTCGGACCTGTGCAACCCGGACACGGGGCAGTGTCTGTTCGTTCCGCAGACCGGCAGCACGTGCGACGATGGCGACCTGTGCACGTCGGGTGACACCTGCGTCACCGCCCCGGGCAACCCCGTGCCGACCTGCCAGGGCAACGCCAAGTGCGCCGACACCGACGCCTGCACCGCCGATCTGTGCGAGCCGAACACCGGGGTCTGCTCCAACCCGCCCATCGTGTGCGACGACGGCAACTCGTGCACGCTGGATGTCTGCCAGTCCGGGGCGTGCAACTCGATTCCGGCGCCGTCCGGGCAACCGTGCGACGATGGGGACCGCTGCACTCTGGGGGACACCTGCGTGGGCGGTGCCGGCGCGCCGCCCGTGTGTCAGGGTTCGGCGCTCTCGTGCAACGACGGCAACACCTGCACGATGGATCAGTGCAATCCGATCAGCGGGAGCTGCGAGTACATCAACGGGGTCCAACCGGGGCCGATCAGTGATGTGACGCTCAACCCCCAGCCGTTCCCGCCCGCGCCGACGCAACTCCAATGGACGGCCGAGCCTGCAGCGCAGAGCTACGACGTCGTGTACGGCGATGTCGCGGTCGTTCTGGGTGGCGGCGGAAATTTCGGCGCCGCAATCCTGGGGTGTGTGGCCGAGGACACGACCGGAACCACCGCAGTCGATGCAAATCCCGGCCCGGTGCAGGGGCAGGCTTTCTTCTACCTGGTGCGCGGAAGCAACTGCGGCGGGCCCGGGACATGGAACGAGAAGAATCCAGGGCCGGTCCAGATCGACCGCGATGCCGGGATCAACGGCTCGCCCAATGCCTGCCACCCCTGAGACGACAGGTCATGGTGCGTGGCTCGAAGTTCGCGGCTCGAAGGCATTTCCCTTCGACTCGAGCGAGTTGCTGCTAGAATCACCCCTGGAGGCACAACGAATCCCGGTTGCCGTCCTGGAGGGGTGCGCATGGAAGATCAGAGTCGCCTGTTGCGTGAACAGCTCGAACGCCTCGACGCCGACCTCAAGCGGACCGAGTGCGTGGACGAGGAGGGTCGCGCCCTCCTGCACAAGCTGCAACAGGACCTCCAGGACCTCATGGCCCGCTCGGGCGAGGTCTCCAGCCTTCAGGAGCATCCGATCACCGGGCGGCTCGCCCAGGGGATTCAGCACTTCGAGGTGACCCACCCCACCCTGGTCGCGTTGATGGAGCAGGTGGTCAACGCGTTGAGCGCCATCGGCATCTGAGCGCCGCTCAGGGGGACGTGTCGCCGACCAGCTTCCTGAAGCGCGGGTCGTCGAGCAGGGTTGCGAGATCGGCGTCGCGGCGCACCGCCGCGAGGTCCTGGACGAATCCTGTGCCGATCGCCCTGGTGAGCAGCGTGATCGCCTTTTCCTTGTCGCCCGCCAGGGCATAGCTGCAGGCGGCGTTGTACCAGGTGAGCGCCGGCATGACGTTGAGGTCTCCGGCCTTCTCGAAGCTGCGGGCCGCCTCGGCGTAACGCTTGAGCTGGTACAACGCGTCGGCCAGCCCCTGGTGCGCGACGCCCGTCTCCGGCTCCTGGGTCACCCAGATCTGGTAGGCCTGCGCCGCTTCGGCGTGCCGCCCGGCACCCGACAGGGAGATGGCTCGAGCCTGCACCGCGCGATCGGTGCGACCGCGCTGGACCCCGGCGGAGAGATTCTCCTTCAGGAACGCCAGCGTCTGTCTCACCACCTCCCGCGAGGCGTCATGGTCGTCGAACGCGTCGAAGCCGTGGCGGCCGTTGGGCAGGTTCTCCACCGTGACGGGTGCGTTGAGCACCAGCGCGCGGGCGACCCAGGCATCGATGGAGCGATTGGCGCCGGGGAAATCCAGCCCCGCGCGCCCGATCATCACCGGGAGGTCCGCCCGCTGCATGTTCGGGTCCATTCCCGCGCCGTAATAGAACACGGCCGCCTTCACGAACGTGTGCGCCGGGTCCATCGCAAAGGGAAAGCCGACACGCACGTTGGCCGAGCTGGACCACAGGGCGATATTGTCGGGATCCAGGTGCAGCTCCGCCGCACGGCCGCGCAGCGCGCCGATCAGGTCGGCGACATCTTCAGCCGCTTTTCCCTGTGTCGTGTTGTGCAGCACGGCGGCCATCCCGGAGACGGCCACGAGCCGCGCCCAGTCCTTGTAGGCGCCCCAGTCCTTGAGCGGGGCACCGGGGGGATCTCCCACGCCGTTGACGAAGATGACCAACGGGGTCTTTCCGCCTGCCGGAAGCGAGGCCGGTCGGTAAAGGTCGTAGGCCAGCGTGCGGTCCCCGGCCGACTTGTAG
>DASROJ010000285.1:0-4703 GCA_035646975.1 Patescibacteria group bacterium
GCCTGATGCCATCCCGCCGCCACCCAGGGCAACCCGAAACAAACCGCCGAGTAGAGATACCTGGGCATGTAAAAGGTCAGCAGGAACGAAAGACTGCCGAGAAAGAATGTGATGGCGATGAGCGCCGAGCGCCCGAAGGAGCCGGTCCAGGGCCGTGAGGTCAGCCCGATGCCGGCAAGAACGAGCAGCAAGGGAGGGATGACGTACCCGCCCTTCATCGAGTCGTAGAGTTTCAGCAGGTTTCCCGTCAGCAGGCTCAGCATGGCGCGCGGCTTGATGAGGTCGATGCCGGGATCGTCGTTGTCGAGTATCCCGGCCAGCGGGGCTCCGCTGGCCGCCGCGAACAACTCCTGCGAGCGGATCGCGCTGTTGTCCTTGTACAGCCCGAACTTGACCCGTTCGTTGTAGATACTCGAACCGAACGGCTCCTTCCAGCCTTCGCGCTGCCCTTCGAGGATCAACGAGTTGTGAACCCAGGCCAGCATCGCCTTGGGAGCCAGCATCCAGTGTCCGGTCTTGCCATGTATCCAGAGCAGGTACGGCAGCAGCACGATCGCAAATCCCGCCAGCAGGCAGCCCCCGGAGCGAAGCACCGCGCTCCACGCGACTGTCTGGTGGCGGACCGCGACGACCAGCACCAGGCCTGCCACCGCGAGGAAGGCAAGCCCCTCGGGTCGCGTCAGAAACGACGCTCCCAGCAGACCTCCAGAGACCAGAATGAGTATCCATCGACGACGCGCTTCCTCGACATCAAACGCCCGCCAGAGCGCCAGCACGCCGGTCAGCACGAGCAGCGCGAAGGTCGATTCGGTGAGCGCGGCACTGGAGGTGTGAACGAGCAGCGGGTAGAACGCGATCAGGAAGGGAGCGCGTCTTGCCGCCTTGCCACCGAACAGCCGCTGCGTGAGGAAGGCGACGGGAAACACGAGCAGCGAGCCCATCAGTGCCGACACGCCGCGCGAGACATCCAGCTCGGGACAACCCGTGATCAGCGCCCCGACCAGCATCATGGGGAACAAAGGCGGCTGGATGATGTCCGGGAAACGCTTGTCGAGCCCTGAATAACCCTGGCCGTTAAGGATTCCACGCGCGATGGTGACATAGCGGATTTCGTTGGGCTGCGCAGCGCCGGAATACCAGGCCGCGGCGCCTCGCACGGCCAGGGCGAGGCAGAACGCCGCCACTGCCGCACTCAGCAGACGCCTGTCCGTGGATTTTGCCACCAGATCCTGCCGTCCTGTCCGCGGTTGAGGGATTGAAGCTCGGGCCATCATCTTACCAGCATCTTATCAGCCTCCGGCCCGCCACAACCCGGACAAGGCCCAAGAGGTCGGCTCAGCGCGGAACGGTCTTCGACGCCGTGGCATCCGGCAGCGGCAGGATGAACCGCATCTTGCCGGAAGGGCCGGGTTCGATGTGCTCGACGTCGAGCCAGACCACGTGGAATGCCGCGTCGGCATGATCCCGGATGGCCGATTCGATCCGGGTCCTCGCCTGCGCGTCGAACAGACCGTCGGCGACGACCTGGATGTCGAGCCGCTCCGGCGAGACTTGCGCGACTTGGAACGACTTCACACCCGCGGCGCCGTAGAACAGGTGGGTGAAGAATTCACCGTGGATGAGGCGGCCCGAAGGAGACCGGACGATGTCGGAGAGGCGGCCACGCAGACGGCGCACGAGCGGCAGTCCCCGCCCGCAGGGGCAGGCCTCTTCGGAGAGCTCGGCGAGATCTTCGACCCGGTATCTGATCAGCGGCATCGATCGGTTGTTCAACGTCGTCACGACGACCTCTCCTTCCACCACCTCCATCACGACTGCCTCGGCATTGATGTGCAGGCTACCCCGGGTGCACTCATGCGCGATGACGCCGGCTTCCCTGCAGCCATAGCGGTCGAGCACGGCGCATCCGAAGGCCTGGACAAGGTCGTTCCGAACGTCGGGGGCCAGCTGCTCGGCGGAGGTCTCGATTCCCCGGAGAGCCTTTCGAGCCGGCTTTTCCAGGGCGCGGCGGGCCAGCAGATGCAGGCTCGACGGGTAGCCGATGACCACCGCCGGTTCGAACCGCGCCAGACGCTCCAGGTCGGCGTCGAGCTGATCGCTTCCGAGACGAAACGCATCGAGCCAGAGGATGCCGGCGAACCAGTCGTGGATCGCTCCCTGCAAGCCCCGATGCTCCCGGGAGTCGATGTCCGAGCCCCAGACATAGGCCACCCGATCCCCAAGGCTCCATCCGAACCATCGCAGGTGCCTGTAGATGTGCGCCGAACGCAGGGTCATCTCATGCTTGTCGGCCAGGAAGCGCAGCGGCCTGCCGGTGGAACCGCCGGTGGCCCGCTCGAAGGCATCAGGTGGAGCGGCCGAGGAGCGAAAGTCGACATACCGTTGCTGCAGAACATCCCGATCGAGCAGGGGCAGCGCGCGCAGATCCGCCACCGAGGCCACCGCCCGCGGGTCGAACCCGGCGCTCCGGTACAACTCGCGGTAATACGGCACGGTGCGACCGGCGTGTTCGAGCATCTTGACCAGCTTGTCGCGTTGAAGCGACACGATCGCTTCGTGAGACAACCATTGAGTGCGCTCGAGCTGGTCGAGCTGGGACAACAACGCGCGCGCCTTCAGCGCGGCGTACGAACGAAAGAGCGCCCGCCTCATGCACCCGTCCTCGACGTCCGGGTCAACGAGACGTACAGCCTGTCGTACCCTTCGATCATCCTTTCCACGGAGTAGAGTTCGCGCACCCGGCGCCGGGCGGCTTCGCCCATTCGTCTTCGTCGCTCCGGGTCGCCTAGCAGCTCGATCAGGGCGTCGGCGAGCGCCGTCGGGTCGCGGGACGGCACGAGCAGGCCGGTCACCCCTTCCTCGATCGCCTCGGGATTGCCTCCCACGCGGGTGGCCACCACGGGCCGTCCCGCCGCTCCCGCCTCAATCACCACGTTTGAAAAACCCTCCGTCAGGGAGGGCAAGGCGACCACATCGACCATCCCGAGCAGCCGCGGCACGTCCCGCCGTGGCCCCAGCAAGAGGATCCGGTCTTCGTGACCGGTGGCTCGCACCGCCCGCTCGATTCGCTGACGGTCCTCCGGTCTTGCCGGCCCGATGAGCAGCAACCGGGCTTCCGGGTATCGCGCGACGACCCGTGGCCACGCCGCGACGAGATACTCATGTCCCTTGACCGGATTCAAACGCCCCACGGAGGCCACCACCGGGACACCGGGTGGCAACCGCGGGATCGAGGGCAACTCGGCTGCGTCCGGCAAGACGTACTTCGACGCGTCGACTCCGTTGTAAATCTTCACCATGCTCTTGCCGGCCACGCCCCGTCTGCCGGCCACGGCCGCCAGCACGGCGTCGGAGTTTCCCACGATGCAGTCGGCGCGGTGGTAGTACCAGGGCTGGAACAGGCGGGCCTTGATCTCGCGTGGCGGCACCGGCGTGAATTCGTAGGCGATGACACGCAGACCCGGCACACCGCGTGCGATGACCGCGGCATAGAACGACCCGTAGGTCCCGAACCCCTGAAGGATTTGAACCTTGTGTTGTCGAAGATATTGACGCGCGTCACCGACAGCGCGCAACCCGGATGCGGACAACAGGTCGGTGATCTGCAGATGCCACATCGAGACACCGGTTGCCTCGATGTCCGGAAGCATCTCCCCGTCCCGTTCGAGATAGAGGATGTGCAGATCGTAACGGGCAGGGTCGAGACGCCGGGCCAGCTCGAGCAGGTCGCGCTCGGCGCCTCCATAACGGAACGATCCGATGAGGAACGCCACCGAGATCTTCACGTCGTGACCTCGTACAGCGCCGAGGTGGCTCGGACCATCGCTTCCACGCTGAACTCCGTCCGCGCGCGTTGAAGACCGGCGGCGGCGATGTCGCGCGCGAGGTCGTGCCGGCCGAGCAGCGACTCGACCGCCTCGGCGCCCGCCCCGGCGTCCCCGTGGGGGAACAGCAGACCGTCGAGGCCCTGCGTGATCAGATCGGGATTGCCACCCACCGCGGTGGCCACGACGGGCACGCCGCTGGCCATCGCCTCGAGAATCGCGTTGCAGCAACCTTCGCGCACCGAGGTCACCGCCAGCAGGTCGATCGAGCGCATCACGTCGGGAATGTCGGAGCGTTCACCGGCAAAGACCACGCGCCCGTCGAGCTGTGTCGCACGAGCCATGCCCACCAGCTCTTCACGCAACGGTCCGTCACCCACCAGGACAAAGCGAGCGCGCGGAACCCGCCCCGCCACCTTGCGCGCCATCGCCAGAAAGAGCGCCGGGTCCTTGGCGTCTCTCAGGCTGCCGACGAATCCGATGACCGGATCCGAGCCGTTGTCCGCGCCCCACTGCCGGCGCAGCATCCCATCGCCGGGGTGGAACTGGTCGGTGTCCACACCGTTCATGATCACCTGCACACGCTCGGGTCTCAAGCCAAGCCGCTGGATCAGATCCTCGCGCACCGCGGGTGCATTGGCCACGATGGCGCTGGCCCGCGGCAGCGTCAGCCGCTCCATGACACGGTGCCTGCCGTTCATCCAGACCCCGGTGCTGCGCACCGAGCAGATCACCCGGCGCACGCCGGCCAGCCGGGCCGACACGACGGCGCGCCAGTTGGCCGGAAAGAGAAACGCATGCAGAAGATCGGTCTGCTGTCTTCGCATCAACGACGCCAGCCTTACCGGAGCGGCCGCCTCGCGCCAGCCGGCCTTGTCC
>DASROJ010000286.1:0-2012 GCA_035646975.1 Patescibacteria group bacterium
GGGCCCAACGGGGCGGGCAAGTCCACGCTGATCCTGACGCTGCTCGGGTTTCTGCGGCCCAGCGGCGGACGCGCGCGGATTCTCGGCCTGGACTGCCGCCGCAACATGGGCGAGGCCCGGTCCCGAATCGGCTACATGCCCGAGAACGACTCGTTCGTCGGGGAGATGACGGCGGTCACCTTCGTGCGCCAGATGGCCGAGCTGTCGGGCCTGCCGCCGAAGGCGGCGCTCGAGAAGTCGCACGAGGTTCTTTTCCACGTGGGGCTCGGGGAAGCGCGCTATCGCGAGCTGCGGACCTATTCGTACGGCATGAAGCAGATGGCCAAGCTCGCCCAGGCGATCGTCCATGGGCCGGAGCTGGTCGTGCTGGACGAACCGACCAACGGGCTCGATCCGGCCGCGCGCCGGCGGATGCTCAAACTCATCACCGAAATGAAGGAGGAGCAGGGGATGAACGTGCTCGTTTGCTCCCACCTGCTGCGCGACATCGAGCAGGTGTGCGACGAGGCCGTGATCCTGAAGGACGGCATGATCGTGCACCAGTGCAACCTCGAAGAAGAGCGGAAGTCGAACCGGTCCTTCGTCGAGCTCGAGGTGACGGGCGACGATCGGAACCTCAGGACGTCTCTACCGGAGATCGGCGCGGAAGGCGTCTCCGAAGGCGGCGGACGCTGGCGCATCGTCCTGCCGGCAGGCGTCGAGGTCGAAGCGATCTGGGGGCTTGCAACGCGGCAGAACCTGCTGGTGAGGAAGCTCACGCACCGCCGCGACACGCTCGAGGAGATCTTCCTGAAGGCGATGGGCCACCTGGCGCAGACGCCTGCAGAAGGCGCGCACGTAAATGGCCGTCTATAAGCGCGGCTATCGGCGGTACGCAGGACCACTTACAGGACGCTGGACGCGGTTCATGGTCCTGCCACGCTACGCCTGGCGGAGGCTCTATCAACAGCGGCTGGTCATCCTGCTCACGATGGCGGCGTTCATCTGGCCCCTCCTTTGCGCCGGCTTCATCTATCTCGCCAATTACGTGGATCTGCTCCAGGGGCTCGACAGGGAATTCCGCGAGTTCATTCAGGTCAACGGCAGGTTCTTTTCGATCTTCATGTACGTTCAGGGGGCATGTGCCGTCTTCCTGGCGGCGCTCGCCGGTCCCAGCCTCGTGGCGCCGGACCTGGCGAACAACGCGCTGCCGCTGTACTTCAGTCGTCCGCTCACGCGGTGGAGCTACGCGCTGGCGCGGCTGGCCGTGATCGTTGGCATGCTGTCGGTCGTCACGTGGGTTCCGGGCCTCCTCCTGTTCGCGCTGCAGGTTGGTCTTGCCGGCGGCTGGTGGTTCCTGGCGAACTGGACGCTGGGCGCCGGCGTGTTGGTCGGGTTCCTGATCTGGCTGCTGATCCTGGGCCTCGTGGCCATGGCCAGTTCCGCTTACGTGAAGTGGAGGGTCGTCGCCGGCGCGGTCAGCCTCGCCTTCTTCTTCATCCTGGCCGGCATCGCCGCGATGATCGACGAAGTTTTTCGCGTGACGTGGGGGCACGTCATCGATCCGGCCTGGTCGGTCAACCGGGTGTGGTGCGCGCTGCTCGGCGTCGATCCGCCCGAGGGCCCGGGGACATGGGCCTCCATGGTGGCGCTGACCGGGTTCGTTCTCATGCTCGTCGTGGTGATCGAACGCAAGCTGCGGCCGGTGGAGGTCGTCCGTTGACTACCACCAACGCAATCATCTTCGAAGAGGTCTCGAAGTTCTACGGCGAGGTTCTCGGCGTGAACCGCGTCACGCTGAACATCCCGCCGGGAATCACGAGCCTGGTCGGGCCGAACGGCTCTGGCAAGACGACGCTGATGAATTTGATGACCGGCCTGATCTTCCCCGACCACGGCCGCATCCTGATGCGCGGGATCTCTCCGCGCGATCCCGAAGCGCTGATGCGGATGACGGGATACGCCACGCAGTACGACACCGCACCGCGCTGGGCCACCGGGTTCACCTTCATCACGACCGGGCTTCTTCTTTT
>DASROJ010000287.1:0-6877 GCA_035646975.1 Patescibacteria group bacterium
GTGCTCGACCGCGCGGCCTTCGACGACCTGAAGACGCGCCACGGACTTGCCTGGGAGCTGCTCGACCAGCAGCTGCTCGCGGGAGAGGACTACTACCTCATCGTCAAGAAGTGAAAGGATACGCATGGAACCCCTGCCGTCCCTTTCTGTCGTCGTCCCCATGTACAACGAGGAAGAAAACGTCGAGGCCACAGTCGCGGAGATCCGGGGCAAGATTTTCCCGCGCGTGAAGCGCTGCGAGATCGTCCTCGTGGATGACGGCAGCCATGACCGCACAGCGGCTCTCTGCGAAGCGCTGGCGTCGGCCGACAGCAGCGTGCGCTTCGTGCGGCATGCGACCAACCTCGGTTACGGCGCCGCGCTGAGATCGGGCTTCGCCGCGGCCGCCCACCCGTTGATCTTCTATACCGACGGCGACGTTCAATTCGATCTCGACGAGATCGATCGGCTCATTCCGCTGCTGGAAGGCGCCGACATCGTCACCGGCTACCGGATCAACCGGCAGGACCCCTGGCACAGGAGATTCAACGCCGGCGTCTACAACCTCGTGATGCGGACGCTGTTCGGCGTGAGGCTGCGTGACCTCGACTGCGCCTTCAAGTTCTATCGCAAGTCGATATTCGATGTCGTGCAGATGAAGTCCGACGGCATCCTGATCAGCGGCGAGATACTGGTGCAGGCGGTGAGAAACGGCCTGGTCATCCGCGAAGTCGGCGTCACCCACTATCCGCGGGCGCGTGGCACGCCCACCGGCAACAAGCCGCTGGTGGTGGTGGCCGCCATGCTCGAGCTGGCGAAGTTCTGCTGGAACCAGTGGTGGATGAAGCCCCATCCGGTCGAGATGAGAGGGAGGCGGGGCTAGGAGCCTGTCCGGGTGCCGGAGTCCTTCAATACTCCGCCAGGGGGAATTCCCGGGCGGCGTGCTCCTCGAGCTGCTGGCAGACGTCCTGCATGTACTCGTAGAAATGCTTGTGCAGCACCGCCACCGTGATGGCCTCCTTGATCGCCATCGGGCGGAAGGCCATTGTCCTGGCAAGCACCGACAGGGTGAACATGCGGCGTTTGCCCGAGGTGAACAGCACGCAATCCCGCAGCACCCTCCAGGCAATCCTGATGTCCCCGCGGTTCAGGTAGAGCTTCTCCTTGACCTGCGCGCCACGGGTCAGCAGGTAGTCCATCATCCGATCCTTCATGTTGTCGAAGTCGTACAGCCGGCCAATCAGATGCCGATACCCTTCATACAGCTGCCGGCTCGTCATCGACTTGGGGATGATGTTCGTCATGATGAACTGGTCGCCCGTGTTGAAGCTCAGCAGGCGGTTGTCCTTGCTCAGCCTGTCATGCAACGGCGTCTTGGGCACCGCGTTGAGCATGCCGGTCATCGACACCGGGATGCGGGCGGCCTGGATGAAATCGAACTGTTCTTCGAAGATGGCGTCGTCGTCGTTGTCGAACCCGACGATCATTCCGGCATCCACCCGGATGCCGAACCTCTGCACCTTGAGCACCGCTTCGAGAATGTCGCCGCGGACGTTCTGCCGCTTCTTCGACTCGATCAGCGACGCGGCCCGGGGCGTCTCGATACCCACGAAAATGCTCTGGAAGTTGGCGTCCCGCAGCAGCGCCAGCAGCTCGTCGTCCTGGGCGACATCGAGACTCACCTCGGTATTGAAATCCATGGCGAAGTGCGTCTCCACGCCGAAGTCGACGATGGCGCGCAGCAGGGCCTTTGCCCGCTTCTTGTCGCCGATGAAATTGTCGTCCACGAGAAAAACGCGCTCGACGCCGAGCCGGTGCAGCTCGCGTATCTCCGCCATGACCTGTGGAATCGCCTTGGCGCGCGGCCTGCGTCCGAAAATCGTGATGATGTCGCAGAACTCGCAGGTGAACGGGCAGCCGCGCGCGAACTGGACGCACACGGTCCTGTAGGCCGACAGGTTGAGCAGATCGAACCGAGGCAGCGGCGTCGTCGACATGTCGGTCTTTTCTTCCTGATGGTAGCGGGTCTTGTGGCTGCCGGCTTCGTAATCCGCGAGGAACAGCGGCCAGGTTTCCTCGGCCTCGTCCATGAAGACGACGTCGGCGTGCCTGCTCAGGTCGTCCGGGCAGAGCGAGGCGTAAGGGCCGCCCACGACGACGAATTTCCCCCGCCGCCGGAATTCCCCCATGATTTCCTTCATCCGCTTCTGGTGGATGATGTACCCGGTCACGCCGATGATGTCCGCGTCGGTGTCGAAATTCACCGTGTCGACGTTCTCATCGCAGACCACGACCTCGTGGCCGGGCGGCGTGAGCGCCGCCAGCGTGGGCAACGCGAGGTTGGAGAACATGCACTGCGCGTTGACGGTGTCGAGGATGCGGTCGAACGTCCAGAACGATTCGGGGTTCCTGGGGGCAACGAGATAAATCTTCATGGGTGACCTCGCGGGAGCGCCGGGGGAAGGCCCGGTGGAATCCCTGCTAGGAGTCTATGTAACCGAGCATCACCTTGTCTATCGTTTCGGCGGTGATGATGGTTATCCCCATCCTTCTGGCGCCTTCCTCGACGGTGCGAATCACGTCGGGACGCTGCTCTCCTGGGACATCTTCGAGCAGCCGCTCGGCATCCTCGGTCCACTGGAGCATTCGCTGCCCGGTGGCGGGCACCGGAAGCGCGGCGATGGTCCGGTCGGCCGGAAGCAGCCGGCCGGTGCCGGCGCGAACACCTGGCGTCACCAGCACATTGCACGGAGCCAGACGCAGCAGGTTGGCGGTTGTCGAGCCGAGCGGGACATCGTCGTCTTCTTCGGTGTCGGCGCCGGTCTTGCCGATGACCAGCAGCCAGGGACGTTTCTCGCGGCAGAGCTTCACGATCCTGTCGAACGGCTTGCCCTCGGTCACGGTGAGCTCGATCTCGATGCCTTCGGCCGCGGCCGCCAGCCTCGCCGACTCGAGGGCCACGGAAGCCTTGCCCGAGACATGGCCTTCGCCCACCACGATTCCCTCCACGGGGCGCCCGGTGGAACGACCGAACTCGACCGCCGCGGCCAGCGCCTCGAGCGACTGGGGTGAGCCATCCACCGCCACGAGTATCGCGCCGTCGGGGTCTGGAATGAGATCCTTGACGATCAGCACGTCGGTGCCGGCGCCCCTGACCACCCGCTCGGCCACCGAGCCGAGCTGGCTCTCGTCCACCGCGCCGGCGCCCAGGGCTCCCATGATCACCAGGTCGTAATGGTTCTGCTCGATGTCCTCGAGGATCATCCGGTGATGGCGTCCGTCGAGCGTCTTTCGCTCGAACTTGACCGCCGCGGTGCGGCAGCACTCTTCCATCAGGTCGAGATAGGAATCGGACACGCCCGCGGCGAATACATGGCTGCCGACGATGCAGGCGTCGAACTTGGTGGCGAGGTCCACGGCGAGATCGATGGCGGCAAAAGAGTAGCCCGAGTTGTCGACGGGTACGTAAATCCTCTTGTAGGCGCGAGGCATCAAGCTTCTCCGTGTGATGGGCGGCCACCGTAACACAGTGCCCCGGGGGAGTCAATTTGAGACAGGGCGTGGCTTTGGGCGAGTCAGTTCCGGCGCGAGAGGCGCTCACGCGCGGCTCGAACGATGTCGTCCCTGCCGGCTGCGGCCAGGCGGATCGACTCCTGCCACGCGGCGGCCGCTTCGTTACGCCGACCGGTGGCGAGCCGGGCGTCGCCCAGCAGCAGCCATGCCTCGGGCAGCCGCGGCGCGTCGCGGGTCACACGCTCGAGCTCTTCGGCCGCCGCGCCGGCGCGCCCGGACGACAGCAGGAGCCGGGCCCGGTTCATCCTGGCCCCGCTGTGATCGGGTGCGACGCGCAAGGCGGCCTCATAGGCTTCCATCGCCTTGTCGCGCTCACCTCTGGCGGCGTAGGCATTGCCAAGATTCACCAGGACACCGGCATGCGATGGATCGATGTAGCGGGCGCGCTCCAGCAACGCGAGAGCCTCGTCGTCGCGGCCCATCCCCGACAGCGCGGTGGCCAGGTCCCTCATCATGTCGACCCGCTCCGGCAACCCGCGCGCGATTTCCACGGCGCGCTGCAGGCTGGACGCCGCCCCGGCGGCATCGCCGCTCTTCAGACGCAGCATGCCGAGGTTGTAGTGCGCCTTGGCGCTGTCGGGCGAGCTGAGCGCGGCGGTTGCGAACAGGGTCATGTCGTCACGCCAGTCGGCCACCCGCAGGACCGTGCGCGCTCCGAACAGAGTGACGATGATCGCGCCCATGGTGTACATGGCGAACATGGCGAACATGGCGAACATGGTGAACTGGGCGCCCATGGTGGACGGGGAGGCGACGGCGGCGCGCGCGCGCGACGGGCGGAAAAAGAGCTGTGCCAGCGCGGCCAGGGCCAGGGCAAGGCCGGCACAGAACCCGACCGAGGGAAGATAGAGAGTCCGCTCGGCGAGCATCGTGCCGATCGGCACGACGACATTGGAGACGGGAGCCAGGCAGACCAGGCAGGTCAGCACGGGCAGCGCCGGCCCGTTGCGCCGCGAGCGCCAGCGCCACGCCGCCCCCGCCGCCAGCCCGAAGAGCGCCAGGCCGGCCAGCAGCAACGGGTCGGCCGCGTCGCGCACGAGCGGGATCTGGTCGAACGAATAGTCGGCCGACAGCCTCCACGGAAAGCACAGAAGCCGCGTCTGGATCGCCAGCACCTTGAACGCCGTGGCCACGCGCTGCGGCAGGGTGGCCGTCACGAGGGGGTTGTCCATCACCGGGATCAGCGCGGCGGGCGAACCGGCAGGCGAGCCCAGCACGCCGGCGCGAATCGCCAGGTAGACGACCAGGGCGCCCAGACAGGGACCGTACCGCCGCAGCGCCGCCGCCGTGGCCTGCTTTCGGTGCCGCGGCAGGGCGCCGAGGCAGGCATCCGACACGATCAGGAGGCCCGGAACCACCACGGCGCTTTCCTTGCACAGCAGCGCCGTGAAAAAAGCGATCGCTACCAGCCCGTTGCGCCCCCGCAGATGGAGCCACCAGGCCAGCATCACGAACAAGGTCGCCATCAGATCGGCCCGCCCGGCGATGCCGGCCACCGCCTCAGCGTGCACCGGATGCGCGGCGAACAGCAGCGCCCCGAGCAGCGCAACCCCCGCGCGTTCGCGATAGAGGCTCAGGAGCACGAGAAACACCGTCGCCGACACGGCAGCGTGCAGCAGGATGCCGGTGGCGTGGAACGGCGTCGGCCGCCCGCCGCCGGCCATCCAGTCGAGCCGGAACGACAGCACGGTGAGGGGGCGGTACAGGTACCCGACCGGCCGCAGCGGATGCCAGTAGTGCGACGTGAAGATCTCGCCGAGATGCCCCGACTGCGTCACGAGCGGATTGGCTTCGAGGATCTGGTGGTCGTCGAAGACGAAGCCGTCCCGCAGGGCGCCGAGGTGCAGGCCGGCGGCCACCAGCATCACGAGGGCGCACTGAAGGGGCGCCCGGCTCCAAATGGATCTCACGATCCCCTTATGGCAGAATCGGTCGTCGTCGCCTCTGGCAGCTGAAGCAGCTGAAGCAGCTAAAGCGGCTGGCGCGGCTCATGCGACGGGGAGGCCGGCCGGGTGAGTCTAGGTGTTTTGCGCGGCGTGTGGAAGATTTTCGTCTCCGCGGCGCGTCTGAGGTGCCCGCGCTGCTCGGGCGGCCCGATCTTCCGGGGGCTTTTCCGGATGCGGAGCTCCTGCCCCGATTGCGGTCTGGTTTTCGAGCGGGAACCCGGCTACTTTATCGGTTCGATTTATCTCAACTACGGATTGACCACCGTGCTGATGATCGCGGGGTACTTCGCGCTGGAGAAGCTGGCGGGCCTGGGACCCTGGACCTGCCTGTCGATTTGCGGCGTGTTCGGCGTCGTCTTCCCCCTGCTGTTCTTCCGGCACGCGCGCACCTTGTGGCTCGCCGTCGATCAGTTCCTCGATCCGTCCGAGGAGGCGCGAGTCCGGGGGGGGCGCGGTGCCTGAGACCACTCCGGCGATCGACGTACAGCATCTCGGACATGCGTACGCGCAGCGGCGGGCGCTGGCCGACGTCACCTTCACCGTGAATTCCGGCGAAATCGTCGGGCTGCTCGGGCCCAACGGCGGCGGCAAGACAACCCTGTTCCGGATACTCGCCACTCTGCTGCGGCCGAGCGAAGGGGACGCCAGGATCCTGGGGCGCTCGGTCATCGCCGATCCCGATGGGGTCCGTCGCGCTCTGGGGGTGGTGTTCCAGCGGCCGAGCCTGGACCTCAAGCTCACCGTGCGGGAGAACCTGACGCACCATGGACATCTGTACGGACTGTCCGGCGGCGAGCTCAAGCGTCGGTGCGACGCGATGATGGCGGCGCTGGGCATCGCCGATCGCGCGGGCGATCGGGTCGAATCGCTTTCGGGTGGTCTGCAACGTCGCGCCGAGCTGGCCAAGGGGCTGTTGCACCGCCCCTCGGTGCTGCTGCTCGACGAGCCCAACACGGGGCTGGATCCGAACGCTCGCAGGGAATTCCTCAACCATCTCGAGACCCGGCGTCAGAACGACGGCGTCACCATCCTGCTGACCACGCACTTCATGGAGGAGGCCGAACGATGCGATCGGGTCGGCATCCTGCACGAAGGAAAGCTGGTGGCGTTCGACAAGCCGACCCGGCTCAAGAGCTCCATCGGCGGCGACGTGGTGGTGATCGAATGCCGCGAGCCGGACTCGATGGCGGCGCAGATCCGGAAGAACTTCTCGATTGACGCCACGGTGGTGAACGGGTCGCTGCGTATCGAGACACCCGGGGGCCACCGATTCGTGAGCCAGGTGGTCGAGACGTTCCGTGACGAGATCACCTCGGTGACCTGGGGGCAGCCGACACTCGACGATGTCTTCGTCCACCTGACCGGTCGGCGTCTTGCGG